>JANNGZ010000061.1:0-2404 GCA_031404155.1 Burkholderiales bacterium
CACCACGCCACGCTCATCAAAGAGGTGGTGCGCATGCTGTGTGCGGGCGTGATCCACGGCGACCTGTCGGAGTTCAACGTCCTGCTCGCCGCCGACGGGCCGGTGATCATCGACCTGCCGCAGGCGGTGGATGCCACCGGCAACAACCACGCGCAGCGCATGCTGCTGCGCGACGTGGGCAACCTGCGCCACTTCTTCGGCCGCTTCGCGCCGGAGCTGCGGCACACGCAGTACGGGCCCGAGATGTGGGCGCTGTTCGAGCGCGGCCTGCTGCAACCCGGCTCGGTGCTCAGTGGGCGCTACGAGCACAAGGCCGGCGCGGTGGACCTGCGCCAGGTGATGCGCGAGATCGACGACGCCCGCGACGAGGAAGCGGCGCGCCTGCAACGCATGGCGTTCAGCCCATGATGTTCAGCCGATGACCTTCAGCCGATGACCGCCGAAGCGCGCCGCCACAGCCCCGCGGCCGAACGCAACCAGGGCCCGATTCTCGCCGAGCTGCAACGCCTGTTGCCGTTGCAAGGCCTGGCGCTGGAAATCGCCAGCGGCACCGGCCAGCACGCAGCCTTCTTCGCAGGCCTGTTGCCGGGCTGGCGCTGGCAGCCGAGCGATGGCGACGCCCGTTCGCTCGCCTCGATCAGCGCCTGGTGCGAGGGTTTGGCCAACGTGCTGCCGCCGCTGCACCTGGACCTGCTTGCCGATGAGCCGTGGAAGTGGGCGCCCCCGAATGTCGACGCGATCTTCTGCGCCAACCTGCTCCACATCTCGCCCTGGGCCACCTGTGCCGCGCTGATGCAGGGCGCCGCGCAGTGCCTGTCCTCGCGCGGGCTCTTGCTGCTGTATGGCCCCTACATCGAAGACGCGCTGGCGACAGCGCCGAGCAACCTGGCCTTCGACGCCGACCTGCGCGCACGCAATGCGGCGTGGGGCCTGCGCCGCCTGGAAGATGTGCTGCGGCAGGCCGAGTTGGTGGGCTTGGGTTTGAGCGAACGGGTGGCGATGCCGGCCAACAACCTGCTGTTGGTGCTGGCCCGTGCGGGCAGGCGTTGAACGGGCAGGCGGTGAAGCCAATCTCGACGAATTACCTGGCCGGTTATGCGCCGGAGCTGCTGGCCCAGGTCAAACCGCTGATCGATAGCGGCCGCCTGGGGGCGAGCCTGCGCGAGCGTTACCCCGAAGCGCACGAGGTGCGCAGCGACCGCGCGCTGGTGGACTACGTGGGCGCGCTGAAGAGCCGCTTCATGCGCAGCGCGCCGCCGCTGGCCAAGGTGGCCTACGACAACCGGCTGCACATCATCCGCAACGCGCTCGGCACGCACACCAGCGTGTCACGCGTGCAGGGCAACAAGCTCAAGGCCAAGCGCGAGATCCGGGTCGCGAGCTTGTTCAAACAGGCGCCGGCACCGTTTCTGAAAATGATCGTGGTGCATGAGCTGGCGCACCTGAAGGAGCGCGAGCACGACAAGGCGTTCTACGCGCTGTGCACCCACATGGAGCCGGCGTACCACCAGCTCGAGTTTGATCTGCGGCTGTGGTTGACGGCGTTGGAGCTGGACGCGGGGAGCGAAGAGGTCACTCCCCCTTGACCCGGCAGGGCGTCATCAAGGCTTGGCCTTCGGCACCCGCCCCATCAAATAGAACTCGTCGTTCGGCCGCATGCCGGTGACATTGGCCAGCCGGTTCGACATGCCGAAGAAGGCGGTGATCGCGGCGATGTCCCAGGTGTCTTCATCGTCGAAGCCGTGCGCGCGCAGGGCCTCGAAGTCGCTTTCGTCGACCTCGTTGGAGTGCAGGCAGACCTTCAGCGCAAATTCGAGCATCGCGCGCTGGCGCGGCGTGATGTCCGCCTTCAGCGGGTTCACCGCCACCTGGTCGGCCACCAGCGGTTTTTTCTCATAGATGCGCAGGATTGCGCCATGCGCCACCACGCAGTAGAGGCAATGGTTCGCGGCGGAGGTGGCCACCACGATCATCTCGCGGTCGCCCTTGGTCAGTGAGCCCGCGTCCTTGAGCATCAGCGCGTCGTGGTAGGCCACGAACGCACGCCACTCCGCCGGCCGGTGCGCCAGCGCCAGGAACACGTTGGGCACGAAGCCGGCCTTTTCCTGCACCTCGAGGATGCGGGCGCGGATGTCCTCGGGCAGGTCCTTCAGCTCGGGCACCGGGTAGCGGGAGATGGGGGCGTTCATGGCAACGGGGCTCCTTCGGCAAATCAGACGCGAAATTGCATTGCATGCAGGCGTGCATACAGGCCGCCGAGCGCGAGCAACTCGGCATGGGTGCCTTGTTCGACGATGCGGCCGGCGTCCATCGCCACCACGCGGTCGGCATGTTCGATGGTCGAGAGGCGGTGCGCAATCACGAGCGTGGTGCGGCCTTGCATCAGCGTGTTCAGCGCCGCCTG
>JANNGZ010000062.1:0-28480 GCA_031404155.1 Burkholderiales bacterium
GCCTTGATCGTCGCGATGCCCGAACGCCCGGCCACCGGGAACAAGCGCTTCAGCGGCGCGCGCCAGCCGGCTTCGAACATCGCCTTGGCTTCGGCGCAGGCCACATGCAGCAGCTCGTCCTTGTTGGCCACGATGGTGTCGCTCCAGAGCAGGTAGCCGAGCTGGCGGCTCTCGATCGCGCTGGTGCCCACCCGGGCGGTGGCCGCGGCGGTGAAACCGTCCTTGATGTAGGCGAGCAAATCGGTGCCGGGCGCTTCGGCGGCACCCTCCGCCGCGCGGCGTGCGATGTAGGCGAGGCCGCCGCCACCCGGGATCAGGCCGACGCCCACTTCGACCAGGCCGAAATAGGTCTCCATCGCCGCGACACGCTTGGCGCTGTGCACCGCGATCTCGCAACCGCCGCCGAGCGCAATGCCGCGCATCGCACTGACCACCGGCACCGCCGCATAGCGCAGGCGCAGCATCATGTCCTGCAGCTTCTTCTCTTCGGGCGCGATGCCCTTGCCGCCGAGCTTCATGAACACCGGCAGCAACGCTTCGAGGTTGGCGCCGGCGGAGAACACATCGTCGGGCGACCAGATCACGAGACCTTTGTATTTGCTCTCGGCAATCTCGACCGCCTTGAGCAAGCCCTCGGTCACCGTCGGCGAAATCAGGTGCAGCTTGGCGGTGATCGAGGCGATCAGCACCTCGCCGTCGAGGCTCCAGACGCGGACCTCGTCATTGCGGAACTCTTCGCTGCCGCTCTTCAGGGGCTCGGCCGCGCCGCTGCCGAGCACGCTCTCGGGGAAGGGCTGGCGTTGGTAAACGCCAAGCGTGCTGCGCGGGATGAACTTGCGCTGGCTCGCGCTCCACGAGCCCTCGGGCGCGTGCACGCCGGCGTTGGTGGCCACCGGGCCGTCGAACACCCAGCCCGGCAGCGGCGCCTTGCACAGCGCCTTGCCGGCGTCGATGTCCTCCTTGACCCAGCCGGCCACCTGCGCCCAGCCGGCGGCCTGCCAGAGCTCAAACGGGCCCTGGCTCATGCCGAAGCCCCAGCGCATCGCGAAGTCGATGTCACGGGCGCTGTCGGCAACATCGGCCAGGTGCAGCGCGCAGTAGTGGAACGAGTCGCGCAGGATCGCCCAGACAAACTGCGCCTGCGGGTTGCTCGATTCGCGCAGCAGTTTCAGCCGCTCCGGCGCGGGCTTCTTCAACATGCGGCCAACGATCTCGTCGGCTTTGCCGCCGCCCTGGACATAGTCCTGCTTGGCCGGGTCGAGACGCAGGATGTCCTTGCCCACCTTCTTGAAGAAACCGGCGCCTGTTTTCTGGCCGAGCGCGCCGGCCTTGATCAAGGCGCTGAGCACCGGCGGCGTGGCGTAGCTCGGAAAGAACGGGTCGTTCTGGAGGTTGTCCTGCAGGGTCTTGATCACATGCGCCATCGTGTCCAGGCCGACCACGTCCGCGGTGCGGAAGGTGCCCGAACTCGCGCGGCCCATCTTCTTGCCGGTGAGGTCGTCGACTACGTCATAACTCAGCCCGAACTTCGCGGCTTCGTGGATCGTGGCCAGCATGCCGGCGATGCCGACCCGGTTGGCGATGAAGTTCGGCGTGTCCTTGGCGCGCACCACGCCCTTGCCGACGGTGGTGGTGACGAAGCTCTCCAACTGGTCGAGGATCTCGGGGCGGGTGGCCGGCGTCGGAATCAGCTCGACCAAATACATGTAGCGCGGCGGGTTGAAAAAATGGATACCGCAAAAACGCGGCTTGATTTCTTCGGGCAGCGCCTCGGCCAACTGGGTGATCGACAGCCCCGAGGTGTTGCTCGCCACGATCGCATGCGGCGCCAGGAAGGGCGCGATCCTCCTGTAGAGATCGAGCTTCCAGTCCATGCGCTCGGCAATCGCTTCGATGATCAGGTCGCAGCCGCGCAGCAGTTCGCTGTGCTCTTCGTAGTTGGCCTGCTCGATCAGCACCGCGTCGTCGTTGACCCCGAGCGGCGCGGGCTTGAGCTTCTTCAGGCCCTCGATGGCCTTGGAAACCACCCCGTTCTTCGGGCCTTCCTTCGCGGGCAGGTCGAACAGCACCACCGGCACCTTCATGTTGACCAGGTGCGCGGCAATCTGCGCGCCCATCACACCGGCGCCGAGCACGGCCACCTTGCGGACATTGAAGCGATTCAATTGATTCTCCTTTCGCGTCACTCGACGCGAATCCAGGTTTGGGTACGGCCGAGCAGCGGCGCGCCGATGTAGCCGCGCACCTCGAGCGTCTTGCCGCCGTCGGGCGTTTTCATGCGCACCTTGTAGACCTTGCCGTTGTTCGGGTCGGTGATGTCGCCGCCGTCCCAGAGCGCCTTGTCGTCGGCGCTTTGTTTCACGTTGCGCACGATGGTCATGCCCAGGATCGGCTTGTCCTTGCGCTCGTCGCTGCACTTGTCGCAAACCGCGTCGGGCTTGCTCGCCGGGTCGAGCAGACGCTCGATCTTGCCGGTGAACACGCCGCCGCTTTCGGTCAAGCGGATCAGGGACTTCTCCTTCTTGGTCTCGTCGTCGATCGACTTCCACAGGCCCGCGGGGCTGCCCTGCGCGAACGCGGTGCAGCAGGCGGCTGCGAGAATCAGGGTGAGGGTGAGTCGCTTCATCGGTGGGCTCCTTGTGGGTTGGGATGTCGGGTCAGAACAGGGCTTCGTCCATCGCCATCAGCGGCGCGACGCCGGATCGCGCGGTGCGGATCAGGCCCGCGGTTTCGGGCAGCAGCTTGGCGAAATAGAAACGCGCAGTGGCCAGCTTGGCGGTGTAGAACGGGTCGCCCGAGCCTTGTTTTTCCAGCGCGATCTTGGCCATGCGGGCCCAGAAGTACGCAAACACCAGGTGGCCCACCACACGCAGGTAGTCCACCGCCGCGGCGCCGACTTCGTCGGCATTGCCAAAAGCCTTCATGCCGAGTTCGGTGGTCAGCTTGGTGACCTTGTCGCCGAGGTCGGCCAGCGGGTTGACAAATTCCTGCATCGCCTCGTTGGTGCCTTCGTCCTCGACGAACTGGGCGATGCGTTTGCCGAACTTCTTGAGCTTGGCGCCGTTGTCGCCGAGCACCTTGCGCCCGAGCAGGTCGAGCGACTGGATCGTGTTGGTGCCCTCGTAAATCATGTTGATGCGGGCGTCGCGCACATACTGCTCCATGCCCCATTCGGTGATGTAGCCATGGCCGCCGAAGACCTGCATGCAGTGTGAGGTGGCGATCCAGGCGTTGTCGGTGAAGAAGGCCTTGATGATCGGGGTGAGCAGCGAGACCTCGTCGGCGCATTCCTTGCGCACCGCTTCGTCCGGGTGGCTCACCTCCTTGTCCAGCAGCAGCACGGTGTGCATCGCCAGCGCGCGGCCGCCTTCGGCGTAGGCGCGGGCGGTGAGCAGCATCTTGCGCACGTCGGGGTGCACGATGATCGGGTCGGCGGGTTTGTCCGGCGCCTTCGGGCCCGAGAGGCTGCGCATTTGCAGGCGGTCCCTGGCATAGGCCACCGCGTTCTGGTAGGCCACCTCGGTCAGGCCGAGGGACTGGTTGCCCACGCCCAGCCGCGCTGCGTTCATCATCACGAACATCGCCGGCAGGCCCTTGTTGGGCTGGCCCACCAGCGTGCCGACGGCACCGTCGAGGTTGAGCTGCGCGGTGGCGTTGCCGTGGATGCCCATCTTGTGTTCCAGCGCACCGCAGAAGATCGGGTTGCGCGCGCCGAGCGTGCCGTCGGCATTGGCGATGAACTTCGGCACCACGAACAGCGAGATGCCCTTGCTGCCCGCGGGCGCGTCGGGCAGGCGTGCCAGCACCAGGTGCAGGATGTTCTCGGCGAGGTCGTGTTCGCCGGCCGAGATGAAAATCTTCTGGCCGCTGAGCTTGTGGCTGCCATCGGCCGAACCGTCGACGATCGGCTCGGCCTTGGTGCGCAAGAGGCCGAGGTCGGTGCCGCAATGGGGCTCGGTCAGGCACATGGTGCCGGTCCACTCGCCGCTGGTGAGCTTGGGCAGGTAGAGCGCCTTCTGCGTGTCCGAGCCATGGTGGTGCAGGCAGGCGTAGGCGCCGTGCGAGAGGCCGGGATACATCGCCCAGGCCTGGTTGGCCGAGTTCATCATCTCGTTGAAACACTGGCTCACCAGGTGCGGCAGGCCCTGGCCGCCGTAGGCCGGGTCGGACGAGACCGAACTCCAGCCGCCTTCGATGAACTTGGCATAGGCCTCCTTGAAACCCTTGGGCGTGCGCACCTCGTGCGTCGCCTTGTCCAGGATGCAGCCTTCCTGGTCGCCGCTCAGGTTGAGCGGGAACAGCACCTCGGCGGCGAACTTGCCGCCCTCTTCGAGCACCGCGTCGATGGTGGCGGCGTCGATCTCGGCATGCGGCGGCAGCGCCTTGAGTTCAGCAACGGCGCCGAGCAAGTCGTGCATCACGAACTGCATGTCGCGCAGCGGGGGGGTGTACTGGGGCATGGGAAAGCTCCTGGCCGTGGGTTGGCGATGCGGATGGAAGGAAGCGGGGGCGGAATCGGTGGCGGAATCGGATGCGTTGTGGGTTGCGTCGTCGGTTGCGTCTGTTCGCCAGCGCGGAAGCCGAGTTGTGAGATCAGTCGGCAGGGCGGGCGAGGCGCTTACTCGGCGCCTTGGCGGCGGCAGCGGGCGCAGACTTTTTCGCCGCCCCTTGCGCCTGCGGCGCCTGCGCGGTGGCGTAGTGGCCGACGATGCGCTCGAAGCCCAAACGGGCGCGGTCCAGCGCGCCGGGCAGGCGCAGAAAACGGGCGTCGTGGTGCAGCGCGAGGATCAGCCCGTGCAGCTCGAACAACATCTGCTCGGCGTCAGTGTCGGGGCGCAAATGGCCTTCGTCGATGGCCAGGCGGATCGCGCGTGCCAGCGCTGCGTGCCAGGCGCGCACCATGCTGGCGAGTGCGTCGCGCACCGGGCCGGGCCGGTCGTCGAACTCGACTGCACCGCTGATGTAGATGCAGCCCGAGTCGAGCTCCACCGAGACCCGCTTGACCCAGCGCTCGAACAGCGCGCGCAGCCGCGGCACGCCACGGGTTTGCTGCACCGCGGGGAAAAACACCTCTTCCTCGAAGCGCGCGTGGTACTCGCGGATGACCGAGATCTGCAACTCCTCGCGCGAGCCGAAATGGGCGAAGACGCCGGACTTGCTCATCTGCGTCACCTCGGCCAGCGCACCGATCGACAAGCCTTCAAGGCCAACGTGAGAGGCCAGGCCGAGCGCGGCGTCGAGAATCGCGGCGCGGGTTTGCTGGCCCTTCTGCTGGCCCTTTTGCTGGCCTTTCGCATGGCGCATCAATGGGCTCCTTTGCGGCGCTGTCCTGCCGGCGGGCTTGGCGACCGGGCCGGCGCTTTCCGCGGCTCGCGAGCTGGGTGGTGGGTGTGGGTGGGTGGCAGTCACGTCGGCGCTGGCGAGCCAGTAAAACGAACGATCGTGCTATTTTGGCCCCAGCCGGCCCGACGCGGGGTCATGCAGGCCGATACTTTCTAGGGTTTGGTGCCTAGGAGGCTGTCGGGCTTTGGGTCGGAACCGCGCCGGGGTTTGGCCCTAGGCAGGCCGCGACAGGCGGGCCAGTTGGGCCTCGTAGGCAGCCAGGAAGGCGCCCGCGAAGGTGGAGTCGAAGTTGCCTTCGATCTCGCGCACGATCTCGCCGTGCTGCTCGACAAAACGGTCCCACAAGCTCGCCTTGTGGTTCGCGAGGCGCAGCTTGTCCCAGACACCGTGGTCGGCCAGGCCGGCTTCGAGCGCCCGCGGGTCGAAGCGCTCCAGCACCGCTTCCAGGGCGGCGCGCATGCCGGCCAGCAGCGCCACCTCATGCGCGCGCAGGTCGTCGAATGCGTCGTGCATCGCGGTCAATGGGGGCACGAAGCCGCGCCGGCGCGGCCCGAGCAATTGGGCCAGCGCGGCGTTGGTGTCGGCCGCAAATTTCAGAGGGTTGTTCTGGTGCGTCTGGATCATGGTCTGGCTGGCACCCAACTCGCGCTTGGCAATCGCGCGCGTGGCCAGCAGGTCCAGCGTGCCCCCGACCGCGGCACGCAGCAGCGCGCCGATCAGTTCCGCCTGCGCGGCCGAGCGCGTCGCCGGTTCGGGTGCGGCAATCTGGAGCCCGGCGTACAAGGCCTCGACCAGGGCTTCCGCCGGCGCCGGGGCGAGCAGAGCCGCAGCGGGCGCCGGAACCGCATTCGCCCCCGTCGGCTCGCCGATCTCGAGATCAAGCTCCTGCGCTGCGGGCCGCTGCTCGGGCGCGCCGGCGGCGGGTTCGTCCGCAACCGGATGCAGCAGGTCGTGGAACACGCTCGGCCGCTTCGAGCGCTCTGCCGCGCTCAACAGGCCGAGCGGATCCTCCGCACGGGGGACGGCGTCCGCGCGCTTTAGGTCCAAACTCGGCCTGGCCCCTGGCGCATGCCCCGCCACGGGCCGGTCTTCGGCCAGCAGCAAAAACGGCCCGATGCGAACCTGTGCGCCGGGATGCAGCGCGAACTCGGCGCCCGGGGCCAAGGGAACACCGTCGAGCTCGACCAACAGGTTGGTGCTGATCAGGCGCAGGAAATAGGCGCCGTCGCGGCAAGCCACTTGCAGATGCTTGCGCGAGATGCGCCGCTCCGGGTCGGGCAGCACCAGGGTGCATTCCGGGGCGCGGCCGATGTCCCCGCCCGCCTCGCCGAACACCGCCTCCAGCGGCCTGCTGAGCGCCGCGGCAGCCGGGGAGACAAGACGGATCGCAATCATTTGAACCGCTCCTTTGGCCTAGGCAACCTAGTGAGACCGTCGATCGGCGAAATGCGCTAAAGCCAAGGTCCGTGCCCTCCAGCCTCGCCCACCAACCAAGCGTTACCCCCTATGAAGCGGATATCTGATCGCCCGACATTTTTGTACATTTTGCAGGTTCGAGGTTTCGAGCGCACGCGCTCGTGCCGGCGTGCACCCAAGCGAACTGGAAGGGCTCATGCGCTCATTGCTTCTGGCAGTACTGATGGCGGCGCCGCTCATGGCCACAGCCGAAGGCCTGGGTGCGATCACGATTCTGGAGGGGCAGGCCCTGCTCTACCGCGGCAACGGGCGTGTGCATGCGGCCGAAGGCGTGCGGCTGGCGGCGGGCGACATCGTGGAAACCGCTCCCGCAACTTTTGTTCAACTCGAACTGGCCGACCAGTCGGTGGCCCAGTTCGGCCCCGCGACGCGGGTCATGTTCAATGCGTCGGGGCCGCGTCAAAAGCCCGAGCGATGGATGCATGTGCTGGAAGGCTGGGTCAAGCTGACCCGCGCCAAACAAGAGGCTGCGCTGGCGCCCGGCTTCGAGCTTCGATCCCCCCTCTTCGACATGCCGCCCAGCCCATCGGTGGTGGTATTGCGCGCCACGCCCGCCGCGGCCGAACTGTTCCTGGAGAGCGGCGGCGTGCGCCTGGTGGAGCGGCAACGTGCCGGCAGCGAGACCGCGGCACTCACGCTCAAGGCAGGCGACTACTACCAGCGCAAGTTTCCGGCGCGCGGCACCGTCGCCGCGGCCGCCTCGCCGCCCTTTGCCGCCGACATGCCACGCAGTTTTCGCGATTCGCTGCCGCGCCGCATCGACCGCTTTCGCGAGCGCGCGGTGCAGGCCAAGGACGCTCCGGCTTTTGCCTATGCCGACGTGGCGCCCTGGCTGCAGTCCGAACCCTCGATACGCCGCCCGCTGATGCAGCGCTGGCGCGCCAAGGCCCAGGAGCCGGCGTTCCGGCAAGCCCTGGTGAGCAACCTGAACGCTCACCCCGAGTGGGACCCCATCCTGTTTCCCGAGAAGTACCGGCCCAAGGATCCGCCATTGCCCAAGCCCACCGCTGCGGCTTCGCCCGCAGCACGCTGACGGCGCGCGGCCGCCTAGCCGCAACGCAGCGGCCGCGCGCCCAACTGCCCACCGTCAGAACCGTCTCGCCGAGGAGTGCCCAATGAAACTGCTGCTGAAGTTCAACTTCGTGTTCGTGCTGGTCTTCGCCCTGGGCCTGGCCGCCACGGGCTATGTCTCCTGGGCCCTGCTGGAGCGCAACGCGCGCGACGAAATCGCACAGAACGCGCGGCTGCTGATGGACGCCGCGCTCTCGACGCGCTCCTACACCGGCAGCCAGGTCGGCCCCTTGCTGCAAACACAGATGAAGTACACCTTCCTGCCGCAGTCGTTGCCGGCCTATGCGGCCGCCGAGGTTTTCAGCGACCTGCGCAAGAAGCACACCGAATACAGCTACAAGGAGGCTGCCCTCAACCCGACCAACCCGCGCAACCGCGCGGTCGACTGGGAGTCGGACATCATCACCCAGTTCCGCAACAACAAGGACAGCAAGGAAATCATCGGCGACCGCGAAACGCCGACCGGGCGCTCGTTCTACGTGGCCCGCCCGATGCGCGCAGGCGAGTCCTGCCTGCCATGCCACAGCACCGTCGATGCCGCGCCCAAGACCATGATCGAACGCTACGGCCCTGCCAACGGTTTCGGCTGGGTGCTTAACGATGTGATCGCCGCGCAAATCATCTCGGTGCCCACCGAGGTGCCGCTCAATCGCGCCAAGCAGGCGTTCACCGTTTTCATGAGCTCGGTGGCCGCGGTATTCGTGGCCATCGGCGTCGCGCTCAACCTGATGTTGTGGGCGCTGGTAATCCGGCCGATCGGCAAGCTGTCTCAATTCGCCGACCGCGTCAGCCTGGGTGAGCTCGACATACCGGAGTTCAAGCGCCGCTCCAGCGACGAAATCGGCGTGCTCGCACGCTCCATCGGCCGCATGCGCACCAGCATGGTCCAGGCGATGAAGATGCTGGAGAGTTAGTTCTCATGACGATGCCGGAGCGCCTTGGCAAGTACCCGATCACCGCGGTGGCCGGCAAGGGCTCCATGGGCGTGGTCTACCGCGGCCACGACCCGGACATCAAACGCGCGGTGGCGATCAAGACGATACGCAAGGAACTGCTCGACTCCGACGGCAACGACGAGAGCATGTCGGCGCGCTTTCGGCGCGAGGCCCAGGCCGCCGGTGCGCTGAGCCATCCCGGCATCGTCGCGGTTTACGAGTACGGCGAAGACGGCGGCTACGCCTACATCGCGATGGAGTACGTCGAAGGCGACAGCCTGCGCGAATACATGGTGCGCGGTGCCAGCTGGGACGAACACGACTGCGTCAGCATCATGTCGCAGTTGCTCGACGCCCTGCAGTTCGCGCATGCCCACGCGGTCTGGCACCGCGACATCAAGCCGGCGAACATCCTGGTGATGGGCAACGGCCGCATCAAGCTCACCGACTTCGGCATCGCGCGCATCGAGGCCACCGACTTCACCAAGACCAACGTGATCATGGGCACGCCGGGCTATATCGCGCCGGAGGTCTACCTCGGCGGCGAGGTCGACCAGCGCATGGACATCTTTTCCGCCGGCGTGCTGTTCTACAACCTGCTCGCCGGCAGGCCGCCGTTTCACGGCCGGGCCGAAGCCGTGATGCACGACATCTGCTATCACGACCCGGCGCCGCCTTCCAGCGTCGATTCGCAGCGCCGCTGGCCGCAGTACGACGCGGTGGTGGCGCGCGCGCTCGAGAAGTCGCCCGACAAGCGCTACCAGAGTGCGGCCGCGTTCCGTGCCGCGATCCTGGCCGAGTACGCCCAGCCGCTCAACAGCACCCTGTCCGACACCACCATCATTGCGCGCGCGCAGCGGCCCGCGCCGCCCGAGCTGGGGTCGCTGCCCAAGACGATGCCGGTGCCCGGCCCCAGCACGCCGCCACCCACCGGCTGGAGCGCGCCGATCCTCCACGGCGTGGAGCTCGAACTGGCGCGCTTCGTCGGCCCGGTCGCGCGCGTGCTGGTGCGCCGCGCCGCGCAGCAGCACAAGAACATCGAGGCCTTGGCGCAGGCGCTGCTGGAGAGCATCGCCCAGCCCGAGGACCGCGAAGCCTTCACCCGTGCGGTCACGGGCTCGTCGCGCGCGGCGGTTCGCGCCGGCATGCCCGCCGATGCCGCCAGCGTGCCGCCGGCCGGGCCAGCCGATGCTCGCGCGCTCACCGCGGCCGACCTGGAACAGGCCACGCGCCTGCTCACCCGCTACCTCGGCCCGGTGGCGCGCGTGGTGGTCAAGCGGGCGGCCGCGGGCGGCGCGAACCGGCGCGAATTTCTGAACCAGGTCGCGCAAAGCCTGGACAGCGACGCGCAGCGGGAAAACTTCCTGCGCGACGCTTCGGTCTCCAGCGCCTGAGCCGGCCCGGCATCGGCCAACCTCGGTCGTCCGCTCGATCGCCAGCGCGCTCCAGGCCCAAGCCATGAAACCAGACGAGCGCGCGCCGGCCGCGGATCTCGAAGCGACGTTGATGCCCGCGCCGGGCGGCCAGGCCACGGTGGTAATGAAGCGGCCGGGCGCGGCCCCTGCCGCAGCACCGAGCGCTGCGGTCGAGTTGCAACGCATGGTCGCCGGCATCAACCCGCTGATCGGCGCCGCCGACACGCTGCTGGCCCTGGTTGCTCAACTGCGCAGTTCCGCCTCGCACGCCGACCCGGCGATGTTGCGCTGGCAGCTGCTGGCCTGGATCGCCGAGTTCGAAAGCCGCGCCGCCGCCAACGGCGTGCCGCGGCCGCAGATCACCGCTGCGCGTTACCTGCTCTGCAGCTTTGTCGACGAGGCGATCGCGCAGACGCCCTGGGGTTCGGGCAGCGCCGAGCGCAGCCTGCTGCAGGAGTTCCATGAAGAGCGCTCGGGTGGCGAAAAGGCGTTTCAACTTCTCGAGCGTCTGGGCGAGGACCCCAAGGCCAATGCCGACCTGCTCGAACTGTTCTACGTCTGCCTGAAGCTCGGCTTCGAAGGCCGCTACCGGGCCACGCCGGACGGCCGCGCCAAGCTCGACACGATTGCCGCACGTGTGCTGGAAGAAATCCGACCGGCCGAAACCGCGGCCCGTGCACGCAGCCTCGCGCCGAGCTGGCAGGGCGTGGTGGCACGTCAGCATGCCCAGGCGTCGGTGCTGCCGCCGTGGCTGGTGCTGGCGTTCGCGGCGGTGCTCGTGCTGGGCATATTCCTGGCCTTCAATGCCCGGCTCGACCAACTCGCGCGCCCGGTGTTCCGCCAGGTGCTGGCGCTGCCGCTGGCTCTGCGCGTGGAGCGCAGCGAAGCCGCCGCGGCGCCCCGCCTCGCGCCCTTGCTTCTGCCTGAGCTTGCGCGCGGCGCCTTGCAGGTGCGCGACGAGACCCTGGGCTCGGTGGTCACGCTGCCAGCCGATGCGCTCTTCGTTGCCGGCAGCGCGGCGCTCGCACCGCAACAGCGCGAACTGCTGGTTCGGCTGGCGGGGCTGTTGAAGGACTCGCCGGGCCAGCTGGCAGTGATCGGACACACCGACGACACGCCGGTGGCCTCGCCGCGTTTCCCGTCGAATTGGCATCTGTCGAACGAACGGGCGCGCGCGGTGCTCGCGGCGTTGGTGCAGGCCGGCGTGCACCCGGACCGCGCGCGCGCCGAAGGCCGTGCCGAGGTGGAGCCGCTGCTGCCCAACGACAACGCGGCAGCGCGCGCGCGCAACCGGCGCATCGAGATCGAGCTGCGGCTGCCGCGCCCGAACAGTTGACCCGGCCCAAGCCGATGCCCAAAACCACCCTGCCCTGGCTCAAGGCGCCGCTGGCGCTGGCCGGCGTGCTCGCCGCGAGCGCGCTGCTCTGGTTCGTCGGCCCGATGCTGGCCATCGGCGGCGTCGCGCCGCTGGCCGGCGAGCCGGCGCGCTGGGCCGCGATCGCGCTGCTGCTGGTGCTGGCCTGCGCCAAGGCGTTGTGGCGCGCCGCAGCCGCCGCCAGCCGCAACCGCCGCCTGATGGAAGGCCTGATGGGCGACGACGCCGCGGCGGGCCACGCGGCGGCCGCGGGCGAGGAAGAAGCCGCTGATGTCGAGCAGCGCTTCGAGCAGGCGGTGGCGCTGTTGCGGCGCTCGCGCATCGGCGGCAAGAAGCGCCCCTGGCTCGCGGCGCTCTCGGGCCGCCCCTTCGTCTACCAGCTGCCCTGGTACATCATCATCGGCGCACCGGGTGCGGGCAAAACCACCGCACTGGTCAACTCGGGCCTGGAATTTCCGCTCGCGGCCAGCGTCGGCCAGGCCATGGTTCGTGGCATCGGCGGCACCCGCAATTGCGACTGGTGGTTCGCCAGCGAGGCGGTGCTGATCGACACCGCTGGCCGCTACACCACGCACGACAGCGACCGCGAGGCCGACCGCGCCGGCTGGTTCGGCTTCCTGGCCCTGCTGGCGCGCTACCGGCCCCAGCGCCCGATCAACGGCGTGCTGCTCACCTTGAGCGTGAGCGACCTGTTGAGCATGAGCCCGGAACGCCGGCTCGCCCATGCGGGTGAGCTTCGCGACCGCATCGAAGAGCTGCACCAGCGCCTGGGGCTGGCCTTTCCGGTCTATGTGCTGGTGACCAAAACCGACCTGCTCGCCAGCTTCATGGAGTTCTTCGCCGACTTCGACAAGGACGAGCGCGCGCAGGTCTGGGGCACCACCTTCCCGTACGAGGCCGACTCCACACGCGAGGGCCCGCAGCTGCGCATGGCCAGCGACTTCGCCGAGTTGGAGAAGCGGCTCAACGATTGTCTGCTCGACCGCCTCAACGGCGAGGGCGACCGCGAACGCCGCGCCGCGATCTATGCCTTCCCGCAGCAGTGGCGCGTGCTGCGCCAGACCCTGTTCGAGTTCCTCCAGGTCCTGCTCGGCGGGTTGCGCCCGGAGTTGCGGCCGCAGGTGCGCGGCGTCTACTTCACCAGCGCCACCCAGGAGGGGCGGCCGATGGACCGCGCGCTCGGCGGCCTGGCGCGGGCCCTGGGGCTGCCCGGCCGCGTCCTGCCCACCGCGCGCCCGAGCGGCAAAACCTTCTTCGTCACGCGGCTGCTGCGCGACCTGGTCTTCGCGGAGTCGGGCCTGGCCGGTACCAACCTGCGCTGGCAACGCCGCCGCTCGCTGCTGCAGTGGGCGCTGGTGGGCTTGAGTGTCGGCGGCGTGAGCGCGGTGGCCGCGCTCTCCTGGCAGGCCTATGGGCACAACCGCGCCTACATCGACGCGCTCGCTTCGCGGCTGCCGGCGCTGGAGCGCGACGTGGCCGGGGCACGCAGCGCGCCGGTGGCCGAACTGGCGGCGCTCTTGCCGGCGCTTGACGCGCTCGCGGCGTTCGGCGCACCCGGCGATGGGCTGGCCATGCCCACCGATACGCCTTGGGCCCTGGGCCTGGGCCGCGGCGAGATGCTCGCCAGCGCCACCCATGACGCCTACCTGCGCGCCTTGCGCGAAGCCTTCCAGCCGCGCATCGCCGCGCGCCTGGAGGCGCGCCTGCGCGCCGGCGAGCGTGAGCATGTCGAGCTGATCTACGACACGCTGAAGGCCTACCTGATGCTGTTCGGCGGCAAGAACTTCGACCGCCAGGCTTTGCGCGCCTATCTGCTCGCCGACTGGGACGCCAGCCTGCCCAAAAACCTGACGGCCACCCAGCGCGACGCGCTGCGGCGCCACCTGGACCAGCTGCTCGCCAGTGGCGAGGTCGGGGCACCCTCCAACGCCGACCCGCAGCTGGTGGCGCAGGCCCGCAAGCTCGTGTCCGGCGTGCCGCTGGCCGAGCGGGTCTACCAGCGGCTCAAGCAGTTGGACCTCGGCCCCGGCACCCTGCCCTTCGGCGCCGAGGCTGGCGCGGGGCCGGGCGCACAGCGTGTCTTTGTGCGTGCCAGCGGCCGCGCGTTGGACAGCGGCGTGCCGGCTTTGTACTCGCGCGCGGTGTTCCAGCAGTCCTTGCGCGAGCGCATGCAGGAGGTGCTGCGGCAGTTTGCGCAGGAGCAGGCCTGGGTGCTCGGAAAAGGCGACGCAAGCGGTGCGGGCGCAGGCGGCCCGGGTGCGGGCGCCAGCCCGGCCAACGGCCTCGCGGCCGATGGTGCGGGGCACAAGGCGCTGATCGACGAGGTGCAGAGCCGCTACCTCGCCGACTACGCCGCGCAATGGGAGGCCTTCCTCGGCGACTTGCGCCTCGTGCCTTCCGACAGCCTGGCTGCGACTGCCGAACTCGCCGGCCTGCTGGCGCGGCCCGACGCCGCGCTGACCGCTCTGCTGCAAACGGCAGCGCGCGAAACCACGCTCGGCGCGGCGGCAGCGGCCGCGGCGGCGTCCGAGAATCCGGTGCAGGCACGTTTCGAAGCCCTGCGCAACTTCGCCGGCGGCCAAGCCTTGCCGCAGCTGCAAGGCCTGCTGGGCAAGCTGTCGGCGTACCTGCTGGCGGTCGACGATGCGGTCAAGCGCAAGCTCGTGCCGCCGAGCAGCGACGTGACCCGCGCCACCGCGCTGGCCGCGCAGCAGGCCCCCGAACCGGTGCGCGGCATGTTGCTGCAACTCGCTGCCGCCAGCTCCAGCCAGGTGTTCGCCGCGCTGCGCGAACCGCTGGGGCGCCAAATGGCCAGCGAGCTCGGCGCGGCCTGCAGCCGCGTGGTCGCCGGCCACTACCCGCTGGCCCGCGGCGGCAGCCAGGAAATCTCGCGCGAGGAGTTCACGCGCACCTTCGGCGCCGGCGGCCTGATCGACGGCTTCTTCCAGCGCCACCTGTCGCCGCACGTCGACACCTCGACCCGCCCCTGGAGCTTTCGCGGCTCGGCGCGTGCCGAAGGCGCCGAGGCCCTGGTGCAGTTCCAGCGCGCGCAAGCGATACGCGACGCCTTCTTCCGCGACAGCGGGCGCCAGCTCGGCATGCGACTGGAATGGCGCCTGGTCGACATGGACCCCGGCATCGCCGAATTCATGCTCGAAGTCGATGGCCAGGCGCTGCGCTTCCGCCCCGGCGTGGCCGCGCCGCAAAGCCTGCAATGGCCCGGCCCGGGCGGTGGACCAGCCAACAACGGCCGGGTGCAGGTGCAGCTCTCCGTGGCCGGTGGCGGCGCCGGCCCAGGCCATGTTTTCGAAGGCCCGTGGGCCCTGCTGCGCCTGCTCGACCGGGTGCGCAGCGAACCCGGCGCCAGCCCGGAGCGCACCCTCCTCGTGTTCGACGTCGAAGGGCGCAAGGCCCGCTTCGAAGTCAAGAGCCCGGCCGCGCTCAACCCGTTCTCGCGCCAAGACCTGGAGCAGTTTCAATGCCCGGCGCGCCTGTGACGCCGCTCGCCGCGCCGGGCTGGTTCGGCAAGCTGCCGCACCTGGGCGACTTCGCCTCACGCCGCCTGCCCCCTGGCTTCGTGCGGCGCTGGGACCGCTGGCTGCAACGCGGCCTGGCCGGCGCCCGCGGCCAGCTCGGCGAACGCTGGCCGGCGGTTTACCTGGTGGCGCCGATCCTGCGCTTCTGGGTCGGCCCCAAGGTGCTCGACGAACACGCCTGGGCCGGCTTGATGATGCCGAGCGTGGACCGCGTCGGCCGCCATTTCCCGCTCACGATCGCGCAGGTGGTGGACCCTCAAGCAAATGACGGGCCGCTCCCGAATTTCCCTGGCCCCTCGGGGGCCGGCAGCCGCGAAGCGGAGGCCTGGGGGCACTCTTTGGCCGCCGCGCTGGCCAGCCGCGCCTGGTTCCGCGCCCTCGACGCCGCGGCGCGGCAGGCGCTGGACGCCAACTTCAGCGTCGACGATCTGGAGCAGGCTCTCAGCGCCCTGCCCGCGGTCGACCCGCTGACGGTGGACGACACCGCCCAGCGGCTGGCCGAGCACGCATGCGGTGGCTGCAACGCGCCGCCAACTGCACCCGCACCCGCACCCGCACCCGGCAGCCTGTGGTGGTGCGGCGATGCCGGCGAGGACGCCGAATTCCGCTGCTTCGCGGCCCTGCCGCCGACCGCGGCATTCGTGTCGATGCTAGAAAGCGCGCCATGAGGATCTCGACGCGCCTGATAGGAGCCTGGGCGGCAGCGCTGCTGCTGCTCGGGCCCTTCGCGCTGCCGCCGCCGGCGAGCGCCGCCGAGCGCATGCGCGGGCTGGCAGTGACCGAAGAACGCATCGCGCTGGTGATCGGCAATGCGGCCTACCGCATCGACCCGCTGGACAACCCGGTGAACGACGCGCGCCTGGTCGCGCAGTCGCTGCGCCAGTCGGGTTTTGCTGTCTCGGTGCGCGAGAACCTGGACCGCCGCGGCCTGGTCGACGCGCTGCGCGAGTTCGGCCTGCGCCTGGGCGAGAACACCATCGCGGTGCTGTACTACGCCGGCCACGGCCTGCAATTGCGCGACCGCAACTACCTGATCCCGGTGGACGCCGAGATCCGCGGCGAAGACGAGATACCGCTGGCCGGCGTCGACCTCGGCTTCATGCTCGGTCGCATGTCCACGGCGCGCAGCCGCATCAACATCGTCATCCTCGACGCCTGCCGCAACAACCCGTTCAGCGGCAAGGCCGGGCCGAGTGCGCAGGGCCTGGCGCAGATGGATGCGCCGGTGGGCACGCTGCTGGCCTTCGCCACCGCGCCGGGCAAGCTGGCCGCCGACAGCGGTGGCGGAGCCAACAGCCTGTACGCCACCCACCTGGCGCGCCAGTTGCTGACGCCCGGGCTGCCGGTGGAACATGTGTTCAAGCGGGTACGCGAGGGCGTGGTGCGCGACACCCGCGAGCAGCAGGTGCCTTGGGAAAGCTCGTCGCTACAAGGCGAGTTCGCCTTTGTCCCCGGCGTGGCGGCGGCGCGCGTGGGTGCGGGTACGGCTGCAACCGATGTCGAAGCCGCTGGCGAGCTGGCGTTCTGGAACAGCATCCAGGCCTCGACCCGTGCCGACGAGTACCGCGCCTACCTGCGCCAGTACCCCGCCGGGCGCTTTGCCGAGCTGGCGCACAGCCGGCTGGCCGCCTACACGCCCCCGGTGGCGCCGGCACAGGCTGCACCCCAAACGGCGCCACAAACTTCGCCGCAGGCTGGGCCACAAGCGGCGCCACCAGGTGCAGCGCCGACCGAGCCGCAAAGCCGGCCCGGCACGGTGCGCGCGGGAAACCTGCCGCGCGCCGGCGACACCTGGCGCTACCGGGTGCAGGACCAGTTCCGCCTCGGCGACCTGTTCCTCACCGCGCGTGTCGACGCGGTCGGCGCCGACGGCATTGCCGAAACCTGGACCACCACCTCGGACGCCAAGCTGCGGACCACGCTGGTACCTTTGGAGCCCGGCTTCAATGCCTTGCCCGGCTGGACCCTGACGCCGCCCGAGTTCGCGCCCTACCTGCTGGCCGCCGGTGCCTTGCGGCGCGGCAGCACGATGGCCGAGCAGCGGCGCACGGTCGAGCAGGTAATGCTGCCGTTGCGGGTGAGCGTGGAAGGCGAGGAAGAAGTGGTGGTCGCCGCGGGGCGCTTTCGCGCCGTCAAGCTGGTGCTGCGCGGCCAGCTGGCGCTGCGCGGCGCGGCGCGCTCCACGGTGAGCAGCGAATATGTGGTCTGGTACGCGCCCGCTGTGAAGCGCATGGTGAAGTACACGGTGTCCACCAGCGTCGGCAACGCGCTGCGCGAGGCCACCAGCTTCGAGCTGACCGAGTTCAAGCTCAACTAGCTTTGGTACAGGCAGCTGGCGCACCCGCGCCACGCCGGGCTTGAACCGATTGGGGCGGCGGCGCAACCCAGGCAGCACGGTGCACAGCGCGCATCAACGCAACACATGCACGCGGCGCACCGCCCTGCCACGCCACTTCCCAGGAGAAGCCCATGACGCCGACCTTCAAGCCCAAGCGCCCCGCCCCCGACGCCTACGACCACCTGTGGCCGCTGCTGCCCGTGTTCGTCGCGTTCCTCGCGGTCATCGTGCTGACCGCATCCGCCTGAATTCAGGCCCGCGCCAATTAATTTGAACCGCTTTCGCCGGGCCCGCAACTCAAGGTTCGGATGGCACGCAAACACGCAAGGCCACCAAAACCGCAACCCTCGATCCACCACTTCTGGAGTTCACCATGCAAGCATTCTCGAAAATCGCCCTCGTTGTTGCCCTCGGCCTTTCGGCTGCTGGCGTGATGGCTGGCGAAATCTCCGACACCGACATCCGGGCGACCAACGCCAACAACCGGGCCACCGTCGCCGGCGCCAGGGCTTTGCAGCATATCGGCGTGACCTTCGGCAGCGGCCGAATCCTCAACTCGTATGTCGAAGCGACCAACGCGCTCAACGAGGCGACGGCCAGCGGCGCGGTTGCACACCAGGACATCGGCCGCGCCCTGGCCGGCGGCACGATGAACAACGTCCGCGTGTACGCCACCAATGCGCACAACCACGCCAATGGCGTGAACAGCACTGCCACGCAGCAAATCGGCAGCGTGCAGAACGGCCTGATGCGCGATGTGGTCATCAACGCCCGCAACGCCCACAACCAAGCCACCGGCGACAGCACCGCCACCCAGGAAATCGGCAAGGTAACCAACGGCACGATGCAGCGCGTCAACATCTTCGCCGACAACGCCAACAACCGTGCCAACGGCAACGGCGCGGTGGCCGAGCAGAAGATCGGCGTCGTCAACTGATTGCCGCGAGCCTCCCCACCCACCGCCGCGTGCTACCCGCCGCGGCGGTTTTTCTTTGAACCTTCGGGACGCATGCTGCAACCCAGTGGCGTCCCTTTCGAATCCACCGGCTCGACCCGAGCCGCCCCGAGTCGCCACGCCGCACCCAGGAGCCCCGCCATGAACCTCTCGCCTCGCCAAGCCATCGCGCTGTTTGCAATCGTCGTCGCCGGTGCCATGCTCGCGACCACCCAGGTCGCCCAGGCGGCGGGCTTGTTCGCCGGCCAGGAGGTCGACCCGCGCTTCAAGGCCAAGATCATGAAAGAGAAGGCCAAGCAGAACAGCCAGACCGCCACCAATTTCAACTTCACCAGCACTGCGCCGCCTGACGCCCAGTGCGGCAGCCAGAACATCGGCAATGTCAACACCGGCGGCCAGATCGGCGCAACCCCGCGCGAGGTATTCGTGTTCGCGCCCAACTCGATCAACCTGGTCTCCGGCCAAGGCTGCAAGTAAGACCGACGAAGCCCAACGACGCCAAACGAAGGACCTGCACGCCATGAAAACCCTGTTGTCATCGATGCTGCGCCGCTCCGGCCTCGCGCTTGCAGTGGGTGCCGCGCTCGCCGGCTGTTCGGCCACCATGGAGGTGCAGAAGAAAACTGTCGAGCAGACGCAGACGGCGCGGCTCGGGCCCGAGGTGGCGCCGTTCCGCTCGATCACCGGCTTCTCGCAGGCGCTGCGCTGCATGGACAACCTGATGATCGACTACGGCGTGCGCGACGTGTCGATGCTGGTCGAGGACATCCTGGACCAGACCAAGAAGGTCAACGCCGGCACGCGCGACATGCTGATCAGCGCGGTGTCGGACATGACCCGCCGCAGCCGCGCAATCCGCGTCGTTGCCTTCGGCCGCGACGCCACCAACGTGATCAGCTTCCTGGCCTCGGCGCAGCGCCAGAGCGCCTACGAAGTGATTCCGCAGTTCGACATCAAGGGCTCGGTGTCGCAGTTCGACGAGAACGTGATCCGCAACCAGAAGGACGCCGGCATCGGCTTCCAGCCCTTTATCAACCTGGGCATCTCGCGCGACGCCGCAACCTCGATCATGGGCCTGGACCTGAGCGTGCTGACCACCGACGACATGTCGATCCTGCCCGGGGTCACGTCGCGCAATTCGGTCGTCATCCTGAAAACCGGCCGCGGCGCCGATGCCGACGCGGCGTACCACAAGTTCGGCGTCAGCTTCAGCATGAGCCTGTCCAAATCCGAGGGCCAGTCGCAGGCGCTGCGCGGCCTGGTGGAACTGGCGGTGATCGAGCTGATGGGCAAGCTGACCAAGACGCCCTACTGGACCTGCCTGGGCGCGAATGCCGAGACCAACGAAGACATCAAGCTCGAAATCTCCGACTGGTACTACGCCGCGGCGGCCAGCCGGGTCGAGCTGATCGGCTACTTCCAGAACCAGTTGCGCCGGCGCGGTTTCTACGTCGGCCCGATCGACGGCGAGTTCAACCCGGCGATCGACGAAGCCATCTCCAATTACCGTGTCGCGCTCGGCCTGAGCAACAAGGCCCTGCTCGACGAGGCCTTCTTCAAGGCCTACCTCGGCGCCGACCACAACAAGATCGCGGCCCCGGCCAAGCCGGCGGTGTTCGTTCCGGTTGCTGCGGCGCCAGCGGCGGCAACGGCGGTGGCGCCGGCTGCGGCGGCAGCCGCCGCGGCGGCACCGCTTGCCCTGGCGCTGTCGACGCCGACCAACCAGACCAGTTTTGCGCGCGGCGAGGCAGTGAACCTCTCGGTGCGGCCGAGCCGGGACGCGCATGTGGTCTGCTACCTGCAGGACGAGACTTCCAAGTTCACCCGCTTCTACCCGAACCGCTTTGCCAAGGATTCGCTGGTGCCCGCGGCCAAACCGCTGCTGCTGCCGGGATCGATGCGCTTTGCGCTGACGATGAACGCCAAGGGCCTGCCCGAAACCATTGCCTGTTTCGCCACCCCGCGCGACGTGCTCGCCGCGCTGCCCAAGGCCGTGGTCGGGGTCGACTTCGAGCCGCTGGCGGTGACCTCGCTGGAGCAGATCCGTTCCGCCTTCGCCGCCACCACCGGTGGCACCTTCGCCCAGGAGATCTTCCGTGTACAAGCCAAGTAAAGCCATGCCCCCAGCGCCCGGGTCCAAGGCCGGGTTCGAGGCAGGCGCCAGGCGCTTCGCGCTGCGGCTGCTGCTGCTGGCCCCGCTTTGCGCACTGGCCGGCGTGAACACCACCGGCCCTGCGAGCAAACCCAGGGCGGAGCCCAGCAACGAAACCAGGCCGCCGCCCAAGCCGGCAGCGGCCGCGCCCGCGAAGCCGGGCGGCCCCTACCAGATCCGCTGCTGGCAGTACGGCCGCCTGCTGTTCGAGGAGAACCTGGCCGCGCTGCCGGCGGACAACACGAAATACAGCCTCAAGGTGGCCGGCAGCGACCGCAAGGGCCAGCCGATGTATGTGGCCGAGACCAACAACGCGACCTGCCTGATCCGCAGCGCGCCCGGCGAACGCGCCTGGCCGGCGGCGCCGAGCGCAGAGGCAGAGCCGCGCGCCGGCCGCCATCCCGACTGATACCAATTCTCTTTCAATCGCACAGGAACCGTTCGGGCTGAGGTATCGAAGCCCTCGCGCGGCCCTTCGATACCTCAGGACGAACGGTTTATGGCATCGCGATGAGTTTGTGCGATCGAATGCAAAGCCGTATGACGGGGCCGAGCGGCTATCGGACGCAGCAGCGCAGAAAACTTGAACCGCTCCGGGCGGATGCGCAACTCAAAGGCAGTCCCCACCCAACCCGGAGAACCTCATGGCCCGCCGACTGACCCTGCTCACCCTGATGATGGCGCTCGCTGCGGGCGCCGCTACCGCGCAGGAAGTGCGCCAGTACCGTGCCGGCGACGCGGTGGACCCGCGCGACGTGGCCGCGATCCTCGGCCAGCCCGCCGCGCCGGTGATCAAGATGCGCTCGATCCGCCTGCTCGACGACACCACGCCATCGCCCCAAGGCTCGCCGCTGGCCGCCGCCGGCGCAGCGGCCAACCTGGCTGCCGCGGCGCAAGCCGACTCTGCCACCACCAACGCAGCGCCCCGGCGCCAGCGCACCGCGGCACTCTCGCTGCCGGTGCAGTTCGCTTTCGACTCTTCGGACATCCTGCCCTCCGCGCGCCACCAGCTCGACGCGCTGGCCGAAGGCATCCGCCTGCTGCCGGCAGCCCAGACCGTGGTGATCGAAGGCCATACCGACGCCGCCGGCTCGGAGCAGTACAACGAAACCCTGTCGCTGCGCCGCGCCCTTGTGGTCAAGCGCTACCTGGTGATGGCGCATGGCCTGGAGTCGACACGCCTGCACGCGGTGGGCATGGGCGAGTACGCGCCGCTGGCCAGCCTCAACCCGCACGCCGCGGAGAACCGCCGCGTCCAGTTCCGTGGCGAGTGAGCCGCGGCGATTTACCCCCGGCTTTTTCATCCCCCCGCGCGATTCGAGGCGAATTACCATGACAACACTTCACACATCCCACGCCGGCCACGCGCGTAAACCATGGACAACGACGAGGTGCTGCGCCTGCTCGAGCGAATCGGGCGCGCCGACGAGGCCGCCTTTCGCGAGTTGTACCGCGCCTTCTCACGCCGGCTCTACGCCTACGTGCTGAGGCAACTCAGCGACACCGCACAGGCAGAAGAAATCGTGTCCGACACCCTCTACGAAGTCTGGCGCCAGCCGGCCAAGTTCCGCGGCGACGCGCAGTTCAGCACCTGGCTGATCGGCATCGCGCGCAACAAGGTGCTGATGGCCTACCGCTCGCGCAAGCCCGACGCGCAACATGAAGACCTGGCCGACGTGGCCGAAATCGTCGCCAGCGACGAACCGGGCGCGTTCGAGATCCTTGCGCAAGCGCAGCGCCACGAAGGGGTGCGCCACTGCATGGAAAAGCTCTCGAGCGAACACCGCGAATGTGTGCACCTGGTGTTCTACGAAGGCATGGGCCTGGCCGAGGTGGCCGCGCTGCAGGCCTGCCCGGAAAACACGGTCAAGACCCGCCTTTTCCACGCGCGCCAGAAGTTGAAGAACTGCCTCAAGCTGCTGCTGCAGCGCGAAGGCGGCGGCAGCCTCGCCGGAGCGATGCCATGAAAACCCGATTCGACGAGCTGCTGCCCTTCTACGTCAACGGCACGCTGGCCGAGGCCGAGCGCACCTGGGTCGACAGCTACCTGCGCGAACACCCGGCCGCCGCGGCCGAGCTGGGCTGGGCGCGCTCGCTGCAATCGCGGCTGCTCGAAGACGTGCCGGCGGTGTCCAGCGAGGTCGGCCTGGAGCGCGCCATGGCGCGCATCCAGGCCGAGAAGCCGCCGGCAAAACGGCCGCGCCAGGCCGCTACACTGGCCGCGCCCAAGGGGCTGCTAGCGCGCCTGGGTGAATGGGTCTCGGGCATCCTGCCGCAGCCGGTGCTGCGCCCCGCCTTTGTCGGCGCGCTCGCGGTGCTGGCGGTGCAGACGGTGGTCATCGTGCACCTGGTCGGCGAGCGCGAGGACGACAGCACCCAGCTGCGCGCAATCCAGGGCAGCGTGGTCGAGAAGGGCCCGTACCTGAAAGTGAACTTCAAGACCGACGCCCGCGAGGCCGACATCCGCATGCTGCTGGTGGAAGTGCATGGCAGCCTGGCCGCCGGCCCAGGCCAGCTCGGCGACTACTACTTGCGCATTTCAGCCGAGCAGCTCGCCAGCGCCACCTCCCGCCTCAAACAAAGCCCGATCGTCGACGAGGTCGCGACCGTGGACGCGCTGCCGGTATGGCCTTGAGCGAGGCGCACAAGGTGCACAGCATGCCCATTTCCCCGGCCCGCCGTCGGCTCTGTGCCGCCGCACTCCTGGCCGCAGCGGGCGCGCCGGTATGGGCCGCCGCTCCGGCCGCGCCACGCGCTGCCACAGCGCCCAGTGAGCGCCAGGTGGCGCTGGTGATCGGCAACAGCAGCTACGCCGTCGGCGCGCTGAAGAATCCAGTGAACGACGCGCGCGCGGTCGCGGCTTCGCTGCGTGAGCTCGGCTTCGAGGTGGTGCTGCGCGAGAACACCTCCTTGCGCGACATGATCGAGGCCTTTCGCCAGTTCTCGGTCTCGGCCCGCAACGCGCGGGTTCGTGTGGTCTTCTATGCCGGGCACGGGGTGCAGGTGAAGGGCCGTAACTACCTGCTGCCGGTGGACACCGAAATCCGCGCCGAGGACGAGGTGCCGGGCAAGAGCGCCGACCTGAACGAGTTGCTCGACCGCCTCGGCACGATGCAACAGGGCATCAACATCGTCATCCTCGATGCCTGCCGCAACAACCCGTTTTCGGGCGCCGCGATCGTCGGCCCTGACGGGCGGCGCCTGAAGTTCCGCGGCGCCACGCCGGCGGGTCTGGCGCCGGTGGACGCGCCGCTGGGTTCGATGGTCGCGTTTTCCACTGCGCCCGGCGGGGTGGCGCTGGACAACCCCGGCGAGAAGAACAGCCTGTACACCAAGCACCTGCTGAGCTCGATGCAGGCGCCCGGGCTGCCGGTGGAGATGCTGTTCAAGCAGGTGCGCCTCTCCGTCGCGCGGGAAACCGGCCGCGTGCAGGTGCCGTGGGAGAGCTCCAGCCTGACCGGCGACTTCTGTTTCCGGCTCGGGCCGCAGGGTGTTTGCAGCACGCGCTGAGCGCCGCTGCCCCTAGAGTGCCGCTGCCCGACGGTTGTACCGGCCCCCATTCCTCGCTATCGTTCGACGGCTTCCGACGGGGTCATGACATGAGTGGCTGGCGGCGACTGATCGGCAACTTCGCGACGCGGGCGGCCTTGGCGCTGCTCGCGCTGTGCCTGTGCCCGGCCTCGGCGGCGGCCGAACAGCGGGTCGCGCTGGTGATCGGCAATGCGAGCTACCGCGACCTGCCGCTGGACAACCCCTTGAACGACGCGGCGGACATAGCGGCACTGTTTGAGCAGGCGGGCTTTCGCGTCATCCTGCGGCGCGACGCCGATTCGCGCGCGATGCGCCAGGCGGTGCGCGAGTTCGCCACCGAACTGCGGCGCGCCGACGTCGGCCTGTTCTACTACGCAGGCCATGGGGTGCAGCTGGCCGGCGCCAACTACCTGCTGCCGGTGGGCGCGGACATCCGCAGCGAGGCTGACGCCGAAGACCTGTCGCTCGATGTCAACTATGTGCTGCGCACGATGGAAGAGTCGCAGGCGCGCGTGCGGATCGTGATCCTCGATGCCTGCCGCAACAACCCGTACCCGCGCAGCTTCCGTTCGGCGGCGCGCGGGCTGGCGCCCGTTACCGCAACTGGCGGCAGCTTAGTGGCCTTCGCCACCGCGCCGGGTGAGCTGGCGGCCGACGGCACGGGCCGCAACGGCATGTACACCAAACACCTGTTGGCCAGCCTGCGCGAGGCGGACACCGAGATCCTGAAGGTGTTCCAGCGCACGCGCGCGGGCGTGGTGCGCGAAACCGCCGGCCGCCAGACACCGTGGGAGAGCACCTCGCTGCTTGGCGAGTTCCACTTCCGTGCTCGCGGCGGTGCGGTGCCGCCGGAGGCGCCGGCCGCGGTGCCCGCCGTCGCGGCGGATGCCGGGGCGAACGAGCGAAAGTTCTGGGACTCGGTCAAGGACACCAGGAACGGGGCCGAGCTGAAGGCCTACCTCGACCAGTTCCCCAACGGCACCTTCGCCGGCCTCGCCCGCGCGCGGCTGCGCGCACTGGAGCCGGCGCCGGCCGACCGCACCGCGCCGACCGCCGCGCCTTCCGCCGCGACGCCAGCGACGACGGCTGGCAGCCTGTCCTACGGCGGCGTGACCTCGCAGGTGCAGAGGCAAAAGACCACCCAGTTCGAGCTGCTTCAGATGTTCGGCGGCCCCAACATCTCGACCACCGATGGCGAGGGCAACGAGGTCTGGGTCTACGAGCGCGCGGTCACCGAAACCGAACGCCAGGCCCGCAGCGAGGGCTGGCAGGCGGCTGCCAACCTCGGCCTGTTCTTCTCCAGCGTGCAGCTCGGCGGCGGCGGGACCACCGGCCGCTCCAGCAGCTCGGGCTCCACCTCGACCTCGTACCGCTCGCTGACCGTGATCGTCAAGTTCAATGCCGACAAGACGGTCAAGGAGTATTCGGTGCGCGCGAGCCAGTTCTAAGGAGCACCCAGCATGCACCTGCGACTACGGCTGATCGGCGGGTTGATGGCAGCTGCCGCCGTCGCGGGCTGCGCCACGCGCGTTCCCGACATCGGCGAACTGATGCTGCAGCAGCAGAGCATTGCGGCGGCCGGCATGGGCTCGATGCTCGAGAAGCAGCGCCTGATGCAAGACGTGATGAAGAACCCCGACACCAACGAGTGGCACGACCAGCGGCAGAAGATCGTGATGGCGCAGGGCGACCGCGTGATCGACAAGAGCTTCAACCGCGTCTTCGATTCGATGACCGTGGCACTGGCCACGCTCGAGTGCAAGGTGCAGAACATGGAGCGGGCCTCGGGCTATCTCAGCGCCTCGTTGCCGGGCATGCCGCCCGACCAGCGCGACAGCCTGCGCCAGGAAGCGCTGCGCGCCTACGCGGCCGCCAAGGGCTACTCGCCCCACCTGCTCGACAAGCCCGCGAGAACTGCCAACCCAGGCCAGCGGAGGCAGGTGGCGAGCGCCGACATCGACGACATTTTCGACGTCGAAAGCACCTTCGGTCTGATGGACCAGCACCTGGGCGGCGTGACCTTGTCGCTGGTACGCCAGGGTGAACGCCAGACCAAGGTCAAACTGCGCTTCGACAACGTGTACTACCCGCGGCAGGTCCAGGAGTACTACCGCATCGTCTGGGCCGCGGTGGACCGGCAGATCTTCCTGGATCAGGCGCTGGACTGACCGGCGGCTGCGGCCGCATCCGGTTTGAACCGCCGGCGGCGCCGGTGCAACTCAAGGGTGTCTTTCAACCGCCTTTGAGGAGCATCCGATGAAAACCCCGCTCAAGACGCGCCTGGCCGCCCTCCTGGCCTCGGTTCTCGTCACCTTCGCGACCGTCTACACCGTCGCCGACTACGCCTACCCCGAAAGCCCGGCCGCCCATTTCGCCGCTGCGCCGCGCTGACACCCACACGCCTGCTCAAGGAGCCCGCACCATGAACGCCACGACCATGACCAGCCAGCAATCCGCGTGCTACGAACTGCGCTTTCGCTCGCTGTTCGACGAAGGCCGCGGCTTGTGCTTCCCCTGCGATGAAAGCGGGCAGGTGAACATCGATTCGCTGAGCAGCCGCGCCCGCTTGAACTACTTTTACGCCCGCACCGTCATCGGGCGCGAGTTCTCCGTGCCCGCGGTCGAGCCCGGCACGATGCTCCACTGACGCGCTGCACGCCGGGGCGGATGCCGACGCGCCGGACAGGCGACGACGGCGTAGCATCGGCCAGCAAACCTGCAGGCATCGAACCGAAACAACAGCAACGGGAGCCCAGCGATGATCACGCCACGAACCTGGTTGCCCTTGTTGGCCCTGACGGTCGCGGCTTGTGTGGCCACGCCGCCCAACGCGCCAAGCGCGGTGCCGCCCGGCGCGCCCGCGGCAGCGGCAGCGGCGAACACCGGTGCGACGGCGGCGGCCGCTGCGCCCGACGCGCCCCGCACACGCGGCGTTCGTGGCGACGGCGAATGCCCACCGGAGTTTTCAGGCACCTGCTACCCGCTGTGGTTCGGCACCAACCGCAAGCCGCTGGACAGCGCCGACCCGGGCAAGGGCTTTGGTGCCGAGGTCGACGACCGCATCCACTTCGGCAAGCGCATAGTGCGCATCCCTTCGAGCCACCGCGTCGGCGAACTCGGCTCGCCGCTGTGGCGCAGGCTGCTGACGCAGGTCGACGACCGCATCACGGTGGCGCCCGCCAAAGTGCTGGCCGCGGATGCGTTCTCGCGCGAGGTGCGCAGCTTCATCGCCGGGCTCAACCCGGCGGACCGCAATGTGCTGGTCTACATCCACGGCTTCAACACCAGCTTCGACGACGCCACCCGCCGCGCGGCTCAGCTCGGCTTCGACCTTAAAGTGCCCGGCATCACGGTGCTCTACAGCTGGCCGTCGCGCGGCAGTGCCAGTGCCTACCTGAGCGACCTGTCGGCGATAGAGGCCAGCGAGGCGCAGATCGCCGAGTTCCTGGTCGGCGTGACCGCGCTGGCCGACCGCGGCAAGGTGCACATCATTGCCCACAGCATGGGCAACCGCGGCCTGCTGCGTGCGATGCACCGCGCCACCACCCAGGCGGCCTTGAAGAGCGGCACCCGCTTCGGCCAGATCTTCCTCTCGGCGCCGGACGTGAACACCACCCTGTTCCGGCAGCTCGCCAGCGTCTACCCGCTGGTGGCCGAACGCACCACCCTGTATGTGGCCGACCAGGACAAGGCGATCGCAGCCCTGGAGTGGATGACCGAGGACGTGCGGGTGGGCGCGGCACCGCCGGTGCTGATCCTGCCGGGCATCGACACCGTGCGGGTGCGCGGCTCCAGCCTGTTCCGGCTTGGCCACAGCTATTTCGCCGAGGAACCGGATGTGCTGCGCGACATCCGCGCCCAGCTCTACTGGCAAGAATCGCCGGCGCGCCGCCAGGCCCGTTTTGGCTGGCCGGTGCCCGACATCGCGCCGGGCGCGGTCGGCTCCTGGGTGATCGGCCGCTGAAGTAGCGCGGCGCCTTCGCGGCGCCGCAGCACGGTCGCGCCTTCGCGCTCTTGCCGTGCCTGGCCGTCAGGCCCCCTCACTTGACGGCGCCGGCGACGATCCAGTTCTCGATCGGCGGCTTGCCGTCGCGGACCATCATCGCGGTGGCATCGAGCTTGTCGCCGCGCACGAAACCCTCCAGACCAACTTGCCGTATTTCGGGCTGACCGTCTCGGCTTCAAAGACGATCCCGTCGCCCTGCACGGTGGCCTTGTACGCGGCGTCCGAGTAGCCGTATTGGTCGCAAACGCTGGAGCGGAAACGCCCGCCGACGAAGGTCAGCGTATCGGCGTCGCCTTTTGTCTTGCCGCGCTCGAGGAACACGCCGTCAAAGCGACGACCGTCCAGCG
>JANNGZ010000063.1:0-12634 GCA_031404155.1 Burkholderiales bacterium
CTCATGCCGGCCTCGGTGAGCCCCAGGTGCAACGCGTAGTCGCAGCGTTTGGCCAGCGCGCGGTAGACCGAGATCAGGTCCTGCACCCCGCTGACCTTGCAGCTGATGATGATCTGGTTCGGGTCCAGCCCGATCTCGCGCGCCACCTCGGCGGACTGCAGGGCCGATTGCACCAGCGCCTGGTACATCACGCTCTTGGCGTCCCAGGGTTCGGCGCGTTGGGCGTTGTCGTCCATCAGCGACGCGAGCAGTTCCTGGTCGAGGCTGCCCCAGTTGACCCCGATGCGCACCGCCTTGCTGTACTTGGCCGCGGCCTCGACCATCATCGCAAACTGGCGGTCTCGCTTGTCGCCCTTGCCCACGTTGCCCGGGTTGATGCGGTACTTGCTCAGCGCCTGCGCCATGGCGGGGAACTCGGTCAGCAGGCGGTGGCCGTTGTAGTGGAAGTCGCCGATCAGCGGCACCTCGATGCCCATGCGGTCGAGCTGCTCGCGGATATGCGGCACCGCCTCGGCGGCTTCCGGTGTGTTGACCGTGATCCGCACCAGCTCCGAGCCGGCGATGGCGAGCTCCTTGACCTGGATCGCGGTGCCGATCACGTCCACCGTGTCGGTGTTGGTCATCGACTGCACCCGCACCGGCGCGTCGCCGCCGACGGTGACCACATTCGAGCCCCAGGCCACGCGCGCCTGGCGCGAGCGGCGAAGGGCCGGCGCCGCCGCGAAGATTTCGGCGTCGATGTCGGGCAGCTCAGGCTTCATCGCATCACTTCAGTTCAAGGCGCGCCACGTTGTCGCGGGTGGAGGGCGCGAGGTCGACGCTCTTTCCGCGGAGAATCAGGCGCGTGGTCTGGGCATTGCCTACCTTCACCCGCATCGGCATCTTGCCGTCCAGGTTCACCGTCTCGCCGGCGAGCAGGGTGCGCGAGATGAGCGACCGGCCGCCGCCGTCGACCACCTCGACCCAGGACTCGCCGGCCACACGCACCACCAGCACCGCGCCGCTGCCGGCGGGCTCGGCCGCGGCCGGCATCGAGGCGGAAGCCGCGGCCGGCTGGGGCGCGGCGTGCACGATCTCGACCACGGTTTGAGGGGTTGTGGCCGCAGCGAGCGGCGACGACGCAACGCCGCTCGGCACCGGGACCTGCATCGGCGACCCCAGCACGGTGTCGGAAGTCCTTACCCCGGTTTTGGCCGCGCCCAGCACCCGGTCGGTCAGGCTTCCGATGAAGCTTTGCGGCACCACCCACAGGGCCGCCGCCGCCAGCACCACCACCAGAGCCGCCCAGAACAGCGGGCTGCGCCGCAGCAGCGGCTGGCTTGGCCCGAGCCGGCCGGGCTTCTCCCGGAACGGCGAATTGATGCCGGGGCCGATTTGCGCCAGGTCCTGGAAAACGGTGGATTGCGGCAGCCGCCCCAGAATCGGCTCGGGGTCGATCTTCAGCGAGCGGCAGACGGTTTGCGCGAGCGCGCGTGTGAAGGTCAGACCCGGCAACTCGTCGTGGCGGTCGTTTTCCAGCGCGTCGAGTTTGCGCGGCGAGACCTTGATCGACGCGGCCAGGGCCGCGATGTGCAGGCCCTTCTTCTCGCGCGCGGCACGCAACATGGCGCCCGCGCTCGGCACGTCGGCGCTGTCGTCGGTGTCGGCAAGCTCAGTCATCGAAGCGGCCTCTTTCGAGCGCAAGGGTTTGCGGCGCCTGCGGGAAGCGGTTGCGCAGCTGGCGGCCGTAGTCGTCCACTCCGCCTGCGTTGCCGAGGCGGCGCTCGATCTTCACCGCCAGCCAAAGCGTCTGCGCGTTGCTCTGCCCCGCTTGCTGGTTGATGCGGCGGACATAGAAGCGCGCACGTTCGAGTTCGCCGCGCTGGTACAGCACCTCGGCAAGATTGAAAGCCACGTTGGGGTTGGAGGGGTCGCCTTCGTAGGCCCTGGTCAGGATGCGCTCGGCTTCTTCGGTGTTCCCGGCCCGCGCCTGGCACACACCCTGGGCGAGCAGGCTGCGCAGGTTGTCGCGGTAGTGCGGCTGCGCCAGCGCCTGGCGGAACAAGTTGTCGCCGTCGGCGTAACGTTTTTGCTGGCACATGAACCAGGCGTAGTTGTGCATCGCATCCGCGTCACGCGGGTTGAGCTGCAAGGCACGCCGGAAACTTTCGTCGGCGAGCTGGTCCTGGCCCAGGCTGCCGTAGATCAGGCCGCGCAGGTTGTAGCCCTCGGCCATGTCGGGCCGCACCAGCAGCGCCAGTTTCACCTCGTCGAGCGCGGTTTCGAGCTGGCCGCGGCCGAAGTACGCCGAAGCCAGCTCCAGCCGCACTCGGGCACGGCGGTCGTTGTCGGTCTGGTCGGAGGCGGTGCGCGGCTCGACCACCGCCGGCAGCTCGGTGCCCGGAGCGGCACAACCGGCGAGCAGCGCGAGCGCGAGCGCCGCCGCGCCGCAGAACCCGTTTGCCGAAGCCCGCAGCGCCACGGCCAAGGTCGAGAACGCGGGTGCGCTCACAGGCGCTCTCCAGCGGCGATCGGTGCGATGCGGATCGGCGCGCGTGTCATGCGCCGATGCACGTCGGTACGGTCCTGCACTTCACCGGCGAGTTGCCCGCAGGCCGCCGCGATGTCGTCGCCGCGTGTCTTGCGGACCGTGGTCACGATGCCGGCGTCCTGGAGCACCTGGGCGAAGGCAAGAACCCGCTCGCGCGACGAACGTGTCAGGCCTGATTCGGGAAACGGGTTGAACGGGATCAGGTTCAGCTTGCAGGATATGCGGTGGCGCACCAGCGCCACCAGTTCGCGCGCGTGTTCCGGGGTGTCGTTCACACCGTCGAGCATGCAGTACTCGAAGGTGATGAAGTCGCGCGGCGCGGCGTCGAGGTAGCGGCCGCAGGCGTCGAGCAACTCGTGCAGCGGGTACTTGCGGTTGAGCGGCACGAGGGTGTCGCGCAGGGCGTCGTTGGGCGCGTGCAGCGACACCGCCAGCGCCACCGGGCAATCCTCGCGCAGGCGGTCGATCATCGGCACCACACCCGAAGTGCTGACCGTGACGCGGCGGCGTGAGAGGCCATAAGCGTGGTCGTCGAGCATCACCCGCAGCGCGGGCACCAGCGCCGCGTAGTTCTGCAGCGGCTCGCCCATGCCCATCATCACGACGTTGTCGATCGCCCTTTCGTTCGGCGCGAGGCCCAGTCTCCCGCGCAGCTGGTACTCGGCGAACCACAGCTGGCCGACGATCTCGCCGGTCGTCAAGTTGCGGCTGAAGCCTTGGTGGCCGGTGGAGCAGAAGCGGCAACCCACGGCGCAACCGGCCTGGGACGACACGCACAAGGTGCCGCGGTTGGCTTCGGGAATGAACACCGCCTCGACCGCGTTGCCGGCACCGACGTCGAACAACCATTTGGTGGTGCCGTCGGCCGAGACATGCTCGCTCAGCAGCTTCAGCCCGCGCACTTCGGCGGTGCCCGCCAGCTTCTCGCGCAGCGACTTGGCCAGGTCGGTCATCTGGTCGAAGTCGGCTGCGCCCTTCTGGTGGATCCATCGGAACAGCTGGGTGGCGCGAAAGCGCTTTTCACCCAGGCCGTCGCAAAAGGCCGCCAGCCCATCGAGATCGAAGTCGAGCAGGTTGGCAGCCATGCGTTTGCCGCGTCAGCGGCTGTAGACGTTCATGCCCGGGAAAAAGAACGCGATCTCGACAGCCGCGGTTTCGGCGGCGTCGGAGCCGTGCACCGCATTGGCATCGATGCTGTCGGCGAAGTCGGCGCGGATGCTGCCTTTTTCGGCCTTCTTCGGGTCGGTGGCGCCCATCAGCTCGCGGTTCTTGGCGATCGCGTTCTCACCTTCCAGGGCCTGGATCATCACCGGGCCGGAGATCATGAAGGCCACGAGGTCCTTGAAGAACGGGCGCGCCTTGTGCACTGCGTAGAACGCTTCGGCATCGCCGCGGGACAGGTGCACCATCTTTGCGGCCACGACCTTCAGGCCCGCGGCCTCGAAGCGCGCGTAGATCTGGCCGATCACATTCTTGGCCACCGCATCGGGCTTGATGATCGAAAGGGTGCGTTCAAGCGCCATGAAACTCTCCTGATTCTGATAGCTTGGCAAAGCCTTGGATTGTAGCCCGGTGATGTGTCGGGACGACGGGGGGCTCAGCGCCCGCGAGAGCCGCCGCCGCCCTTTCGTCCACCACCACCACCGCCGCCCGGCACACCGCCTGCGCCACCGCCGCGCGGGCCGCCACGGCCACCGCCTCCACCGCTGCCGCCGCGCGGGCCGCCGCGGCCGCCCTTGCGGCGCAAGGCGTCGGCCCCGATCAGCCCCACCGAGGTTTGCAGCGGGTCGGGCGGTTTGCCCGGCCCGACACCCGCCTTGCGCGGGCCGCTTCTGGGTCCGTTTCGAAGACCGTTCTGCGGGCCGTTCTGCGGGCCGTTGCGAGCGCCACGCCCGGCGCCGCGGCCGGCTCCGGCACCTTTGCCCGGGCCCTGCGCAAAGCGTTTGTCGTAAGTCTGCTGCAGCGGGTTCGGAATCGGGCCGTCTTCACCCGCGTCGTGGCCCGGCTGGCGCTGCTCCTTCATCGCCCGCTTGTCGAAGGTTTGCTGCAAGGGGTTGGGTATCGGGCCGTCGTCACCGTATTCGCGCTTGGGCTGGCGCAACTCCTTGATCGCGCGCTGATCGAAGGTCTGTTGCAGCGGGTTGGGTATCGGGCCGTCGTCGCCGTACTCGCGCTTGGGCTGGCGCATTTCGCGCATCGCACGTTTGTCGAAGGTCTGCTGCAAGGGGTTCGGGATGCGGCCTACGGGTTCGAAATCTCCATCGGCGGGGGCGGCCTCGCGGCGGTTGCCGATGTCTTCAGGCTCGGCGCCACGATCGCCAGGCCGGTCGCCACCGCGTTCACGCCGCACTGGTGCCGGCATCGCTTCGCCGTCCGGGCGCGGCCCGCGGCCGCGTTTGCCACGCCGCCCGCGACCCGGCTTGCCAGCGTCGTTCGCAGGGCTCGGGACTTGCGGCGCGGCGTCGCGGCGCGGCGCCGCGCCGGTCTGCTCGCGCAGCGCGCGCACATCGGCCTCGTCCAGGTCCACCCAGACGCCGCGCTTGAGGCCACGAGGCAACACGACGTTGCCGTAGCGGATGCGGATCAGCCGGCTCACCGCCAGGCCCACGGCATCGAACAAGCGGCGCACTTCGCGGTTGCGGCCCTCGGTGATGACAACGCGGTACCAGCGGTTCGCGCCCTCGCCGCCACCGTCGTCGACGCTGACGAACGCGGCCTTCTGGCCCTCGATCTCGACACCTTCGAGAAGGCGCGTGCGCGCCTGATCGTCGAGCGAGCCGAGCACACGAACCGCGTACTCGCGCTCGACACCGAAGCGCGGGTGCATCAATCGGTTGGCCAGGTCGCCGTTGTTGGTGAACAGCAGCAGGCCTTCGGTGTTGATGTCCAGCCGCCCGACCGATTGCCATTTGCCGTGCGGCAGGCGAGGCAACTTGCGGAACACGGTGGGGCGCTGCTGCGGGTCGTCATGGGTCACCACCTCGCCGGCGGGCTTGTGGTAAGCCAACACCCGCGCCCGCGGCGGCGCGATGCGCACCCGGATCAACCGGCCCTTGACCTTGATCTCGTCGCCCCAGGAGATGCGCTGCCCGGTGTGCGCCGGCTGGCCGTTGACCGTGATCTGGCCGTCGGCAATCAGGTGCTCCATTTCGCGGCGAGAGCCGACACCGGACTGGGCCAGCACCTTGTGCAGCTTCGGTGCGTCGGCCTCGGGTTCGAGCACACGCTTGGGTGCGGCAGCGGGGCCGCCTTGTGGTTCTGGCGGCACCTCGAGCGCCACCGTGTGTGGCGGAAGATCGTCGGGCTCACCGATCTCGATGTCCACCGCGTTGGCGCTGGCGGCGGCGGGCGTCGCGCCTTCGGGCGCCGCGGCCGGCGTCCATGTCTCGGCGAGCGATGGGGCAGCCGAGTTCGTCGCGTTGTCATCAGTGTCGGAGGCGCGCTCGGTCGTTGCCTCCGCAGGCTCGGGCTCGATGTCGAACTCACCCGACAGCACCTGCGAAAAGAGCGTTTCACTGTTGACCTTTTGCACCACCGGCTGCTCGGTCTGCTCGACCACCTCGGCGGCGGCAGCACCGTCGCGCCGGCCGCGCCGGCCACGACGGCGGTTGCGGCGGCCCGATCGAGCGCCAACCTCGCCTGAACCCTCGGCGCCCTCGGCGCCCCCGCCAGCACCGTCACGCTCCGTGCCCGATTCGCCCGCGCCGTCGTTAGCTGCGCCCGCTTCACCACCCACTTCGTGAGGGGCCATCGGGTCGGGCGTCGATGAAGTCGCCGAGGCAGGCGCCAAATTGCGCGGCGACCCCACCGTGCCAGCGTCGCCAACGCGGTCACCGCCAGCGGGCAAGCCCTCAACGCTGGCCGCGTCCTTGCGCGGCGCGCGGCGGCGGCGGGCCGGCTTCGGTGCTGCGTCGCCGTCGGCGCCAGATTCGGCATGGACCTTCGGATCCGGATCGGTTTCGTTCATGCAGTGGGCTCGGAGGAGGTTTTGGCTTCGGGGGCGTCGGGATGGGCGATGCCGTTGACCGGCAGCGGGGTCTCGGCCTGCGGGTCGCTGACCGGCAAGTCGTTGGCCGGCGTCACGGCGGCCCGCAAAGCGTCGGGCGGGGGCGCCGTGACGCCGGAGTCGATAGGGCCGTCGGCGCTCGATACCGCTTCGTCGGCGAGCAGAGAAGCCTGTTGCGGCAGCAGCTCCGGTTGATCGGGCAAGACCTGGTCGAGCAAAGCGGCGTGAACTGGCGCGCCGTCCAGTGCGGGCAAACGACTCAGGCTCTCGAGCCCGAGATCGTCGAGGAACTGGCGGGTGGTGGCGTACAGCGCCGGGCGCCCCGGCGCTTCGCGGTGGCCGATGGCTTCGATCCAGCCGCGGTCCTCGAGCTGTTTGACGATCTGGCTGCCCACCGCGACGCCGCGGATGTCTTCGATGTCGCCGCGGGTTACCGGCTGCCGGTAGGCCACGATCGCCAGCGTTTCGAGCACGGCGCGCGAATACTTCGGCGGTTTTTCCGGGTTGAGCCGGTCGAGGAATTCGCGCAACTCGGGCCGGCTCTGGAAGCGCCAGCCGCTGGCCAGGGCCACCAGTTCGACGCCGCGATCGCGCCAGTCGTGCATCAGTTCATCGAGCAGCCCGCGCAAGCTGTCGGGGCCGATCTGGTCGTCGAAAAGCACCCGCATCTCGCGCAGCGGCATGGGCTGCTGCGCGCAGATGAGTGCGCCTTCGAGGACGCGCTTGGCATCCTGTGTGTTCATGGACGGTGCTGAATGGGCGCCGAGGTTCGTCGGCGAATGGCTGTCGGTTTGCGGTGGCGCGGTCAAGGCGGCGCGCGGGAGGGTCAACGGTCTCGGGCTGCCTCGACATCGATCCGGGTATCGAACATGTCGGGCGCCATCGTCAGGCCGGGAGGCGAAGCGGCGTGCCGGGCAGCCGCTTCGTCGGGGACAGCGCATTGTAGCGCCGTCGCGGGGCCGCGCCCAGGCCGAAGGAGCACTGCCCGCCAGGCGGCGCGCCAGCCTGGCTTCCGTCCAAGTCAGGGTAGGCGGACCCGGGGCCATAGCGCGCAACCCCTCGGGGGCCGCGAGCGCATTGAGCCGCGGCCGTCAGTCCCCGACCACCTCATCCCATGCCCTCAGCAGTTCGGGTGGCAGCACCGACTCAAACACCATCGGCTCACCGGTGGCCGGGTGCGCCAGGCGCAGGTGCGCTGCGTGCAGGGCCTGGCGCTGCAGCCCGAGCAGGGGCCGGCCGCCGTAGAGCGTGTCGGCAAGCAGCGGATGCCCTCGCGACGCCAGGTGGACGCGGATCTGGTGGGTGCGGCCGGAGTGCAGGATGCATCTCAACGCGCTCACCGCCTCGCTGCCACCACGGCTCGCGAGCACAAGCACATCGGTTCGGGCGGCCTTGCCGCCCGCCACGACGGCCATGCCTACACGTGACGCCGGGTCGCGCCCCATGGGCGCTTCGACGCTGAAAGCCGCCGGCACCACGACACCGTGCGCCAGCGCCAGGTATTCACGATGCACCTCGCGCGCCGCGATCGCACGGGTCAGCGCGGTCATCGCCAGCAGGCTGCGCGCCACCAGCATCAGGCCCGAGGTGTCCTTGTCCAGCCGGTGCACGATGCCCGCCCGCGGCAGGTCGAAGGCAGCGGCGTCGCGCGCCAGCAGCCCGTTGAGCAAGGTGCCCGACCAGTTGCCCGCCGCCGGGTGCACCACCAGCCCGGCGGGCTTGTCGATCACCAGCAGGTGCTCGTCCTCGTACACCACCTGCAATGCCATCGCCTCGGCCCGAAAGGCGCGGCTGCTCGCGGTGGGCACGAGTTCCACCGCCAGGTGTTGCGCCGCACGCAGCCGGCGCGACGCGGTGTTGGCCACCACGCCATCAACGCGCACATGCCCACGCTCGATCAGGCTTTGCAGGTGGCTGCGCGAGAAGGCGTCAATGCGCAGCGCCAGAACCCGGTCCAGGCGCTGGCCATGGTCGGCCACATCGACACGCCATTCGCGCAGCTCATGCTCGGCATCGGTGCTGTCGGCATCGTCGGGCGCCGAGCTCAGCTCATCGGCCGTGCCGAGCGACTCTGGCGGCGGACCCGGCTCCCTATAATCGACCACGATCTTTTTCACACAGGATGCCGGCCCGAGGGTTGGTGCCACGCGATGACCTTGACTCTTGAACCGCGCCGCGATGCGCCCGGTCTGGCCCGCTGGAAAGCCTCATCGCTTTCGGCGGCCGCCTCGCCCACCGTCGCGCTCGTCGTGGCCCTCACGCTGGCGCTCGCGGGTTGCAGCTCGCCGCCGAAGGACGACAACTCGCAGCAGGCGGTCGAGAGATTGTATGCAGACGCCAAGGACGACATGGCCTCGGGCAGCTGGGACAAGGCGGCGAAGACGCTGGAGAAAGTCGAAGGCCGGGCCGCCGGCACGCTGCTCGCTCAACAAGCCTCGATCGACCTCGGTTATGCGCAATGGAAAGCCGGCGAGCGGGTGCAGGCGCTGGCCACGCTGGACCGCTTCATCAAGCTCAACCCCTCGAGCCCGGCGCTGGACTACGCGCTTTACCTGCGCGGCCTGGTGAACTTCAACGACAACCTTGGCTTCCTGGGCAACATCTCGCGCCAGGAACTGTCCGAGCGCGACCAGCAGGCCTCGCGCGACGCCTGGCAAGCGTTCAAGCAGCTGGTCGACCAGTTTCCGAATTCCCGCTACGCCGACGATGCACGGCTGCGCATGGACTATGTCGTCAACTCCCTGGCGGAGTACGAGGTGCATGTGGCGCGCTACTACTACCGCCGCGGCGCCTACCTGGCCGCGGCCAACCGCGCGCAGCAGGCGGTGCAGGAGTACCAGCAGGCGCCGGCCCTGGAAGAGGCGCTGTACATCATGGCCCAGAGCTACGAGCGGCTCGGCCTCACGCCGCTGCGCGACTCGGCCGACCGCGTGCTGAAGCAGAACTTTCCGGGTAGCCCTTACCTCACCGGCGGGGTGCGGGTGCGCGAGCGCGCGTGGTGGCAGTTCTGGTAGCGCGCTGACCGTGCGTTGACCGGGATCGCGTTTGCGCCTTGGTTGACGCGTGCGAGTTCAGTGGTCCGCCGCCAGCTCGCGCAGCCAGTCCAGCGCCTCGGCTTCCGAGGCCACCCGCAACATCGGCGGCAGCGCCGCAATCAGCCGCGCGCCGTAGTTCATCTGCGCCATGCGTGGGTCGCAGACCACGAGCAGGCCGCGGTCGGTTTCGTTGCGAATCAAACGTCCGGCGCCCTGCTTCAGCGCCACCGCCGCGTCGGCGACAAAACATTCGCTGAAGGCATTGCGCCCCTGGCCCTCGGCGCGTTTCACCCGCGCCTCGACCAGCGGGTCGTTCGGCGGCGGGAACGGCAGCTTGTCGATCAGCACACATTGCAGCGCATCGCCCGGCACGTCGATGCCTTCCCAGAAACTCTGCGAACCCACCAGCACTGAAGCGGACTGGGCCAGGAAGCGCGCGATCAGGGCTCGCTTGGGCTGCGAGCCCTGCACCAGCACCTCGATCCCTGCGCCGCGCTCGCCGAAGGCGTCGGCCAGCTCGGCACGCAAGGTTTCGGCCACCAACGGCAGCGCACGCAAGGTGGTGGTGAGCACGAAGGTGCGCCCGCCCAGCGCCGCGGCGCAGCGTGCCGCGAGCTGGGCCACTGCCACCGGGTGACCGGGCTCGTTGGGCTTGGGAAACTTCGGCGGCACCCAGAGCCGGGCATGCGCGCGGTAGTCGAAGGGGCTGCCGAGCTTGAGCTTCTGCGCGTCCTCCAGCGCCGCCGACTGCGAGAACCAGGTCAGTTGGTCGTCGTCGCCGAGTGTCGCCGAGGTGAAGATCCAGGCCCGCGGCGCCAAGGCCCGCTGCTCGGTGAGCATGTCGCGGATGTCCAGTGGCGACTCGACCAGCCGCGCCTGGTGCGGCGAGAGGTCGATCCAGCGCACATGCCCGTCCTCGGCCGGCTCGGCAAAGCGGCGCGCCAAGTCGGCGAAGCCGGCGGCGCGCTCGAGCAGCCGCGCAAAATCCGGCGCCACCTCCTGCACCCCTTGCAACGCCTGGGTGGCCGCGTCGCAGGCCTGGGCCACCGCGCCGAGCGATGCGGCGAAGGGCTCCGATGCCGCCCGCTCAGCCCAACGAAGTTTGATCAAGCCGCGCACCTCACGCATCGGCCCGGCACAGGCCAGGCGCAATTCGCGCGCGGCATGTTCCGCCGCCGCCGCGAGCTCCTGCCATGGTTTGAGGCCGCGCGCGAGTTGCAGGCCGACCGCGAGCATGTCGCGGCTGAAGTCGAGCAAGGCGCCGCTGCCCAGTTGCTGGCCGAGAAACTGCACACCAGCTTCGACCAGCTGATGCGCCTCGTCGAACACCGCCGCGTCCACCGTCGGCAGCAGCTCGGCCACGCCGCTGTCGCGCAAGGCCATGTCGGCAAAAAAGAGGTGGTGGTTGACCACCACCAGGTCGGCCGCCATCGCCTCGCGGCGGGCGTGCATCACATGGCAGGCGCGAAATTTCGGGCATTCGGAGCCGAGGCAGTTTTCGCGTGTCGAGGTCACCAGCGGGATCACCGGCGAGCGTTCGTCCAGGCCTTCAATTTCCGCCAGGTCGCCGCTGCGTGTGGCCTGTGCCCACAGCTCGATGCGCGACAGCGCGCGCACTGCAAACCGGTCCGGCAGCGTCGCGCTCTGGCGTGCCTGCTCAAGCCGGTGCAGGCAGAGGTAGCTCGCGCGCCCTTTGAGCAAGGCCAGCGTCACCGGCACGCCGAGCGCATCGCGCAGGCGTGGCAGGTCGCGCAGGAAGAGCTGGTCCTGCAGGTTCTTGGTGGCAGTGGACACCAGCGCACGCCGGCCCGAGAGCAGCAGCGGCACCAGATACGCGAATGTCTTGCCGACCCCGGTGCCGGCCTCGGCCACCAGCGCGCCACGCGTCTCGATAGCCTGCGTCACCGCCTGGGCAAAACGCTGCTGCACCTCACGTTCGACATAACCGGGGTCGTGGCGGGCCAGCGCGCCGTCGCCGGCAAACGCACCCGCCACCTCGGCCGCGAGCGGGCTGGCTTCGCGAAGCGGCACCGGCAGGTCGATCAAGCCGCTCACGCAGGCTCGGGCGGGTCGAGCTGCATCTCGAGTTTCGAGATCTGGTCCCGCAGCAGCAGGCGGCGCTTCTTGAGTCGGCGCAGCACCAGGTCGTCGGCACCGGGGCCATCGTCGCTGACCCGATCGATCAGGTTGTCGAGGTCGGCATGTTCGATGCGCATTTCGATCAGGCGCCGCTGGGGAGAATGCAGGTTGTCGTCCATGGCCGTGGCTGGAAAGTGTAGGCCACAGTTCACGCCGCGCAACACGTTGCGACAGCGGTTTCCAGGTGTCGATCCCGTATATTGCTGCAATGACTGCCCCTGCGCTCGGCCACCGCCTCTCTGCCTCCACCGGCATCCACCGCGGCGACCGCGCCTACCAGCAAGACCAGGTCGAGATCCTGGTGCACGAGCGCATTCCCGGCTGCGTGCTCGGCGTGCTCGCCGACGGCATGGGCGGCAAGAGCGGTGGCCGCAAGGCCGCCGACCAGGTGCTGATGACCGCACGCCAGATCTTCGAGCGTTTCACGCCGGCGCGCGATGCCGGGGCCGAGCTGCTCACGCAGCTGGTGCTCGAAGCGCACCTGATGATCAAGCTCACCGCGATCACCGCGGAAGAAGAGCCGCACAGCACCGTGGCGGCCTTCCTGCTCGGCCCGGCGCGCGAGTGCGACATCGTGCATGCGGGGGATTCGCGTGTGTATCATTTTCGTGGCGCCGAGATGGTCGGCCGCACCAAGGACCATTCCTTCGTGCAGAAGCTGATGGACGAAGGCAAGCTCACCGAAGAAGAGGCCAACACGCACCCGCAGTCCAACCTGCTCACCGGCTGCCTGGGCACCCAGGCCGACCCGCCGGTGACGCTGGCGCATATCGACAAGCTCGACGTCGGCGACAGCGTGCTGGCCTGCAGCGACGGGCTGTGGCACTACTTCACCCCGCGCGAAATCGGCGCCATCGTGCATGCCTTGCCGCCGCGTGAAGCCAGCGAGATGCTGATCGGCAAGGCGCGCCAGCGCGCCCGTGG
>JANNGZ010000064.1:0-39180 GCA_031404155.1 Burkholderiales bacterium
AGCACGGACCCGAAGGTATTCACCCGGATCCATCTTCATTTCCTGATCCAGGGCCGCAAGCTGAGCGAGGCCGCGGTGCAACGTGCGATCGAGTTGTCGCACGAAAAATACTGCTCGGCGACGATCATGCTGGCCAAGACCGCCAAGGTGACCACAAGCCACGAAATCGTTGCGGTTTGAACGCCGTTTGAAGCTTGCCGCGGCGCCGGCTGCTGCGCCGCGCAACCGCGCGGTCAAATGTGATGCGCCGTCTTCGTCATGACCTTGGCGGCGGCCCGCATCAGCCAGCGCGCTGGCGCGGGCAACGCGGCGCCGCCAGCGTCCTGCGCTTCGCGAGCATGCCGAGCTTCATCCTGGCGCATCTGATCGACGATCGCTCGGGAGGCGGTGTCCGCTGCGGGCAGCCGCTCGAGGTGCGACGCGAGGTGCTGTTCGACCTGGCGCTCGGTCTCGACGACGAAGCCGAGGCTGACCGCATCACCAAGTCGCCCCGCGAGCAGCCCGATCGCAAACGCGCCGCCGTACCACAGCGGATTGAGCAGGCTCGGCCGATCGCCCAGTTGGGCCAGACGCGTTTCGGTCCAGGCCAGGTGGTCGACCTCGTCGCGTGCAGCCTGGCGCATGCGCTCGACGAGTTCGGGGTCGCGCGCGGTGAGCGCCTGGGCCAGATAAAGCGCCTGCGCGCAGACCTCGCCGACGTGGTTGACGCGCATCAGCGCACCCGATCGGCGCCGGTCCGCGAGCGACAGCTCCGGAGCGCTAACGTCGTCCACGGCCGGTAGCTCACGCGAAGCGTGGGCAACACCAGCGAGGGTGCGCAGCGACGCATCCGCCGTGCCCAGAAGTGTGTCCAGCGGTGACATGGCTGATGAGCATACTCGACAGTGAGGGCTAACAAAGACGGTGCTCGATGACGCGCGGCCGCGCGTCCCGCAACGCGGTCTCGTTGTTGGTAGACAACATGGTTCGGCGATTCGGACGGCATTTCTTTGCATCCGACCTGGGCGTCTGGTGCAATACGTCCAACTTCCGCTGAGGAGGTTGGCCTGATCAGCCCCACCCTTGCCGGGTGATCCGGGTGCCATCGTCGATCGGGACCTCTTGTTCAACCTAGGAGATAGTCGCAATGAAAAAATCTTTGCTCGCTCTCGCCGTGCTCGGCGCTTTCGCCGGTGCTGCGTCGGCGCAATCGTCGGTCACCCTGTACGGCCGTGTTGACCTGTCGGTCGGCAAGAACGTCGGCTCTGACAACAAGGTCATGCAAAACGGTTCGGGCAGCCGCCTGGGCCTGCGTGGCGTGGAAGACCTCGGCGGTGGCCTGCAAGCCCTGTTCAACATCGAGCATCGTTTTGATGCCGATACCGGCGCTGCTCAGAATCTGGTCGTCGCGGGCCTCACGCCCACCGGCGCCGGTGCTGCCACCATCAACAACAACCGCTTCTGGAGCGCCCGTTCGATCGTCGGCCTGCAAGGCGGCTTCGGTCAGGTTGTTCTGGGCCGGGAGTACACCACCGCGTTCCTGGGTTCGCAGCTGATCGCCGACCCGTGGGGCTGGGACACCATCGCTGCCAGCACCGGTACCGCTGCGCTGACCGGCCTGGGCATCGCCAAGGTCCGTAATGACAGCTCGCTGACCTACAAGTTCTCGGCCAGCGGCTTCTCGTTCGGCGCGCAGATTGCCGAAGCCACCGACACGATCAACAACTTCGACTCGAGGCCGATCAACTTCTCGCTCGGCTACGCCGGCGGCCCGATCGCGTTGCACATGGGTTACGAGCGCACCGGTCGCGCGACGGCAGCTGCTACCGAGAAAATGACCGGCTTCGGCGGTTCGTACAACCTCGGTGTGGCGAAGCTCGGCGCCTATGTCGCCAGCGGCACGACCCTGGCCAACGCGAAGAACAAGAGCTGGATGCTGACCGGCACGGCGCCGATCGGTGCCGGCGAGCTCCGCCTGGCCTTCGGTCGCTTGACGTCGGACCCGGCCGGCGTCGCTCCCAGGGTCGTGACGCACCAACTCGTCGCGGTCGGCTACCACTACAGCTTGTCCAAGCGCACCACGCTGTACGCGGACATCGCTCGCAATAGCAAGCTGCTGCCCACCACCGTCAGCAAGGGCGCCTACGACGTCGGCATCAAGCACAACTTCTGATCCATCGCCTGCGTCAAAGCAGGCTCTGCGAACCGGATGTTCGAGCCGCCCTTCAGGGCGGCTTTTTCATTGCTCGACCGCGAAATCGCGCGCATTGAACTGGCGATGCCTCGCGAGACCGCGAGGCATCGCTGCGGGCTTTCCCCTTTGCGACCAACGGCTCGATTGCGCATCATGCGGACTCCCGACAAGAAGGACAGCTTGCGCTTCATCAACGGTTTGGAGCCGCAAGCGCGGCTCCTGCGAGCGGCGTTGTCGATCCGGTTCCGGTGCGGCAATTGGAAAGCCCGCTGATCTTGATCCCCGCACCGCTGCCTTCGTCGCACTCGCCCACGACGACAACCTGCTCCAGCCGCTCCGTTTCGTAGCCTGCGGTCGAAGCCGCGTTGCGCCAAACCCCAACCCATGCTCGTCTTCATCCTCCGCCGCCTCGCCCAAGCCGTGATCGTGATGCTGTCGGTCGCGTTCATCGCTTTCATGCTGTTCCAGTACGTCGGCGACCCGGTGACCAACCTGCTCGGGCAGGACGCGACCACCGAGCAGCGCCTTCAACTGCGCGCCGACCTCGGGCTGGACAAACCCTTTCCGGTGCAGTTCGCCGCCTTTGTCGGCAACGCCTTGCAAGGCGAGTTCGGTTTGAGCCTGCGCCAGGGCCGCAAGGTGTCCTCGCTGATCGTCGAGCGCTTTCCGGCCACGCTGGAGTTGTCCGCCACCGCGGCGGTGATCGCGCTGGTGGTCGGCATTCCCATGGGCGTGTACGCGGCGCTCAAGCGCGGCAACTTCCTGTCGCAGCTGCTGATGACGCTGTCGCTGCTTGGCGTGTCGCTGCCCACCTTCCTGATCGGCATCCTGCTGATCCTGATCTTCGCGGTGACCTTCAAGGTGCTGCCCAGCTTCGGCCGTGGCGACGTGGTCACGCTCGGTTCGTGGACCAGCGGCTTCCTCACCGTCGACGGCTGGAAGCATCTTGTGCTGCCGTCGATCACGCTGTCGATCTTCCAGCTCACCCTGATCATGCGGCTGGTGCGCGCCGAGATGCTCGAGGTGCTGCGCACCGACTACATCAAGTTCGCCCGCGCTCGCGGCCTGCATGAGCGCGCGGTGTACTTCGGCCATGCGCTGAAGAACACGCTGGTGCCGGTGATCACGATCACCGGCCTCCAACTCGGCTCGCTGATTGCGTTTGCGATCATCACCGAGACGGTGTTCCAGTGGCCCGGCATGGGCCTGCTGTTCATTCAGGCGGTGCAGTTCGCCGACATCCCGGTGATGGCGGCCTACCTCTGCCTGATCGCGCTGATCTTCGTCCTGATCAACCTGGTGGTCGACCTGCTGTACTTCGCGGTCGACCCCCGTTTGCGCATCGAGAAGAGCACGGGGGGCCATTGATGAGTGTCACCAGCAACGGCGCCAACAACATCGCCGGCAACGGCGCCTACAAACGATTGTCCGAATGGCAGGGTGAGCTGACCGCGTTCCGGCGCGACCTGCATGCCCACCCCGAACTCGGCTTCGAGGAGCGCCGCACCGCGGCGCAGGTGGTGCAGGCGCTGCGCGTGGCCGGTGTCGACGAAATCCACGAGAACATCAGCAAGACCGGCGTCGTCGGCGTCATCCGGGGGCGCGGCGCCCCTTCGTCCCGTGCGGTCGGCTTGCGTGCCGACATGGACGCCTTGCCGATGACCGAGGCCAACGAGTTCGCATGGCGCTCCAACACCCGCGGCCTGATGCACGGCTGCGGCCACGACGGCCACACCACCATGCTGGTCGGCGCGGCGCGCTACCTCGCCGAAACCCGCCACTTCGCCGGCACCGCGGTGCTGATTTTCCAGCCCGGCGAAGAAGGTTATGCGGGCGCGAAAGCGATGATCGCCGACGGCCTGTTCGAGCGCTTTCCGGTCGACGCTGTCTACGCCATGCACAACTCGCCGCAACTTCCGGCGGGGGTCATCGGAGTGCATGCAGGCCCGACGATGGCCGCGGCCGACCGCATCGAAATCGTGATCCAGGGCCGCGGCGGCCACGGCGCGCACCCTTATCTCGCGGTCGACCCGGTGCTCGTGGCGGGGCACATCATCACCGCGATGCAAAGCATCGTCGCCCGCAACGTCAGCCCGATCGACAACGCGGTGATCAGCCTGTGCTCGATGCAGGCCGGCGACCTGTCGGCCTACAGCGTGATCCCCGGCGACGCCCGCCTGCACGGCACGGTACGCACCTTTCGCTCCGAGGTGCAGGCGATGGTTCAGGAGCGCATCGGCCGGCTGGTCGAATCGGTGGCCGCGGCCTTCGGCGCCACCGCCGAGGTTGCGTACATCCAGGGCTACCCGGCCACGGTCAACAGCGCGCGTGAAGCCCTCTTCGCAGCCAACGTGGCGGCGGAGATCGTTGGCGAAGAGCGGGTGCGGCGCAACCTAGCGCCGAGCATGGGCGCGGAAGATTTCGCCTACATGCTTCAGGCCAAACCCGGCGCCTACCTGCGGCTCGGGCAGGCGGCTCAAGACGGGCAGGGCGGCTGCTTCCTGCACAACACCCGCTACGACTTCAACGACCAGGTGCTGCCGCTCGGCGCCGCTTTGTTCGCCGGTCTGGTCGAGCGCTCGATGCCGCTCGCGGCCGCAGCTGACAAGCCGCCCGCCCGGCGGCGCGCAGAGCCGTCCGCTGCCTGACCCCCGCCCCATCCATCTCTCCACTATCCATGCCAGCCTCGTTGTCCTTTTTCGGCCGCAGCGGCGCCCTCGCGCGTTTTTTTGACGGCGACGTCTGGCACAGCTTCCGCAACTCACCGATGGCGATCGGCGCGGCGGTGATCGCGCTCGTCTGCGTCTTCGGCGCCCTGTTCGCCAACTGGGTGACGCCGCACAACCCGTTCGACCTCGCCACCCTCGAACTCGCCGACGCACGCCTGCCGCCGGCCTGGGAGGACGAAGGCAAGGCCAAGTACCTGCTGGGCACCGACGACCAGGGCCGCGACATCCTTTCGGCGGTGATCTACGGCGCGCGCATCTCGCTCTTTGTCGGCCTGGCTTCGGTGCTGCTCTCGGTGGTGGTCGGCGTCGGCCTGGGGCTGCTCTCGGGTTTTGTCGGCGGCCGCTCCGACACCTTCATCATGCGCATCTGCGACGTGATGCTCTCGTTCCCGTCGATCCTGATCGCCTTGCTGATCGACGGCGTCGGCCGCGCGTTGTTTCCGATCGCGCACGAGTCCCTTGCCTTCGCGGTGTTGATCCTGGCGATTGCGCTGCCCGGCTGGGTCTCCTACGCACGCACCGTGCGCGGCTCCACGCTGGTCGAGCGCAACAAGGAATATGTGCAGGCCGCTCGGGTGATCGGCGTGGCGCCGTTTCGCATCATGAGGAAGCATGTGCTGCCCAACGTGCTCGGGCCTGTGCTCGTGCTGGCCACGATCCAGGTCGCCACCGCGATCCTCACCGAGGCCACGCTGTCCTTCCTCGGCGTGGGCGTGCCGCCGACCCAGCCGTCGCTCGGAACATTGATTCGTGTCGGCAACGACTTCCTGTTCTCCGGCGAGTGGTGGATCACCATCTTCCCGGGCGGGATGCTGGTGCTGATCGCGCTGTCGGTGAACCTGCTCGGCGACTGGTTGCGCGACGCGCTGAACCCGCGCCTGCGTTGAACCCCTGCCCGCGTTGACGAGAGTCCCATGACCGCATTGCTTGAAGTGAAGAACCTGCGCGTCGAATTCCCGACGCGCCGCGGCACGCTGCTCGCGCTGGACGACATTTCCTTCGACATCGCACCCGGGGAAATCCTCGGCGTGGTGGGTGAATCCGGCGCCGGCAAGTCGCTCACCGGCAGCGCGATCATCGGCCTGCTCGAGCCGCCCGGGCGCATCGCCGCGGGCGAAATCCGGCTCGAAGGCCGGCGCATCGACAACCTGCCCTACGAGCAGATGCGCGCGATCCGCGGCCGCAAGATCGGCGCCATCTTCCAGGACCCGCTGACCTCGCTGAACCCGCTCTACACCATCGGCCGCCAGCTCACTGAAACCATCCGCACTCACCTGCCGGTGGGCGAGGACGAAGCGCGCCAGCGCGCGGTCCGGCTGCTGCAGGAAACCGGCATCCCGGCCGCCGAGGAGCGCATCGACCAGTACCCGCACCAGTTCAGCGGCGGCATGCGCCAGCGGGTGGTGATCGCGCTGGCGCTCGCGGCCGAGCCCAAGCTGATCGTCGCCGACGAGCCGACCACGGCACTCGACGTGTCGATCCAGGCGCAGATCATTTCGCTGCTCAAGCGCCTGTGCAAGGAGCATGGCGCGGCGGTGATGCTGGTCACGCACGACATGGGCGTGATCGCCGAAACCTGCGACCGCGTGGCGGTGATGTACGCCGGGCGCATCGTCGAGGTCGGCCCGGTGCAGGACGTGATCCACCACCCCTCGCACCCCTACACCGTCGGCCTGATGGGCTCGATACCGGCGATGGACGAGGACCGCGAACGGCTGCTGCAAATCGACGGCTCGATGCCGCGCCTGAACGCGATACCCAGCGGCTGTGCGTTCAATCCGCGCTGCCCGCAGGTGTTCGAGCGGTGCCGGGTCGAGCGGCCGAACCTGAGCGATGCCGGCGCCACGCGCGCCGCGTGCTGGCTGCATGACGCGGGTGCGAGGAAGGCCGCATGACGAACAAGAATGTGCTGGTCCAGGTCAAGGACCTGGCCAAGACCTTCGATGTCTCCGCGCCCTGGCTCAACCGGGTGGTGGAGCGCAAGCCACGCCAGTTCGTGCATGCGGTCGACGGGGTGAGCTTCTCGATCGAGCGCGGCAAGACGCTCGCGCTGGTGGGTGAATCGGGCTGCGGCAAGAGCACCGTGGCGCGCCTGCTGGTGGGCCTGTACGAACCCACCCGCGGCGACGTGCGCTTCGACGGCCAGGACACCAACACCTTCACCGACGCCGCCGCGCTGCGCACCTTGCGCCGGCGCATGCAGATGATTTTCCAGGACCCGTACGCGAGCCTGAACCCGCGCTGGAAGGTGCTGGACATCGTCGCCGAGCCGCTGCGCGAGCATGGCCTGACCGACGACGACGTGGCGCTCAAGGCCCGGGTGGTCGAGCTGCTGCTGTCGGTGGGGCTGGCCGCGGCCGACGTCGAGAAATTCCCGCACCAGTTCTCCGGCGGCCAGCGCCAGCGCATCTCGATCGCGCGCGCGCTGGCCACGCAGCCCGAGTTCCTGGTCTGCGACGAGCCGACCTCGGCGCTGGATGTGAGCGTGCAGGCGCAGGTGCTGAACATCATGAAGGACCTGCAGCGTTCGCGCGGCCTGACCTACCTCTTCATCTCGCACAACCTCGCGGTGGTGCGCCATGTGGCCGACCAGGTCGGTGTGATGTACCTCGGGCGCCTGGTCGAAATCGCCGACAAGCAGGACCTCTTCGCCCACCCGCGCCACCCCTACACCCGCATGCTGCTCGACGCGATTCCCGACATTCACATGTCGGGGCGTTCACGCACCCCGGTGCAGGGCGAGGTGCCCAACCCGCTGAACCCGCCCAGCGGCTGTGCCTTCCACCCCCGCTGCCCGCACGCCAATCAGCGCTGCACGAAGGAGCGGCCGGCGCTCGCCGACTTCAAAGGCATCCAGGTGGCGTGCCACGCGGTGGCCGAGGGGCGAATCTAGGAGCCTGTTGGGCTTTGGGGCAGGCCAACCCGCAGGGCCGGGACGGCGACGGCGGCTGCAGGCCTGCTCTCGAAACGCGTGGCCGCTGCGATACCGCTCAGGGCAGCAGGTGTTCGTTTGCGAACAAGGCCGTGATCGACTCACGTTCGCGGATCAGCGTGCTGCGGTCGCCGTCGACCAACACCTCGGCAGCGCGCGGCCGCGAGTTGTAGTTGCTCGCCATCGCCATGGCGTAGGCACCGGCGGAGAGCACCGCGAGCCTGTCGCCGGGCTGCACCGCGAGCAGCCGGTCGCGGCCGAGCCAGTCGCCGGATTCGCAGACCGGGCCGACGATGTCCCAGCGTTGCGCCCGGCCGTCGCGCAAGGTGCAAGGCACGATGCCCATCCAGGCTTCGTACATCGCCGGTCGCATGAGGTCGTTCATCGCCGCGTCGACGATGCAGAAGTTCTTCTGCTCGCCGGGTTTGAGCACCAGCACTTCGGTGACCAGCACACCTGCGTTGCCGACCAGCGAGCGGCCGGGTTCGAGCAGCACCTCGCGGTGGCCGTGGCCGCGCGCATCCAGGCGCTCGAGCATCTGGCGCACCAGCTCATCGGCGGCCGGCGGTTGTTCGTCGGCATAGGTGATGCCCAGGCCGCCACCGATGTCGATGTGGTGGATCGCGATGCCAGCGGCCTCCACCTGTTCGACCAAGTCAAGCAGGCGGTCCAGCGCGTCGAGGTAGGGTGCGATCGAGGTGACCTGTGAGCCGATGTGGCAGTCGATGCCCACCACCCGAAGGCCCGGCAGCGCCGCCGCGTGCCGGTAGGCCGCGAGCGCGCGGTCGTGGGCGATGCCGAACTTGTTGCCCTTCAGGCCGGTGGAGATGTAGGGGTGCGTGCCGGCATCGACGTCCGGGTTGACACGCAAGCTGACCGGCGCACGAACGCCAAGCGCCACCGCGATGCCGGACAGTGTGTCCAACTCCGCCTCGCTTTCGACATTGAAGCAGCGCACGCCGGCCTGCAGCGCGCGCCGCATTTCATCGGGCCGCTTGCCGACGCCGGAGAAGACGACGCTGGACGCCGCTGCGCCCGCGGCCAGCACCCGTTCGAGTTCGCCCACCGACACGATGTCGAAACCCGCGCCGGCGCGTGCGAAGGTTTGCAGCACTGCGAGGCTGGAGTTGGCCTTCATCGCATAACACACCAGGTGCTGGCGGCCGGCGAGCGCGCGCTGATAGGCCGCCAGCGCACTCAACATCGACGCCTTCGAGTACACAAAAAGCGGCGTGCCATGCATGGCCGCAAGCTCATCGAGCGAGCATTGCTCGACACACAAAAACGCGCCATGCCGCGCGATGAAAGGGGCGCCAGGAAGCGCCTGGACGGGCTTAGCGCGGGGCGCCGCGGCCACGGGCGCACTCATCTGCTCGCGGCCGAGGCGGCGCTGGCGCTGCGCGAGGGCGCCGCCTCGGTGAGCGGGCCCTTCTGGCCGCAGCCTGACAGGACCGGGATGGCTATACCCAATGCACCCAATGCACACACTGCCAGCAGCACATTGCGCGCGGCCATTAGCGGCCTGGCCGCTACACTCATTACGATTCGCATGAGCGGAATTCTATCGAGCGCGACCAGACGGCGAGGCCGACGGCAACCGAGTGCGGATCTGCGTTGCAAGCACCCCATTCGATGAACCCCGAAACCCTGCCGTTGACCGACGCCGAGTACCACCGCCTCGCGAGTGCGGTGCTCGCGCGCCTCGAAGCCACCATCGACCGCTGGTTGCAGGACGATGTGATCGACATCGACGCGCAGCGCACCGGCGGCTTGCTCGAGCTGAGCTTCCCCGGCGGCAGCAAGATCGTGATCAACACCCAGCCGCCGCTGCACGAGATCTGGCTGGCGGCACGGGCAGGTGGCTACCACTTCAAACATGGTGTCGGGCGCTGGGTCGACCGCGAGGGCAACGAGTTTTTTGCGCTGTTGTCGCAACGGGCCAGCGAGCAGGCCGGGCGCTCGCTGAGGTTCGACGCGGCCTGATCTGCCGCGCCGGCGTTGCCGGTGAGACGCCGCGACCGGATCGTTGCGCTCAGCGCTTGAACAAGTCGAGGATGCTTTTCTTCTCGTCCTCGGTCGGCGCCCGCGGTACCGACTCGTCCACGCCGAGGCTGCTCACGCCGCCGCCGTGGGCGAACTCCTCGAAGGTCCAGTCGTTGCCGACCTTCACCACGCCCGGCGGAGGGGTGAGTTCGGCCACCGGTACGCCCTTGAGCGCGTGAGCCATGAACTCGATCCAGACCGGCAGCGACAAGCCGCCGCCGGTTTCGCGGTCGCCCAACTTGCGCGGCTGGTCGTAGCCGATCCAGACGACCGCGACGATGTTCTTCTGCCAGCCGGCGAACCAGGCGTCCAAAGAGTCGTTGGTGGTGCCAGTCTTGCCGTAAATGTCGTTGCGCTTGAGCGTGCCCTGCGCGCGCGCCGCGGTACCCGAATGGGTCACCTCCTGCAGCAGGTTGGTCATCACGAATGCATTGCGCGGGTCGAGCGTGCGTGCCGATTCGTCACGGACCCGCGGCGCCACGTCATGCAACACGCGGCCGCGGTCGTCGGCGAGCCGGGTGATCAGCATCGGCTCGATGTGGTAGCCGCCGTTGGCAAACACACCGTAGGCGGTGGCCATCTGCATCGGCGTGACCGAGCCGGCCCCGAGCGCCATCGTCAGGTAGGCCGGGTGCTTTTCCGCCTCGAAGCCGAAGCGGGTGATCCACTCCTGCGCGGTGGCCGGCCCGACCGACTGCAGCAGCCGGATCGAGACCATGTTCTTCGACTTCGCCAGCGCGCTGCGCAGGGGCATCGGGCCCTCGAACTTGCCGTCGTAGTTTTTCGGCTCCCAGGGCTGGCTGCCGGTCGCGCCCGCGTCGAAAAACAAGGGCGCGTCGTTGACGATGGTCGACGGCGTAAAGCCCTTTTCCAGCGCTGCCGAGTAGATGAAGGGTTTGAAGCTCGAACCGGGTTGCCGCCAGGCCTGGGTGACGTGATTGAACTTGTTCTTGCGGAAGTCGAAGCCGCCGACGAGCGAGCGCACGGCGCCGGTGGCCGGATCGAGCGCCACGAAGGCCCCCTCGACTTCGGGCAATTGCGTGAGCATCCAGTCGCCCTTGGGCCCCCGTGAGGCGCGCACCACCGCACCGGGACGGATTTGGGTTTTCGGGCCCGCCTTGCCGACAAGGCCGGAGGCCACCGGGCGCAGACCTTCACCGGTGACGGTGATGCTTTCGCCCGACTGCAGCACCGCGACCACTTTTTTCGACGACGCTTCGACCACCACGGCGGCGCGCAGGTCGTCGTTGTCGGGATGTTCGACCAGCGCTTCGGCCACACGGGTGTCCAGCGCCGTCGGGTCGGCGGGCAGGTCGATGTAGGCCTCGGGGCCGCGGTAGACCTGCCGGCGTTCATAGTCCAGCAGGCCTCGCCGCAGTGCGCGGTACGCCACCATCTGGTCGGCGGCATTGATGGTCGTCGTCACGTTCAGGCCACGTGTGTACGATTCTTCGCCATACTGGTTGAACACCAGTTGGCGCGCCGCTTCGGCGGCGAACTCGGCGTGTACCGCCACCTCGCTTTGCGTGCGGTAGCGCAGTTTCTCGTTGCGCGCGGCCTCGGCCTGCGTGTCGGTGATGAAACCGTTGTCCAGCATGCGCTCGATGATGTGGCGCTGGCGCACCGTGGCGCGCCGCGGGTTCACGATCGGATTGTAGGCCGAGGGCGCCTTGGGCAGGCCGGCGAGCATCGCCGCTTCGGCGACGCTGACATCACGCAGCGGCTTGCCGAAGTAGATCTCGCTCGCCGACGAGAAACCATAGGCGCGCTGGCCGAGAAAGATCTGGTTCATGTACAGCTCGAGGATCTGATCCTTGTTGAGCTGGCTCTCGATCTTCAGCGCGAGCAGAATTTCGTAGATCTTTCGGGTGAAGGACTTTTCGGTGGAGAGATAAAAGTTGCGCGCCACCTGCATCGTGATGGTCGACGCGCCCTGGCTGCGCGACTCCCCGAAGTTGGCCCAGCCGGCCCGGATGACGCCCACGTAGTCCACGCCGCCATGGCTGTAGAAACGCGCGTCTTCGATGGCCAGCACGGCATCCTTCATCACCTTGGGCATCTGCGCGATGGGGGTGAAGTTGCGGCGCTCCTCGCCAAATTCACCGAGCAGCACGCCGTCGGCGGAGAAGATGCGCAGCGGCAGCTTCGGGCGGTAGTCCGCGATGCCGCTCAGCTCGGGCAGGTTTGGGTAGGCCACGGCCAGCGCAATCGCCACCAGCGCCAGGACCGCAAGCGCCACTGCGGCAGCGAGGCCGGCGAGCCACGCCAGCGGCCGAACAAGCCAGCGAAGCCACGGCGGCGCGGGTTTTCGATTGGAGTTTTGGGCGGTGGTGTTCGGCGTGCCAGCGGCGTCGCTCATGGGCTTTCCCGCAACGGAAGCGGTCGATTATAGGAACGTGGGGGTCACGATTCCCGGGCGTTCGTGAACAGATGCGCGGATCGCTGCAAGCGGCCTCGCCCGGACCTCGCAACGATGCCGTCCAATGGTTTCGAGCGCCTCGGATTGCGTGTGCGTTTCACAACGAGATGCGTGCTGTACGACCGGGATTTTCTTTGTTGCACAAAGGCTTTACTGCTAGCATTGAAGTGACTTCTTAAGTGTGGGCGACGCGATTCTCGCGTTGAGGGAGATACCGCTGTGAGCTTTGTTGACCTGCTGCTTGGCCGCAAGCATCCGGCGATGATCGGCCTGGATGTCAGCTCTTCTAGCGTCAAGCTGGTCGAGTTGAACCAGAGCGCGAATGGCGAATTCGTGCTTGAGCGATTCGCGTCGGAGCCGTTCGAAAAGGGTTGGATCGCCGATGGCCAGATCGAGAAGTTCGACGAGGTGGCCGAGGCGGTGCGACGTGTAGTCAGCAAGAGCGGCACCAAATCCAAACAGGTGGTGATGGCGATGCCGCAGTCCGCGGTGATCACCAAGAAGATCATGCTGCCCGCCGGCCTTCGTGACGAGGAACTCGAGATCCAGGTCGAGTCCGAGGCCAATCAATACATTCCGTTTTCGCTCGACGAGGTGAGCCTGGACTTCTGCGTGATCGGGCCGAGCCCGACTTCGGCGGGGGACGTCGAGGTCTTGATCGCGGCCTCGCGCAAGGACCGGGTTCAGGACCGCCAGGGCCTGGCCGAAGCGGCAGGCCTGCGGCCCGTGGTGCTGGATATCGAGTCGCACGCCTCGCGCCTGGCGATGAGCCGCGTGATCCAGGCCCTGCCCAACGAAGGTAAGGACGCGCTGGTGGCGCTGTTCGAAATCGGCGCCGACACCACGAGCTTGAAGGTGCTGCGCGACGACGAGATGCTCTACGACCGCGACCAAGCCTTCGGCGGCTCTCAGCTCACCACGCTGATCTCACGCCAGTACGGCTTCTCGTTCGAGGAAGCCGAGCAGAAGAAGCTCGCAGCCGACCTGCCCGAGGACTACGAACAAACGATTCTGTCGCCCTTCGTCGACAGCCTGTCGCAGGAAATCGGCCGCGCATTGCAGTACTTCTTCACCAGCACGCCGCACCACAAGGTGCACTACGTGATGCTCGCGGGTGGCACGGCTTCGTTGCCCGGGCTGAAGGAAAGGGTGACCGAGCTGACTGGCTTCGCCTCGATGGTGGTGAACCCGTTCGACAACATGAAACTTGGTTCGGCGGTGCGTGAAAGCAAAGTGCGTCGCGAAGCGCCGTCCTACCTCACCGCTTGTGGCCTCGCGATGCGGAGGTTCATGCAGTGATCCTGATCAACCTGCTTCCCCATCGGGAAGAAAAACGCAAGCGCCGCAAGCAAGCCTTCTTTGTCGGGCTGGTGCTGGCCGCCGTGGCGGGGCTGGCCGCGGTGGGCATCTGGTACGCGGTACTCCAGCAAATGAAGTCGGTGCAACAGGAGCGCAACCAGTTCCTCACGACCGAAATCAAGAAGCTCGAAGCGCAGATCAAGGACATCGCCAACCTGCGCGCCGAGATCGAGTCCTTGAAGGCTCGGCAGAAAGCGGTCGAAGACCTGCAGACCGACCGCAACATTCCGGTCTACCTGCTCAATGAACTCGCCAAGCAGACGCCGGAGGGTGTGTACCTCACCACGATCAAACAAACGGCGCAGGTGGTGGCCGTGACCGGTGTCGCGCAAACCAACGAGCGCGTTTCCGAGTTCCTGCGCAACACGCTCTACAACTCCCAATGGCTGGAAAAGCCCGAGTTGGTCGAGATCAAGGCACTGGCAGTCAAGGAGGCGGCACGAGACCAGCGGCGACTCTTCGACTTTTCGATGCGGGTGACGGTCAAGCGCCCGGTGGCGCCGGCTGCTGCTGCGGCTTCCGCGGCGAGCGCGCCAGCGGCGCCGCCTGCTACGGCCAAGAAGGTTTGAGGATCTGCGATGGCGACCAAGTCTGAAAGAAGCAGCCTCGACGTGAACAGCCTGATGGATCAGGCGGCGTCGCAGTTCCGCGGCCTGAACCCCAACGAGCCGGGCCAGTGGCCCGCCCTGCCGAAAGCCGCCGCCTGGTTGGCCGTGGTCGCGGCGGCGATCGCGGCGGGCTGGTTCGGGCTCCTGTCCGGTGTCGCGGACGAACTCGAGGGCGAGCGTGCCCGTGAACCCGTACTCAAACAGGACTACCGCGCCAAGCTGACCCAAGCGGTCAATCTGAGTGAGCTGCGCAAGCAGAAGCTGCAGGTCGAGGAGTACGTGACCCAGCTCGAGAAGCAGTTGCCAGGCAAGGCCGAGATGGACGCCCTGCTGTCCGACATCAACCAGTCGGGCCTTGGACGCGGCCTGCAGTTCGAACTCTTCCGCCCCGGCCAGGTGGTGGTCAAGGACTTCTACGCCGAGCTGCCGATCTCGATCAAGGTGGCGGGCCGTTATCACGACATCGGCGCATTCGCCGCCGACGTGGCGAACCTGTCGCGCATCGTGACCTTGCACAACGTGTCGATCGGCCCGGCCACCAAGGACGCTGGAAGCAACCTGTCGATGGAAGCCACCGCCCGAACTTACCGCTATCTGGATGCCGCTGAAGTCGAAGCGCAGCGCAAGGCCGCCGCCGCGGCCGCCGCGGCGAAGACGGGGGCGAAGAAATGAGCGCGAACACCAGCGGCGCCATCGGTCGCGCCATCGGCTTCGTGGCGGTCGTGGCGCTGGCCGGGCTGTTGGCCGGCTGTGGCAGCGAGAACGTGGAACTTCGCGATTGGCTGGAGCAACAGCGTCGCGAGGTCAAACCGAATGTTCAGCCGTTGTCGCCACCGAAGAAGTTCGACCCGGAGCCCTATGCGTCGGTCGACAGGGTCGAGCCGTTCAGCAATCAAAAGCTGAGCGTGGCGATCAAGCAGGAGTCGCGGCAGCCCAGCTCGTTGCTGGCTTCCGAAATGAACCGCCGCCGCGAGCCGCTGGAAGCATCGCCCCTGGACGGCATGACCATGGTGGGCAGCGTCACGAAAGCCGGCCGGCCCTATGCGCTGCTGCGCGTCGACAACCTGCTTTATCAGGTGAAGACGGGCGACTACCTCGGGCAGAACTTCGGAAAGATCACCCGCATCAGCGAAACCGAAATCGGCCTGCGCGAGATCGTGCAAGACGCGGCCGGCGATTGGATTGAGCGCCCGAGCACGCTGCAGTTGCAGGAGAAGGCGCGATGAACGACGTACAGGAGAACCGGATCATGGCGAATTGGCGGACTTGGGGCGCGATGCTCGCGATGCTCGTGCTGGTCGCGGGCACACCGCTGTCCGCATGGGCGCAAGGCGTCATTCAGTCGATTACCAGCAGCCAGCAAGCCGGCAGCGAGGTGGTGCGCATCGAGATGAGCGAAGCCTTGACGGCGGTGCCGGCGGGTTTCTCGATTCAGGCGCCCCCCCGCATCGCGATCGACCTGCCCGGCGTTGGCAACGGGCTCGGGCGGCCGAGCGTCGAAGTGAATCAAGGCAATCTGCGCTCGGTCAACGTGGCCCAGGCCGGCGACCGTACGCGCCTTGTGCTGAACCTGAAGGCAGCGTCCACCTACCGCGCCCAGCTCGACGGCAAGGCCCTGTTGATCGTGCTCGACAGCGGCGCGCCGCCCGTCGCGTCGACCGCGGCAGCGCCAGGCGCTGCCGCGGCGCCCGCCGCGCCCGCTGCGCCGGCTCAACCTTTGTTCGCTCAAGGCGGCAACCGCGAGCAGATGCCTTTGCGCGAGATTGATTTCCGCCGCGGCCAGGATGGTGCCGGTCGCGTGTTGGTGACCCTTCCAAACAACCAGGTGGGTGTCGACATCCGCCAGCAAGGTCAGTCGCTGGTGGTCGAATTCCTGCGTTCCACCGCGCCCGACGCGCTGCGCCGCCGCCTCGACGTGACCGATTTCGGCACGCCGGTGCAGTCCGTGACCACCACCCAAAGCGGCGACCGCGTTCGCATGGTGGTCGAGCCGCGGGGCTCTTGGGAACACAGCGCCTACCAGAGCGACAACCAGTTCGTGCTCGAAGTCAGGCCGGTCAAACTGGACCCGAACAAGCTCGTGCAAGGCCAGGGGTTTGCGGGCGAAAAGTTGTCCCTGAACTTCCAGAACATCGAAGTGCGCGCCCTGCTGCAGGTGATCGCGGACTTCACCAACTTCAACGTCGTGACCAGCGACACCGTGACCGGTAACGTCACCCTGCGCTTGAAGGACGTGCCCTGGGACCAGGCGCTCGACATCATCCTGCAGGCCAAGAACCTGGGCCTGCGCAAGAACGGCAACGTGATCTGGATCGCGCCCAAGGACGAGCTGATCGCCAAGGAGCAGGTCGAGCTCGAGTCGAAAAAGAAGATCGCCGACCTGGAGGCGGTGCGCACGCAGTCCTTCCAGCTCAACTACACCAAGGCCGAGGAAGTGGCAAAGGGTTTGACGGGGCAGTCGGTGGGGCAGCAGGGGGCCGGTGCCGGCCAGAACACCTCGCGCATCCTGTCGCCGCGAGGCAGTGTGATCTACGAAACCCGCACCAACCAGCTCTTCGTGTCGGACATCCCGTCCAAGCTCGAAGAGATCCAGGCCATGATCGCCAAGATCGACATCCCGGTGCGCCAGGTCCTGATCGAAGCGCGCATCGTCGAAGCCGACGACAAGTTTGGCCGCTCACTCGGGGTGAAGCTCGGCGCCTCCGATCTGAGAGGTCTGCAGGGCGGTGTGCCGGGCTGGAACATCGGTGGCAGCAACCAGGCTGCGATCGGCGGCAACTACAGCTCGGTCGGCACCCAGACGCTGCAGAGCACCGGCGCCACGTTCAACGACACCCAGTTCGTCAGCCTGCCCGCGAACGTGAGCGGCCCCTCGTTCGGTGGTGCGAATGCGGCCACATTCGCGCTGTCGCTCTTCAGCGCCACAGCCAACCGGTTCCTCAACCTGGAACTCTCGGCGCTGGAGGCCGACGGCAAGGGCAAGATCGTGTCCAGCCCACGGGTGATTACCGCCGACCAGGTCAAGGCGCTGATCGAGCAGGGCGAGGAACTGCCGTACCAGACCGCGACGTCCAGTGGCGCCACCGCGATTCAGTTCCGCAAGGCGAACCTGAAGCTTGAAGTCACGCCGCAAATCACGCCGGAAGGGCATGTGATCCTCGACGTGGATGTCAACAAGGACAGCGTCGGGCGCAACACCGCAGCGGGATTTGCGATCGACACCAAGCACATCAAGACGCAAGTGCTGGTGGAGAACGGCGGTACCGTCGTGATCGGTGGCATCTTCACGCAAACCGAGCGCAATGACGTGAACAAGGTGCCGCTGCTCGGCGACATTCCCTATCTGGGCAATTTGTTCAAGAACACCGTGAAGTCGAACAACAAGACGGAACTGCTGGTGTTCATCACGCCCAAGGTCGTGACCGACCGTGCGTCGGCCCGTTGAGCATCAAACAATACGCAGGAGCATTCGAATGCGGATGATCGAAGGGATGGCCGCGCTGCTGGCAAGCTTGGTGCTTGTGGCTTGCGGTGGCGGCAGCGATGCCGGAACGAGCGTGTTCGCTAGCGGCACCGGCGGTGGAACCGGTGCCGGAGGCACGACGCCACCGTCGGGTGGATCGGTGGCGGGCGGCGGCATTTCAAACGTCAGCAGCGGCCAGCCCAACCAGCGTTCGATGTCGCTGTCGGTAGAGAAGTACAACCTGGATTGGTCGATCGACGGCGATATCACGACCGTGACGGTGCGCGTGACGGACACCGCCGGCAACCCGGTACCGGATGGCACCAGCGTCCAGTTCTCAGCTCAAGGCGGTCAGATTCAAACCTCGTGCAAGCTGTCGGGTGTCAAGCAAGGGACGGCGACGATTTCATCTTGCTCCGTCACTTTCGCGACCCAGAACCAGCGGCCGCTGAACGGTTTTGTCAGCGTGATTGCCTGGCTGGAAGGCGACGAGGCGTACATCGATTCCGATGGCAACGGCCAGTACACCGCTGGGGAGCCGTTCTTCGACAGCGGGCGCTTATTCCGCGACGATGATCTCAGCTTCGACTACACGCCTGGCGTCGATGAACTCAACTTCGGCGCAACAATTGCTGGCAGCCCGGGCCTGGGCAGCAGCGCTTGTGGGCCCAATGCCGGCGCCTCCGGGGCCGCGGCCACGCCGGCAACCTTCGGCTTCCAAGGGCTCGACACGCCGTTCTCCGTCAACGCCACCTGCGATGGAGTCTGGGGTCGCACGCTGGTGCGCGCCCGTACCGTGCTGGCGGTGTCCGACCCGCGCTCGCTCGGCATACGCGCGGTGCCGGGTGGCGTCGAAGTGTTCACGCAATGGTCGTCCGACCCCCTCAATGCGGCTGCGGCACCCGCGGGGACCACGGTGTCGGTCATTTCCGCGCCCGAGGATTGCACGGTTGTCGTCTCGCCACCGACGGTTGCGACCAACGCGATCGCGCCGACGACGCACCGCCTGACGCCGGCCATCACCAATGGCACCTGCAGTGGTCGCACCGTGACCGTCAAGGCCGCGTTCGGCGCCTACGAATCGCCGCCGATTGCAGTGACCTTGCCGCCCTGAACGGCGGCAAGAATAGAGCGGTCTCTTGGTCGGCGCTTGGCCGAACGGGAGGTTCGGCACTCGAAGCGGCGTCATGCAAGCCCTGATATCCCTGGTCGGCATGCCTGGCGGCGGCAAGTCCACCGTCGGCCGCCACCTCGCTCGCCAGCTCGGCTTGCCGTTCGTCGACAGCGACCACGAGATCGAAGCCCGAATCGGCGGCTCCATTCGCGACTACTTCGTCTCGCATGGCGAGGACGCGTTCAGGGACGTTGAACAGTCGACCATCGAGCACCTGACGCGGTGCGACAACGGCGTGCTGGCCACCGGAGGCGGCGCGGTGCTGCGCGCGGCGAACCGTGAAGCGCTGCATGCGCGCACCCATGTCATCTATTTGCGGTCGACGCCGGAAGAGTTGTTCCGTCGCCTCCGGCACGACACCCATCGGCCCTTGCTCCAGGTGAACGACCCCTTGCGCCGGCTGCGCGACCTGTACCGGGAACGCGACCCGCTCTACCGGCGCTGCGCACACTTTGTGATCGAGACAGGCCGGCCCTCGGTGCTCTCGCTGGTGAACATGGCGCTGTCGCAACTTGAACTTGCAGGTGTGGTCGATCCGGCGTTGGTGCCGTCGCCGGTCGACGGTCGTCGCGACGAGCCCACGTCTTCGCGGCGTTAAGCTGCGTGACATGGCTTCGACGCTTCGAATCGAGATTGAACTGGGTGATCGCAGCTACCCGGTGCTGATCGGCCGCGGCCTGATCGACAACCCGCTGACCTGGCGCAATTTGCCCGCGGCGGCTGCGGCCGTGATCGTGACGAACGAAACCGTGGCGCCGATCTATGCCGCGCGGCTTGCCGCCGCGCTCGCCGAACAATACCGGCGCATCAGCATCGCCTCGCTGCCCGATGGCGAAGTGCACAAGGACTGGCGTTCGCTCAACCTGATCTTCGACCACCTTCTCCAGGGTGGGCATGACCGCAAGACCGTCTTGTTCGCGCTCGGTGGCGGTGTCGTCGGCGACATGACCGGTTTCGCCGCCGCCTGCTACATGCGAGGTGTGCCCTTCGTCCAGGTGCCCACGACGCTGCTCGCACAGGTCGACTCTTCCATCGGCGGCAAGACCGCAATCAATCACCCCTTGGGCAAGAACATGATCGGCGCCTTTTACCAGCCCGCGCAGGTGGTGTGCGACATCGACACCCTGGCGAGCCTGCCGGCACGGGAACTCAGCGCCGGGCTTGCCGAAGTCATCAAGTACGGGCCGATCGCCGACAGCGTGTTCCTCGCCTGGATCGAGCGCCATATCGACGCGCTGCGAGCGGCAGACGCCGACGCGCTGGAGCATGCGGTGTGGCGGTCCTGCGAAATCAAGGCCGCGGTGGTCGGCCAGGACGAGCGTGAGCAGGGCCTGCGTGCGGTGCTTAACTTCGGCCACACCTTCGGGCACGCGATCGAAACCGGCGCAGGTTATGGCCAGTGGCTTCACGGCGAGGCGGTGGCTTGCGGCATGCTGATGGCCAGCGACCTGTCCGCGCGGCTGGGCCTGATGCCCGCCGAGTTCGTCGACCGCATGCGAGCGTTGATCACCCGGGCAGGCTTGCCGACGGTCGCGCCCGAGCTGCCAGCGTCGCGCTATCTCGAGCTGATGCGCCGGGACAAGAAAGCCGATGGCGGGGAGATCAAATTCGTGGTCATCGAGACGCTGGGTCGCGCAGGCGTTCGAGGCGCAGCGGACGATCTGGTCCGGCAAGTCTTGTGCAGCCACGGGGCCAGCGACTGATTCTGCGCGCCAGACTCGGGCAAAGCCACGTCTAAAGATGGCTCGTCTGCCTCGACTCTCGATCGCTGGCCATCTGCACCATCTGGTGCAACGCGGCAACAACGGGCAGGCGATTTTTGTCGACGACGATGACCGGCGACACTTCCTGAAGGCGCTCGCAGACTCCGCAACCGCGCACCGGCTTGTGATCCACGCCTACGTCCTGCTCAACGATCAGATTCAGCTTCTCGCCACGCCACCGAACGACGAAGCCGTCAGCCTCACGATGCAGGCGTTGGGACGCCGCTATGTCGCCAGCTTCAACCAGCGGCATGGCCGCAGCGGCTCTCTCTGGGACGGCCGCTTTAGAGCCACCGTCGTGGACGCCGGGGCGTACCTGCTGCCCTGCACCTGCTTCATCGAGTCGCATCCGGCGCGCAGCGGCCTGGTGGGCCGTGCGCTTGATTGGCCCTGGTCGAGCCTCGCGCACCATCTGGGGCTGAGGACCGATCCGTTGGTCAGCGATCACGCGCTGCTCTGGTCGCTCGGCAACACGCCTTTTGACCGTGAAGCGGCCTATCGGGCGGTTTTTGAGCGTGGGCTCACATCTGTGGAGCTCATTTCCATCGCTGCGGCGGTGGCCAAGGGCTGGCCTCTTGGAGACGACAGCTTTCGAGACGGCTTGGCCAAACTCACCGACCGCCGCTTGGCCCCCCGCCGCCGTGGCCGACCGCAGCGCACCGGATAGATGTGCGCGCTAACTTCCGCCGCGGCGCATCCTTTGTGGCGGATTGATCCAATGCACCGAAACCCCGGTCGCTCGGGCCTGGCGCTCGATCAGGGCCATCTTCTCGAGATCCAAATCGCTGGCGACGGGCGCGACATCGGAGCCCGGACGTTCGGGGGCCGCGGCACAGGCCACCAGTACGAGCGACATCCCGGCAAGCATCAGGCGACCCATCACGCACTCCTACGGACCGACGACGGTGTTTACGCAGTCTAGAACCTGGCCGAAGCTAATTCAAAGTTGAGCAATGAAGCCAACGGTATTGGATGGGGTGACGGTGTCCCCAATTTCAACTCATCCCGTTTTGATTCCTGAATAACAAGTGTCTGACCCCATATATTCGGCTTGAGCCGAATGCTGCGGCGCAGTAATCTATCGTCACCCCCTTCGCTTTGATCAGGATCGCGCCATGACGACGGACGCCCGCACTGCCAGCCTCGAAACGGCCACGCGCGACGAAATTGTTCTGCTCGCCGAAGCGGGCCTCTATGACCCGGCGCAGGAACACGACGCCTGCGGTGTTGGCTTCGTCGCTCACATCAAGGGGCACAAGGCGCACGCGATCATCGAGCAGGGGCTGAAAATCCTGGAGAACCTCGACCACCGCGGCGCGGTCGGCGCCGACAAGCTGATGGGCGACGGCGCCGGTGTGCTGATCCAGATCCCCGACGAGTACTACCGCGCCGAGATGGCGGCACAGGGCGTGGCACTGCCGCCCCCTGGCGAGTACGGGGTCGGCATGATCTTCCTGCCCAAGGAGCATGCCTCCCGCTTGGCCTGCGAACAGGAGTTGGAGCGCGCGGTCAAGGCCGAGGGGCAGGTGCTGCTCGGTTGGCGCGACGTGCCGGTCGACCGTTCGATGCCGATGTCGCCCGCGGTGCGTGCAAAGGAGCCGGTGCTGCGGCAGATCTTCATCGGCCGCGGCCCCGATGTCATCGTGCCCGACGCGCTCGAGCGCAAGCTCTACGTCATCCGCAAGACCGCGTCGAGTGCGATCCAGGCCCTCAAGCTCACCCACAGCCGCGAGTACTACGTGCCCAGCATGAGCTGCCGCACCGTCATCTACAAGGGCCTGCTGCTCGCCGACCAGGTCGGCCAGTACTACAAGGACCTGCGCGACCCGCGCGCGGTGTCGGCGCTGGCGCTGGTGCACCAGCGCTTTTCGACCAACACCTTCCCCGAATGGCCGCTGGCGCACCCCTACCGCTTCGTTGCGCACAACGGCGAGATCAACACCGTCAAAGGCAACTTCAACTGGATGCGCGCGCGTGAAGGCGTGATGAAGTCGCCGGTGCTTGGCGACGACCTGAAGAAGCTCTACCCGATCAGCTTCGAGCACCAGAGCGACACCGCCACCTTCGACAACGCCCTCGAGCTGCTGACCATGGCTGGCTACCCGCTGGCTCAGGCCGCGATGATGATGATCCCCGAGGCCTGGGAGCAGCACGAAGGCATGGACGAGCGCCGGCGCGCCTTCTACGAGTACCACGCCGCGATGCTCGAGCCCTGGGACGGCCCCGCCGCGATGGTGTTCACCGACGGCAAGCAGATCGGCGCCACCCTCGACCGCAACGGCTTGCGCCCGGCCCGCTACATCGTCACCGACGACGACCTGGTGGTGATGGCCAGCGAATCGGGCGTGCTGCCGATTCCCGAAAGCCGCATCGTGCGCAAGTGGCGCTTGCAGCCGGGCAAGATGTTCCTGATCGACTTCGAACAAGGCCGCATCGTCGACGACGAGGAACTGAAGAACCAGTTCGCCAACGCCCGCCCCTACCGCCTGTGGATCGAAAACGTGCGCATCCGGCTCGGCTCGATCAAGGTGCCGCCGGCGGGGCCGGATGATTTTGCCGAGCCGCTGCTGGACCGTCAGCAGGCCTTCGGCTACACGCAGGAGGACATCAAGTTCCTGATCAGCCCGATGGCCGCGGCCGGCGAAGAGGGCATCGGCTCGATGGGCAACGACTCGCCGCTGGCGGTGCTGTCGGACAAGAACAAGCCGCTGTACAACTACTTCAAGCAGCTCTTCGCGCAGGTGACCAACCCGCCGATCGACCCGATCCGCGAAGCCATCGTGATGAGCCTGAACAGCTTCATTGGCCCGAAGCCGAACCTGCTGGACATCAACGCGGTGAACCCGCCGATGCGCCTGGAAGTGACCCAGCCGGTGCTCGACTTCGACGACATGGTGCGCCTGCGCGAAATCGAGCGCCACAGTTCGGGCAAGTTCAAGAGCCACGAGATCGACATCACCTACCCGCTCGCCTGGGGGCGTGAAGGTGTCGAGGCCAAACTCGCCTCGCTCTGCGCCCAAGCGGTCGATGCGCTGCGCAGCGGCCACAACATCCTGATCATCACCGACCGGCGGATGGGCCGCGAGCAGGTCGCGATCCCCGCGCTGCTCGCGCTCTCCGCCATCCACCACCACCTGGTGCGCGAGGGCCTGCGCACCACCGCCGGCTTGGTCGTCGAAACCGCGTCGGCGCGCGAGGTGCATCACTTCGCGGTGCTGGCCGGCTACGGCGCCGAAGCGGTCCACCCCTACCTCGCGCTCGAAACCCTGGTCTCGCTGCACCGCGACCTGCCCGGCGACCTGAGCGCCGACAAGGCGATCACCAACTACGTCAAGGCGATCGGCAAGGGCCTGTCGAAGATCATGTCCAAGATGGGCATCAGCACCTACATGTCCTACTGCGGCGCGCAGATCTTCGAGGCCATCGGCCTGGAGCGCGGCCTGGTCGACAAGTACTTCCGCGGCACCGCCAGCCAGGTCGGCGGCATCGGCGTGTTCGAGGTGGCCGAGGAGGCGCTGCGCACCCACCGCGCCGCGTTCAGCGACGACCCGGTGCTCGACAGCATGCTCGACGCCGGCGGCGAATACGCCTGGCGGGTGCGCGGCGAAGAACACATGTGGACGCCCGACGCGATCGCGAAACTCCAGCACGCCTCGCGTGCCGGCAAGTTCGAGACCTACAAGGAATACGCGCAGATCATCAACGACCAGAGCCGCCGCCACATGACGCTGCGTGGCCTGTTCGAGTTCAAGCTCGACCCTGCCAAGGCGATTGCGCTGGACCAGGTGGAGCCGGCCAGCGAAATCGTCAAACGCTTCGCCACCGGCGCGATGTCGCTCGGCTCGATCTCCACCGAAGCACATTCCACGCTGGCGGTGGCCATGAACCGCATCGGCGGCAAGAGCAACACCGGCGAAGGCGGCGAGGACCCGGCGCGCTACCGCAACGAACTCAAAGGCATCCCGATCAGCAACGGCACCCGGCTCAGCGACGTGCTCGGCGCCAAGGTCATCGCCGCCGACTACGCACTCCAGGCCGGCGACTCGCTGCGCAGCAAGATCAAACAGGTCGCCTCGGGCCGCTTCGGCGTCACGACCGAATACCTGGTCAGCGCGGACCAGATCCAGATCAAGATGGCGCAGGGCGCCAAGCCGGGCGAGGGCGGCCAGTTGCCCGGCGGCAAGGTCAGCGAGTACATCGGCATGCTGCGCTACAGCGTGCCGGGCGTGGGCCTGATCAGCCCGCCGCCGCACCACGACATCTATTCGATCGAAGACCTGGCGCAGCTGATCCACGATCTGAAGAACGCCAACCCGCGTGCGTCGATCAGCGTCAAGCTCGTCAGCGAAGTCGGTGTCGGCACCGTGGCCGCGGGTGTGGCCAAGTGCAAGGCCGACCATGTGGTGATCGCCGGCCATGACGGCGGCACCGGCGCCTCGCCCTGGTCGTCGATCAAACATGCCGGCACCCCTTGGGAGCTGGGCCTGGCCGAGACGCAACAGACCCTGGTGCTGAATCGCCTGCGTGGCCGCATCCGGGTGCAGGCCGACGGCCAGATGAAGACCGGCCGCGATGTGGTGATCGGCGCGCTGCTCGGCGCCGACGAGTTCGGCTTCGCCACCGCGCCTCTCGTGGCCGAGGGCTGCATCATGATGCGCAAGTGCCACCTGAACACCTGCCCGGTGGGCGTGGCCACGCAAGACCCGGTGCTGCGCGCCAAGTTCGCCGGCCGCCCCGAGCATGTGGTGAACTTCTTTTTCTTCGTGGCCGAAGAAGCGCGCCAGATCATGGCGCAGCTCGGCATCAGAACCTTCGACGAAATGATCGGCCGCGCCGACCTGCTCGACACCAAGAAGGGCATCGCACACTGGAAGGCCCGCGGGTTGGACTTCGCCCGCCTCTTCGCGCTGGTACCGGTGCCGGCCGAAGTGCCGCGCCGCCAGGTCGATCTGCAGGACCACGGCCTCACGCATGCGCTGGACGTCAAGCTGATCGAAAAATGCCGCCCGGCGATCGAACGCGGCGAGAAGGTGCAACTGCTCGAAGACGCGCGCAACGTCAACCGCAGTGTCGGTGCCATGTTGTCGGGCGAGCTGATCCGGCGCAAGCCCGAGGGCCTGCCCGACCACACCGTGTTCATCCAGATGGAGGGCACCGGCGGCCAGAGCTTCGGCGCCTTCCTGGCCAAGGGCATCACGCTGTACCTGATCGGCGACGCCAACGACTACACCGGCAAGGGCATGTCGGGCGGCCGCGTGGTGGTGCGCCCGAGCATCGACTTCCGCGGCGACTCGACCAAGAACACGATCGTCGGCAACACGGTGCTCTACGGCGCCACCAGCGGCGAAGCGTTCTTTCGCGGCGTGGCCGGCGAGCGCTTCGCGGTGCGGCTGTCCGGCGCGTCGGCAGTGATCGAAGGTACCGGCGACCATGGCTGCGAGTACATGACCGGCGGCACCGTGCTCGTGCTCGGCCGCACCGGCCGCAACTTTGCTGCCGGCATGAGCGGCGGCATCGCCTATGTCTACGACGAGGACGGCGGCTTCGCCAAACGCTGCAATACCGCGATGGTGGCGCTGGACAAGGTGCTCAGCGCCACCGAGCAGGAGGCCAGCACCGACCGCGCGGTGTGGCACCGCGGCCAGACCGACGAGGCGCAACTGCGCCGGCTGCTCGAGGACCACCTCAAGTGGACCGGCTCCTTGCGCGCCCGCGAGATCCTCGACCATTGGGCCGAAGCGCGCGCCAAGTTCGTGAAGGTGTTCCCCAACGAATACAAACGCGCCTTGTCCGAGATGGCCGCGAAGGCCGAGGCCGCCAAGGCGGTGGCCGCCGCCGCTGCCACCGCGTCGGCAATACCGGTCGTGCCGGCCAAGTGAATCAGCGGCCCCGCAGCGCCGCGGCCAAGCTCGAGCGGCCGCAGCCTCGATCCGCGTCCTGCCTGCCGCACCCGCACCCGCACCCGCACCCGCATTGAAGCTTCAGCAGAGAGTCCACGATGGGAAAAGTTACCGGCTTCCTCGAATACGAACGTGTCGAAGAGGGCTACGCGCCTGTCAAGGAGCGCGTCAAGAACTACCGTGAGTTCGTGATCGGGCTCAACGCCGAGCAGGCCAAGGTGCAGGGTGCGCGCTGTATGGACTGCGGCACGCCGTTCTGCAACAGCGGCTGCCCGGTCAACAACATCATCCCGGACTTCAACGACCTGGTGTACCGGGGCGACTGGAAGAACGCGATCGCCGTCCTGCACAGCACCAACAACTTCCCCGAGTTCACCGGCCGCGTCTGCCCGGCGCCCTGCGAGGCGGCGTGCACACTCAACGTCAACGACGACCCGGTGGGCATCAAGTCGATCGAACACGCGATCATCGACCGCGCCTGGGCCGAAGGCCTTGTCGTGCCCCTGCCGGCCAAGCTCAAGACCGGCAAGCGCGTGGCCGTCGTCGGCTCCGGCCCCGCCGGCCTGGCTGCGGCTCAACAGCTCGCACGTGCCGGCCATGAGGTGACCGTGTTCGAAAAGAACAGCCGCATCGGCGGCCTGCTGCGCTACGGCATCCCCGACTTCAAGATGGAGAAGTCGCACATCGACCGGCGTGTCGAGCAAATGCAGGCCGAGGGCGTGCAGTTCCGTTCTGGCGTGCTGGTCGGCACGCTGCCCGCGGGCAGCAAGGTGACCAACGATGCGCAGCAAACCGTCAGCGCCGAGCAACTCACGGCCGGGTTCGACGCGGTGCTGCTCGCCGGTGGCGCCGAGCAAAGCCGCGACCTGCCGGTGCCGGGTCGTGAACTCGACGGTGTGCATTTCGCGATGGAGTTCCTGCCGCAGCAAAACAAGGTCGTCGCCGGTGACAAGCTCAAGGCGCAGGGCATCACCCAAACTCGTGCCGACGGCAAACATGTGGTGGTGATCGGCGGTGGCGACACCGGCAGCGACTGCGTCGGCACCAGCAACCGCCATGGCGCGGCCAGCGTGACCCAATTCGAATTGCTGCCGCTGCCGCCCGAGCAGGAAAACAAACCCCTGGTCTGGCCCTACTGGCCGATCAAGCTGCGCACCTCGTCCAGCCACGAAGAAGGCTGCGAGCGCGAGTTCGCGATCGCCACCAAGGCCTTCATCGCCGGCGAGGGCAAGGACAAGGGCAAGGTCAAGGCGCTGAAGTCGGTTCGCGTGGAGTGGCAGGGAGGCAAGATGGTCGAGGTCGCCGGAACAGAGGAAACGATCCCGGCCGACCTGGTGTTGCTCGCGATGGGTTTCGTCAGCCCGGTGGCCAGCGTGCTCGAAGCCTTTGTCGTTGCGCTCGACGCCCGCGGCAATGCCAAGGCCGGCACCGAGATCGCCAACGGCTACAAGACCAGTGCCGACAAGGTCTTCGCCGCGGGCGACATGCGCCGCGGCCAGTCCCTGGTGGTCTGGGCGATTCGCGAGGGCCGGCAAGCCGCACGCGCGGTGGACGAGTACCTGATGGGAAGCAGCGCGCTGCCACGCTGACCGAGGCCGACCCGCTCCCCGGCCTGCTCGCAAAGGCGATTCGCAGGCCCGCTCCTGGGTCGATGCCGGGCATGGTTTTGCGCCCCACGCTCACTTCACCATCTGAAACGCGGGACGCATCCGGGCAATCCCGTACCCTTCAAGGCTGCGTGCGAGAATCTTGCGCGCAGCCGCTCACCCGCGCACCACCCCAACAACAACACCCGCGTCGCCAACCTGGTCGGCGCGCCGCTCCGCCTGATGTCTTCAGACGCTCTGATCGAAATCGACCATGTGACCTTCGGCTACGAGCAGAGCCGGACGATCCTCGCCGATGTGAACCTGCGCTTCGCCCGCGGCAAGATCACCTGCATTCTCGGCGGCTCGGGCTGCGGCAAGACCACCTTGCTGCGGCTGATCGGTGGCATCGAGCGGCCGCAGAGCGGCGAGGTGCGCATCGACGGCCAGACGGTGGATTCGCGCGACAAAGAGACCCTGCTGCGCCAGCGCCGGCGCATGGGTCTGCTGTTCCAGTTCGGCGCGTTGTTCACCGACCTGAACGTGTTCGACAACGTCGCCTTCCCCTTGCTCGAGCACAGCGACCTGAGCGAGACGATGGTCCGCGACATCGTGCTGATGAAGCTCAACGCGGTGGGCCTGCGCGGCGCCGCCGGGCTGCGCATCTCGGAAGTCTCCGGTGGCATGGCACGGCGTGTGGCGCTGGCGCGCGCCATCGCGCTGGACCCCGAACTCATCATGTACGACGAGCCGTTTGCCGGCCTCGACCTGGTGTCCATGGGCGTTGCCGCGAACCTGATCCGGACCCTGAACGACGCCACCGGCGCCACCTCGCTGGTGGTCTCGCACGACGTGGCCAAGTGCATGACGATCAGCGACCATGTGGTGCTGTTCGCAACGCAGGGTCGCGTGGTGATCCAGGGCACGCCGGCCGAGGTGATGGGCTCGATGGACCCGGAGGTGCGCCAGTTCGTGCATGGCGAACCCGACGGTCCGGTCAAGTTCCACTACCCGGCCATGCCGCTGGCGCAGGACCTTGGCGTGCCGGCGTGAGCAAGCTGCTGCAGCGCCTGGGCGCGTGGTTCCTGAATCACCTGCGAGGCTTCGGCCGCGCGGCATTTTTCTTCGTCGACGTGGTCGGGGCGATTCCGATCGCGCTGCGCCGGTTTGGCCTGGTCGCCACGCAAATCCACGCCATCGGCAACCGCTCGCTGGTCATCATCCTGGCTTCGGGGCTGGCGGTCGGCTTTGTCCTGGCCCTGCAGATGTACTACGCGCTGGTGGTCTACGGCGCCACCGAATCGCTGGGCATGATCGTGAACCTGACGCTGGTGCGCGAACTCGGGCCGGTGGTGGCGGCGCTGCTGTTCGCGGGCCGCGCGGGCACCTCGCTCACCGCCGAAATCGGCCTGATGAAAGCGGGCGAGCAGCTTTCGGCGATGGAAATGATGGCAGTGGACCCGCGCAGCCGCGTGCTCGCGCCGCGCCTGGTCGGCGGCATCATCGCGATGCCGATCCTCGCGATCCTGTTTTCCTCGATCGGCATCCTCGGCGCCTGGGTGGTGGCCGTGCTGCTGATCGGTGTGGACGCCGGAAACTTCTGGACCCAGATGCAGCTCTACGTCGACGTCTGGCGCGACGTGGGCAACGGCATCGTCAAGAGCATGGTGTTCGGCGTGATCTGTACTGCCGTCGCGCTATACCAGGGGTACGAAACCGAGGCCACTCCGGAGGGTGTGGCCCACGCGACCACGCGCACCGTGGTGATCTCTTCGCTTTGCGTGCTGGGCATGGACTTCGTGCTCACCGCGTTGATGTTCTCGACGCGTTGAGTCGAGGGAGAAACGGGCATGGGCAAAAGAAGCATCGAAACATTGGTCGGCGGCTTTGTGCTGCTCGGCATCGCGGGCATGTTGTTCCTGGCCCTGAAGGCAGCCAACCTGGCCAGCTTCGGCCAGCGCGACGGCTACACGGTGAGCGCCCGGTTCGACAACATCGGCGGTCTCAAGGTGCGCGCCCCGGTGCGCAGCGCGGGGGTCAACGTGGGGCGCATCAAGTCGATCAAACTCGATGCCAAGACCTTTCAAGGCGTCGTGACGCTTGAGATTCACGACGACGTGCAGTTCCCGAAGGATTCATCGGCCAAGATCCTGACCTCGGGATTGCTGGGCGATCAGTACATCGGCATCGAACCCGGTGCCGAAGAGAAGAACTTGGCCGCCGGCGACATCATCAAGCAGACCCAGAGCGCCGTGGTGCTCGAGGACCTGATCAGCCAGGTGCTGTTCGGCAAGGCTGCGGAGGCCGGTGCCGCGCCCGCACCCTCCGCAGCGTCCGCACCCGCACCCGCACCCGCACCAGGAGGTAAAAAATGAAACGCCACCTCGCCGCCGCGCTGCTGGCGCTGACCGCGTTCGCCGCCGCGGCGCAATCCGCCGACCCGCGCGACCCCTTCGAAGGCTGGAACCGAGGGGTCTACCGCTTCAACGACAGCGTCGATATCGCGGTGGTGAAGCCGGTGGCCGAGGGCTACCGCGCGGTGGTGCCCGACGTGGTTCGCGCCGGCATCGTCAACTTTTTCGGCAACTTCGGCGACGCCTGGTCGGCGGTCAACCAGTTCCTGCAGGGCAAGGGTGAGTCCGGCCTGCTGATGACGATGCGTGTGGCCACCAACAGTGTCTTCGGCATCGGCGGTCTGTTCGACGTGGCCAGCGAGGCTGGCATGGAGCGGCGCAGCGAAGACTTCGGCCAGACGCTCGGGCGCTGGGGCATGCCCGCCGGGCCTTACCTTGTGCTGCCGCTGCTCGGACCCTCGTCGCTGCGTGAATCGCTGGCGCTGCCGGTGGACACCAGCGTCTCGACCGGTTTGCTGACCCAGGACACCGGGGTGCGCCTGGGCCTGGCGGGGCTGCAACTACTGGAAACACGGGCCTCGCTGCTCGGCGCGAGCAAGGTGCTCGACGAGGTGGCGTTGGACAAATACACGTTCGTTCGTGACGCCTACCTGGCCCGCCGCCGCTCGCTGGTGTACGACGGCGACCCGCCCGACGAGCCTGAAGCCGCGCAGCCAGCCCAACCGGGTCAACCAGCGAAACCCACTCCACCGGCCCAGCCAGCTCAACCGGCCCAACCAGCGCAGCCGGCTCCACCCGCCGAACCGGCAAAGAAGCAGTGAACCGCGCGCCGAGTCGCGCGTTAAACCTGCACTCCCGCTGGCGCCAAGGCGCCGACGCGGGCAACCGAGAAAGGAATCTCATGCTGATCCGACGCAGTTTCACATCCGGCTTCGTGGCGCTTGCCGCATGGGCCGCAATGGGTGCCCATGCCCATGCCCAAGCGACGGCTCCGGCGGGTGGCCCCGACGCGCTGATCAAACAGGTGAGCACCGAGGTCATCGACACCGCCAAGTCCGACAAGGCGATCCAGAGCGGCGACCTGAACAAAATGCTCTCGCTCGTCGACACCAAGGTGATGCCGCATGTGAATTTCGAGCGCATGAGCGCACGTTCGGTCGGCCCGCAATGGCGCAGTGCCACGCCCGAGCAGAAGAAGCGCCTCACCGAGGAGTTCAAGATCCTGCTGGTGCGCACCTACGCCGGTGCGCTGTCGCAGGTCAAGGACCAGACCGTGCAACTCAAGCCGATGCGCGGCACCGCCGATGACACCGAGGTGGTGGTGCGCACCGAGATCAAAGGCCGCGGCGAGCCGATCCAGCTTGACTACCGGCTGGAGAAAGCGGCAAGCGGCTGGAAGATCTACGACGTCAACGTCACCGGCTTCTGGCTCGTCGAGGCTTACAACCGCCAGTTCGCGCCCGACCTGTCGGCCGGTGGCATGGACGCGCTGATCGCCAAGCTCGCCGAGCGCAACAAGGCCGCGGCCAAGTAGTTTGCGCACGATGCTGCTGCTGCCCGCCACGGTCACGCTCGCCGAAGCCCGCGACACGCTGCGCCTGCTGCAACAGGCGTTGGAGAGCGACCAGGGCGCGGCCGAGGTTGCGGTCGATGCGTCGCAGCTCTCGGCTTTCGACTCGTCGACACTGGCGGTGCTGCTCGAGTGCCGCCGGCTCGCCGCCACCGCGAACCGGCCGTTCACGGTGCGCGGCGCGCCGGCGCACCTGGCCGACCTGGCGCGTTTGTACGGCGTGGCCGAGCTGCTCGGCATGACAGCCGCCGCGAGCTGACGGCCGCCGCGATCGAAGACCCCATCCCGCCCGCAGCGCGCCGCCTACAGCGGTCGCGTGTAGCGCTTGGCGCGCAGGTTCTTCTTGATCTCCTGCAGCATCGGCCGCAGCGCCGCGCTGCCCAGCCGCAGCGCCACGCCGGTGGTCAGGATGTCGATGATCGTCAGGTGCAGCAGCCGCGACACCATCGGGCTGTAGCGGTCGTGGTCCTCGGGGTGGTCGGCTGCGAGCAGGATATGTTCGCCGCCCGCGGTGTGGGCCAGCGGGCTGCCGCTGGCGGTGATCAGGATCGTGGCGGCGCCCTTGCGCCGCGCAATCTCGGCCGCGTCGAGCAGGTCGCGGCTGCGCCCCGAATTCGAGATCACCACCGCCACATCGCCGGCCCCGAGCATCGTGGCGCTCATCACCTGCACATGGCCGTCGCTCACCGCCGCCGCGTTCACCCCGAGGCGGAAGAACTTGTGCTGCGCGTCCTGCGCCACGATGCCCGAATTGCCGACGCCCCAGAACTCGATGCGCTTGTCGTGGCGCCCCGCCTCGGCGAGCAGGGTGATCGCGCGGCCGATGGCGTGGCTCGTGGCGTCGTTGCGGTACCTGAGCAGTGCCGCGACCGCGTTGTCGACCACCTTCACGATCAGGTCGTGCGGCTTGTCGTCGTCGTCCACCGCGCGGTGCACATAAGGCACACCTTCGTTCACCGCGCCCGCGAGCTTCAACTTGAAGTCGGCCAGGCCGTCGTAGCCGATGCTGCGGCAAAAACGCACCACGGTGGGCTTGCTCACCTGCGCGCGTCTGGCGAGTTCACCCACCGGCAGCGTCGAAAAACTGCGCGGGTCGCTGAGCAGCACCTTGGCCACGCGCTGCTCGGCCGGCGGCAGCGCGGGGATCGAGGCCTTGATGCGGTCGAGCATGGCGGGTCAGAGGTTGAGAGTCTTTCGGGCGTGCCCGAGCAGCGCGCCAGAAGGTGGCCGATCTAGGCGCAAAGCGCAGCCATAGCTCGGGCTATGGCGAGCATTTGCAACGACGGGCGGGCGCCTTATGGCGTGACGAGCGGGCATGGTCGAAAAGACTCTCAAGCTCTCAGCTCTCTTCGTCCCACACAAACCCATCACGCGCCACCAGCGCGCTCGCCGCCGGTGGCCCCCAGCTGCCGGCCGCATAGGGGCGAGGGCCGCTGGAGTCGGCCTGCCAGGCATCGAGCACCGGCTCGACCCATTTCCAGGCCTGCTCCTGCTCGTCGCTGCGCACAAAGAGGTTCAGGCGGCCGGCGATCGCGTCGAGCAGCAGGCGCTCGTAGGCGCCGACCCGTTGGGCCGCAAACGCTTTGTCGAAGTCCAGGTCCAGTTTTACCGGCACCAGGCTCTCGCCCTGTGCCGCGCCCACGCCCGCGGCACCGGCGGCGAGCAGGTGCAACTCCAGCCCGTCCTCGGGTTGCAGCTTGATGACGAGTTTGTTGGCGCGGTTGGCGCCCGGAAAAATCGGGTGCGGCACTGGCCTGAAATTGACCACGATCTGCGCGTCGCGTTCGGCCAGCCGCTTGCCGGTGCGCAGGTAAAACGGCACCCCGGCCCAGCGCCAGTTCTGCACCTCGGTGCGCAGCGCCACGAAGGTTTCGGTGCTGCTGCCCGCGGGCACCTTGTCCTCCTCGAGATAACCCGCCACCTTGGCGCCGTCGAGCGTGCCGGCGCGGTACTGGCCGCGCACCACGTCGCGCGCCACGCTCTCGGCGGTGAAAGGCCTCAAGGACTTCAACACCTTGAGCTTCTCGTCGCGGATCGCGTCGGCGTCGCTGCTCGGCGGCGGCTCCATTGCCATCATCGTCAGCAGTTGCAGCGCGTGGTTCTGCACCATGTCGCGCAAGGCGCCGGTGCGGTCGTAGAAGTCGCCGCGGGTGCCCACGCCCAGGCCCTCGGCCAGCGTGATCTGGATGTTGGCGATGCTCTCGCGCCGCCACAGCGGCTCGAACAGCGCGTTGCCAAAACGCAGCGCCGAGAGGTTCTGCACCGAGGGTTTGCCGAGGTAATGGTCGATGCGCAGCGCCTGGCTTTCGGCGAACGAGGCGCGCACCACGGCGTTGATTTCGCGCGCGCTGGCGAGGTCGTGGCCGAGCGGTTTTTCGAGCACCACGCGCACCTTCGGCCCGTTCAGGCCGGCCGCGCCGAGCTGCGCGCAGATCTGCGTGAACAGGTGCGGGCTGGTGGCCAGGAACAGCACCACGGTGTCGGCGCCGCGGCTGTCGATCCAGCTCTTCAAGCCGGCGTAATGCTCGGCTTGCGACAGGTCCATGCGCCGGTAGTGCAGCAGCTCGGCGAATTGCGCCCACTCGTCGTCGCTGGGTTGTTTGGCGCGCTCGACTTCGGCAAAGCGCTCCTTGATCACGGCGCGGTACTGCGCGTCGCTGCGTTCGTCTCGCGCCACCGCGAGGATGCGCCCGCCGGCCGGCAGCTTGCCGTGGCGCCAAGCCTGGAACAGCGCCGGCATCAGCTTGCGCCAGGTGAGGTCGCCGGTGCCGCCGAAGAGAACGAGGTCGAAGGACATGCGGAGGATTCAGTGAAGCCGGATGGTGTAACTAAGTTACGGCCCGGATGATGCAGGAGTTTCGTGAGCCGGTCAAACCCGAGGGCCTCTCGCCGGCGCCCTCCGACCTGACTTCGCCAGGGCCGCACCGGGCATCCCCGAGGGCGCGGTTCGCCGCTGGTGGTCAAGGGCATCGACTTCACGGTGCCCAAAGGCACGCTGACCACGATCCTCGGCCCTTCGGGCTGCGGCAAGACCACCACGCTGCGCATGATCGCGGGCCTGGACGCGCCCAGCAGCGGCCAGATCCTGATCGACGGCCGCGACGTGACCGGCTCAAGCCCGGCCGAGCGCCATGTGAGCATGGTGTTCCAGAGCTACGCGCTGTTCCCGCACATGAACGTGATTCAAAACGTCGGCTATGGCTTGACGGTCAGCGGCGTGAGCAAGGGCGAGACGCTGCGCCGGGCCCGGGCCGCGATGCTGGGCGTGGGCCTGGCCGGTTACGACGAGCGCCTGCCGAGCGAGCTCTCGGGCGGCCAGCAGCAGCGCGTGGCGGTGGCCCGCGCGCTGGTGCTCGAACCCGCGGTGCTGCTCTTCGACGAGCCGCTGTCCAACCTCGACGCCCGCCTGCGCCGCAGCATGCGCGAAGAAATCCGTGCATTGCAGCAACGCCTTCAACTCACCGTGGCCTACGTCGCCCACGACCAGGCCGAAGCACTCGCGGTGAGCGACCAGATCATCGTGATGGACGCCGGCGTCATCGCCCAGGCCGGCACACCGCAGCAGCTCTACGAGCGCCCGGCCACCGAGTTCGTTGCCGGCTTCATGGGCGAGGCGATGTTGTTCCCGGGCCAGGCCCACGCCGACGGCACGGTGTCGCTCGGCCCCTTGCGCTTTACCCCGCGGCACGCGCTGGCGCCGGGTGCGGTGAAGGTGGCGGTGCGGCCGGAAGCGTGGGCGCTGAGTGATGCAGAGCCCGCGAATGCGCTCACCGCAAACACCGCGACGCTCGCCGGCACGGTGAGCAAATGCGCCTACCTCGGCAGCGTGCTCGAGCTGCTGGAGACCCCGCTCGGCGCGATCTTCGTCGTCTCGCCCGAAGTGCAGCGCTGGTGGAAAGCCGGCGACCGCGCCAGCCTCACCCTGCTCGGGCATGGTGTCTCGGTGGTGGCGGCGTGAGCTTGGATGCTCAGGCTTGATTGCAAATCGCGGTCAATGCGGCAATCAACGCGGGTCCGTATCGACTGACGGAAATCTCTCGCGAATACCGTCAACCATCGAGGCTTCGCGCGTCGCGGAAGGCGGTGCCCGCTGCGGGCTCACTTGGTGGGTGTTTTGCGTCTCCTTCGGCGGGGCACCCAGGTGTGCGGCCCTCACGTGCGCGCGCGTCGCGCCAGGCGGTGCCCGGTGGGGGCTCGTTCTGGGTCGGTCGGCGCTGCGCGCCGACTCCGCTGCGATGCTCGGCTCGGGGTCGCGCCGCCGAACTCGCTACGCTCACTTCGTGAGCTGCGCTCGGACAGCCGCGGCGAGTCAGATCACGAAGCGCGCTGCGCGCGCCGACCCCAAACCTCCGCTTCTCGCCGTCCCACAAGTCGCCCCCACCGGGCACCGCCTGCCGCGAGTCCACAGGTTCGGTTTGCCCGACGGGAGCCCAACACCTCGCTGCGAAGCCGCACCCGGGCAGGCCACGGCGTGCGTGTGCGGCGCCGAGGAACGGAGGGCTCATGGCCGCGCGCGCCAGCGCGCTTCGTCCTCGCCGCGGCTGTCCGAGTGCAGTGAGCGCAGCGAACGTAGCGAGTTCGGCGGCGGGCCATGGGGCTGAGTACCGCAGGGCAGTCGGCCGCAGGCCGACCGCCGCAGTCGCACGACGTGGCCTGCCTGGGTGCGGCTTTGCCGCGCCACCGCCTGCCCGGGTCCGGCTGTGCCACGGCACCGCCTGCTCGGGTGCGGCTGTGCCACACCTCCGCCCGCCCGGGTGCGGCTGTGCCGCGCCACCGCCTGACTGGGTGCGGCTGTGCCACGCCACCGCCTGACTGGGTGCAGCATTGCTGCGCCAGCGCACCTCTAGCGATGCGTGCTCGGTTCTAATCAAGCCTTTGGTTTTCCCGCCTGAGAGCACGCGCAATGAAACACCCCCGATGTGACCAGACCGCCGCCTGGGCGGCGCTGCAAGGGCACTACGAAGCGCATGGCCGCGAGTTCGATCTGCGCGAAGCTTTTGCCCGCGACCCGAAGCGCTTCGAGGCCTTGAGCTTCGGCGCCGCGCCGGAGGTTTTTGCCGACCTGTCGAAGAATTTGCTCGACACCGCCACGCTGCACTTCCTGCTCGACCTGGCTCAGGAATGCGGCCTGGCCGAACGGCGCGACGCGATGCTGGCGGGCGCGCCGATCAACACCACCGAAGGCCGTAGCGTGCTGCACACCGCGCTGCGTGCGCCGCGCGGCGCGGGGCCGCACAGCGAAGAGGTGCACGCGGTGCTCGACGCCATGTTGGCCTACGCCGACACGGTGCGCGACGCGGCGCGCAGCGGCATCAGCGACATCGTCAACATCGGTATCGGCGGCAGCGACCTCGGGCCGCGCATGGCGGTCGCCGCGCTCGACGCGTTCTGCTCGCCGGAGCAGCGCCTGCATTTCGTGAGCAATGTCGACGGCCACGACATCGCGCCGCTGCTGCGCCGGCTGGACGCCAAGCGCACCCTCTTCATCGTCGCGAGCAAAACCTTCACCACGCAGGAGACGATGGCCAACGCCCATGTCGCGCGGGCCTGGTTCGACGCCCAGGGCGGCGGCAGCCGGGCGCAGCACTTCGTCGGCGTCCCCACCAACCTGCAGGCCGCCGCAGCGTTCGGCATCAGCCGCACCTTCGGCTTCTGGGACTGGGTCGGCGGGCGCTACTCGCTGTGGAGCGCGATCGGGCTGCCGCTGGCGATTGCGATCGGCAGCGACCACTTCCGCGCCTTTCTCGCCGGCGCGTACGCGATGGACCAGCACTTCGCGCAAGCGCCGCTGGCGCGCAACCTGCCGGTGCTGCTCGGCCTGCTCGACGTCTGGTACCGCAACTTCCACCACTTCGCCAGCCGCAGCGTCGCGCCCTACCACCAGGGCCTGGCGCGCCTGCCGGCGTACCTTCAGCAGCTCGAGATGGAGAGCAACGGCAAGCGGGTCGACAGCGACGGCCAGCCGCTGCCCTTCGCCACCTCGCCGGTGGTCTGGGGCGAGCCGGGCACCAACGGCCAGCATGCGTATTTCCAGATGCTGCACCAGGGCAGCGACGTGATCCCGGTGGAGTTCATCGCGGTCAAGACACCGGCGCATGGGCTGCACCAGCAGCACACCCAACTGCTCGCGAATTGCCTGGCGCAAAGCCAGGCGCTGATGCTCGGCAAGAGCACCGAGGCGGCGCTGGCCGAGGCCGCGCCCACCGCGTCGCGAACCCTCGACACCAACACGCTGGCGCGGCACCGCAGCTTCCCGGGCAACCGGCCGAGCACGACGCTGATGCTCGACGCACTGAACCCGCGCTCGCTCGGCGCGCTGGTGGCGCTGTACGAGCACCGCGTCTTCACCAGCGGCGCCTTGTGGGGCATCAACAGCTTCGACCAATGGGGCGTGGAGCTGGGCAAGGCGCTGTGCGGCGTGTTGCTGCCGCGGTTCGAGACCGGCGACGCAAGCGGCCTGGACGCTTCCACTGCCGGCCTGCTGGCGCACCTGAGGGACTCCGGCCAGCGCTGGGCCGCTCCCCAGCGGCCGGAGATCCCCGCGGGGGACGACGCCGAAGGCGTCTAGGGGCTGTCGGCCAGCATGAAAGTCGTCTGGGACTTCGGTGCGGTGCTGTTCCGCTGGCGGCCCAAGGAGCTGATCACACGGGTGTTGCCGCAGCGCATGGCCGACGCCGACAGCGCGGCCCATTGGGTGGCGCAGATTTTCCAGAACTACGGCGGCGACTGGCGCGAGTTCGACCGCGGCACGGTGCAGGAGCCCGAGCTGGCGCAGCGCATCGCGCGGCGCACCGGCCTCTCGGTCGACGAAGTGCACGCGGTCATCCTGGCCATACCGGCCGAGCTGGAGGCGATGCAGGACAGCGTGGCGTTGCTGGCGGCCTTGCGCGAGCGCGGCCATGCGCTGTACTTCCTGTCCAACATGCCCGAGCCCTATGCGTTGCACCTGGAACGCGCCAACGCCTTCGTCGCCTGGTTCATCGACGGCGTGTTCTCGTGCCGGGTGCAGTTGACCAAACCCGAGCCGGCGATGTTCGCACTGGCCGAGCAACGCTTCGGCCTGGACCCGGCGCGCACCCTGTTCATCGACGACCACCTGGACAACAT
>JANNGZ010000065.1:0-3663 GCA_031404155.1 Burkholderiales bacterium
GCCTGCTGCGGCAGCGCCGCGCAGGCGCAGGAATCGGTGCTCAAGCTGGGTGTGGTGCGCGAGACCACCCATTCGAGAACGAGCGGCATCAGCGGCATCGGCGTGCCCGCCGGCGCCGACGCCAAGACCGGCGACGCGACCACGCTGGTGTTCACCTACGAGCGCTTCCTCGCTTCGAACCTCGGCGTCGAACTGGTGCTCGGCGTGCCGCCGAAGATCGACGCGCAGGCCACCGGCAGCGTGGCCTTCCTCGGCAAGGTGCTGTCGGCGCGCAGCGTGTCGCCGACCCTGTTCGCCAACTACCACTTCGGCGCGGCGGGCGACACCTGGCGGCCGTACGTTGGCGCCGGCATCAACTACACCCGCTTCGTCGACATTCAGTCCAGCATCGCCCCGAGCGTGGAGATGTCCGACTCGGTGGGCCTGGCGCTGAAGGCCGGGGTGGACTACGCGCTGAACAAACAATGGGGCCTGTTCGGCGGCGTCAGCACCGCCAAGGTCAAGTCCAAGCTGGTGGCTTCGGGCAGCACGGTGCTCACCACCACGATCGACTTCCGCCCGGTGATCTACTCGCTCGGCGTCTCGTACCGCTTCTGAGCGCCCCCAAGGCCGCCGCCTCGCGGCGGCCGCCCCCCCGAGTGGGAGCAAGGAAACTTGGGACGGCCCGGCGTTTCCTTGAGGCGGCCCGGCCGCGAACGGCAGCAGTGGCGGTCAGCGCCCGCCCGACGGCCGGCCGCTCAGCGGCCGAACGCCGGGGCGCACGGTGTCGCGGGCCTGTTCGCGCGCTGACTGCTCGGCCACCGCGATGCCGGCCGACGCGATGCGCGAAGGCAGCGGCGGGTTCGAGTCGTGCGCCGACAGGATCAGCATCAGTGCAAAGCCGCCGCCCAGCACGCTGGAGACGAGTGCAGGCATCAGAAGATCGTCGATGTCGAACATGGCGCGGGCTCCTCGACTGGCGGCTCGTGATCGGCCGATGCCCGCAGTGTGCGCATGCCAGGGCGGCTTGGCGCAGGCGTAACGCCTTGTGCGGCGCGCGGCGTGAACGATCGACGCGATTCGCGTCCACACGGTAAGGCGGTGTCGCCAAGCGCGGCAAATCGTGATTCGTGTTGCAGCTTGCAAGCGGCGTCGGCACCTCTCATACGAATCTGCTTTCGATCGCATAGAAACGCGTTCGGGCTGAGGTATCGAAGCCCCCGCGCTGCCCTTCCTTCGATACCTCAGGACAGTCGGAACAGCCACCTCAGGGCGAACGGTGGTTCGCGCTGTGCTGGCTCTTACACGATTGAACGCAAAGCCGTATCAGCCGCCCAGGGCCTCGTCGAGCACCTCGACCCAGTGTTTCACCGGCGTGCCGGTGCCGCTTTGCAGATGCTGGATGCAGCCGATGTTGGCCGACACGATCGCCTGCGGCGCGAGCACCGAGAGCTGGGCGAGTTTGCGGTCGCGCAGTTGGTAGGCCAGCTCGGGCTGCAGCACGCTGTAGGTGCCCGCCGAGCCGCAGCAGAGGTGGCTCTCGCTGGGCGCCAGCTGCACCTCGAAGCCGAGCGCGCCGAGGTGCGTTTCGACCGCGCCGCGCAGTTGCTGGCCATGCTGCAAGGTGCAGGGTGGGTGAAAGGCGAGCTTCTTCGTTGCCAGCGCGCGCAGCTTGGGCTTGAGCGGCTCGACCAGCTCGGGCAGCAGCTCGCTCAAGTCCTTGGTGAGCAGCGAAATGCGCGCTGCCTTGTGCGCGTAGTCGGGGTCGTGCGCGAGGGCGTGGCTGTAGTCCTTGACCGTGACACCGCAGCCCGACGCGTTCATCACGATGGCTTCGACACGGCCCTGCTCGGTGAGGCCTTCGACCAGCGGCCACCAGGCGTCGACGTTGCGGCGCATGTCCGCCAGGCCGCCCTCGTGGTCGTTCAGGTGCGTGCGGATCGCGCCGCAGCAGCCGGCGTCGTCGGCCACCAGGGTCTGGATGCCCGCGGCGTCGAGCACCCGCGCGGTGGCCGAGTTGATGTTGGGCATCATCGCCGGCTGCACGCAGCCGAGCAGCATCAGCACCTTGCGCGGGTGTTCCCGGGTCGGCCAGCGGTGGGCCCGCTCGCCGCTGGCTGCCGGCACCTTGTGCTTCAGCGCCGCGGGCAGCAGCGGGCGCAGCACTTGCCCGAGTTTCATCGCCGGCGCAAAGAGCGGCGAGGTCAGCCCCTCCTTGAGCAGCCAGCGCACCGCGCGTTCGCCGCTTGGGCGTTCCACGCGCTCGTCCACCAGCTTGCGGCCGATGTCCACCAGGTGCCCGTACTGCACCCCGCTCGGGCAGGTGCTTTCGCAATTGCGGCAGGTGAGGCAGCGGTCCAGGTGCACTTGAGTCTTGCGGGTCGGCACCGCGCCTTCGAGCACCTGCTTGATCAGGTAAATGCGCCCGCGCGGCCCGTCGAGTTCGTCGCCGAGCAGTTGGTACGTGGGGCAGGTGGCGGTGCAGAAACCGCAGTGCACACATTTGCGCAGGATGGCCTCGGCCTCCTCGCCGTCGCGGGTGCCTTTGAATTCGGGGGCGAGCGCGGTTTGCATCAGGCGAGGGTGTAGTTCAGCAGCCAGTAGTGGGTTTGTGCCATCCACTCGGCATCACGAGCGCGGGGCCCGAGCGCGGCCATGGCTTCGTCGCGGCTCGGAAAGTTTTTCAGCACCTCATGCACCGAGCCGTCGTCGAGCGTACGCGATTGGTAGCTGTTGCCCTCGCCGTCGCGGCGCGAGATCGTCGTGCTGCTGCCGGCCACAAAGAGGTTGTCGAGCATCACCACCTGCGCACCGGGTTCGAGCCGCCGGTGCAGCAGGCCGAGCCAATCGGGCAAGCGCGCGAGGGGCACATGCGACCACCAGAAACCCGCAAACGCCGCGTCGAAGCTCTGGCCTTCGAGCCCGGCGAAGCTGTAGGCGTCGACGCTGGCGAAGCTCACCTTGCCCGCGGGCAGCGGCTTGTGCCGCGCGATTGCCAGGGTCTCGGGGTTGAGGTCGGTGGCCAGCCAGTGAGCACAGTCTCGTGCACCGTGCGGCGTCCACCAGCCGGTGCCGCAGGCCACTTCGAGCACCCGCCGCTGGGCGAACCGCGCGGGCAGGCTCGCCTCGATCGCGCGCAGCTGGGCCTGGCGTTCCGGTTTGAGGTAGATGCGTTCGTACTCGGCCGCGCGGCGCGCGTAGTACTCGCGCATCGACTCGACGCTGTTCTGCGCGCCGGCGTCGGCCCGGGCAGTCTTGCCAAGCGGCCGCCGCGGAACTGGCTTTGCCAGGCCGCTGGCGGCGCCCCCCTGGGGGGGATCGGCGAAGCCGCTTCGGGGGGGATTCATCTCAGCGCGTAACGCGATAGCGCCGCGTCGTCCCATTCGATGCCGATGCCGGGCGTCTCGCTCGGCCAGACATCGCCGTCGCGCACCAGCCGGCGCTGGTGTGCAGGTCGATCGCCACCATCGGGAAGGTGGCGACCATGCCGCTGGCCGTGGCATGCGGCACCGCCAGCGGCGGGTTGGCCGGGCGCAGGTCGATGCCGGTGACGGTGAGTTCGTGCTTCATCGGGTCACATCCACGGATAGAGCCGACCGGGGTTGAACACGCCGTCGGGGTCGAAGGCGTGTTTCAGCGAACGCTGGATGCGCTCCAGCGCCGGTGCGAGCGGTGCGAACACAC
>JANNGZ010000066.1:0-5743 GCA_031404155.1 Burkholderiales bacterium
CATCGATCATGAGAGCCGGCGGGATGCGAGCCGACGCCATGCGAGCCATCAGCACAACACGCGGTGCGTACGCGGGTCGGCGACTTCAAGGATCGTGCAGTTCCCATCCGCTGACATGCTGTTCGCTGGGCCCGTTGCCTACGTGGTGCCGACGAGGTGAATCTATCACCGCGTGTGCGCCGAGGCCAGCACGAGCGGCGCTGTCAGTTCGGGATGCGCTTTGAAGGCCCTAAATTGCGTCCGATCAAACCCCAGCCAACTTCCGAAGCCCATGCGATGAGCCCACCGACGATGACGCCCTTGCGCGCCGAAGCGCTGCGCGCCTCCATCGGCCGCGCCTTCGTGGCGGTGGCCATGCCCGACGAGGTCGCTCAGGCGGTGGCTGCGCGGCGCGAACTTGCGCGCCGGGCGTTGGCCGGGTTTCACCGCGAAGGGCCGACTACGGCGCAGTGGTTTTGGGCTTGTCCTTTTCCTCTTTGGCGTCGCCGTTCTTGTCGAAGATGGGCTTGCCTTCGCCGTCCAGGTCCGGGTTCGGCTTGATCGCCGGCGAGCCCGCGCCTTCGGCTTCGTCGATGTGCTTCTCGGTGTGGCGCAGAAACTCGTCGACCTCGTCGGTCGAATGTTTCGACGGCTCGATATGGCTGTGCTGCTTTTGGGCTGTGGGTTGGGTCATGGCGGCTCCGCAGGGTGTGGGGGAACCCCGAGTGTTGGCCGGCGCATCGGCCGCGTCTGTCGGTGCGGCGGAAGCGCCGCGGTAAGACCAGGCCTACGACGCGCTGAGTTGCCGCGTGGCGCGCCCGCCGGGCCGGCGCGTGGCTACCAGTCCCAACCGCCGAGCTGGCCTTGCGACAGCCAGTAAAGCTGTGCGCCGATTTGCAGGCTGCGCTCACCCCACAGGTCCCAGGGCTGGGCGGTGGCCGACGCGGGCATCATCGGCTTCAAGCTCATCGCTCTCGCGGCCGTGTCGACCTCGATGCGTTGCAAGCCTTGTTGTGACGCGGCCGGCGCGGTGGCCGACACGAACAGCGGCAAAGCGATGCGGGTCACCGAACCCACGGTGAGCATGTTCAGGCCATGGGGGCCGAAGTCCAGCCCGCTTGCGCTGCCACGCTCGCCGAACACCTGGACCGCCAGTTCACGCGGCTGGGTCGGGTCGCGCACGTCGAACAGCGCCACCTTGACGCCGCCGGTGACCCCGGTGGCACTGGCCTGGCGGCCGACCCCGAAGAGCAGGCCGCCGTCGAGCGGGTAGAGGTAGTCGGAAAAGCCCGGCGCGCTGAGCTCGCCCACAACCTTCGGGTCGGCGGGGTTGCTCAGGTCGAGCAGGTACAGCGGGTCGATCTGGCGGAAGGTGACCAGGTAGGCACGGTCGCCCGCAAAGCGCACCGCATAAATCTGCTCGCCGGCTTTGCCGAGCAGGGCCGGGCGCTGCGCATTCGGCAGCCGCGACACCTCTTGCAGCGTCTGGTCCGAGGGCCGCTCGCGAAGCACGGTCAAGGTGGCGGGCGACGGCGGCGTGCCGCGCTCGGGCACCAGGCCCCAGCCGAGGTCGCCGGTGAAGCTGAGCACCCGCAGGTCGTCGTTGTGTTCGCTGATCCGGTAGGGCTTGCGGTGGAGATCCCAGCCGAGGTGGCCCGTGACCGAGCCGGAACCACGATAGACGAGCCCCGCGCTTTCGAGCGCGAACTTGTGCAGGTCGGTGCTGATGTCGAGCGGGTAGCGCCAGAGCAATGCGCCGCTGCCATTGCCCGGGTTTGTGCCCTCGTTGTAGGCGTAGCGCGTGGTGGCCAGCACCAGGCTGCGCGCCGACATGTACACCGCTTCGGTGCCGCCGACGACGCAGCGGCTGCGCTGCGAGAAGGTCGGGCTGGCCAGGTCGACCTCGGTGATGCTGGTGAGCTCGATGCCGAGCGAGGCGTTCTTCGCCTGCACGAGGCAGTCGGTGTCGGCGAACAGGGCCAGGGCCGCGCCACCGTTGATGCGGATCGTCGGCAACACATCGCTGACCGCCAACCGCGCAAGCAAAGCTTCGCGCTCGGCCTCGGTGGCGGTCGCCGGCAGGGCTTCCACCGCGAGCTGCGGCGCATGCGTGCTGACCAGGTAGAGCGTGTTGCCGACCAGGCGCGAGCCGATCAGGCGGCCGGAGATCGAGATGCGGTCGCCCGCCGCCAGCCCGCCGGTGCCTGAGGCCTCCACCAGTTGCAGCAGCACGTCGCTGCTAGCGATGCCGGGTGCCGGCAGGATCGTCGGGCCGCCGGTGCAGTCCACCAGCGCGAGGCAGGGGTCGGGCCCGGCGAGCAGGGTCACGTTTTCGCCGAGCACCGCAATGCGCCGCCCGCTTGGGCCCGCGCTCAGGCTGGCGCCCGCGCTGGCTGCGAGCAGCATGCCGCGGGTGACCGGCAGCGCCTGGGCGTCGCCGGGCAGGGCCAGCGTGGCGGTGGCCTCGATGCGGCCGTCGGCCCCGCGCCGATGGGCTTGCAGGCGCGGGCTCGCCTGGCCGTTGGCGCCGCGCAGGGTGGTGTCGAGCGTGTAGATGAATTCGCCGTCGCTCTTGATCAGGTCGTCCTCGTCGATGCCGGGTTCCTGCACCGTGGTGCCCGAGCGCAGCAGGCTGTTGCCGGACGGGCTGGCCGCCACGGTGAGCGCAGGTGCTCCGCCGCCGGCGAAGGCCACGCCTGGTGAGACGAGGCGCTGGGCCTGTCGTGCGCGCAGCTTGTCCTTCACATAGGCCAGCAGCTCGCCGGGCTGCGATGCCGCGAGCGCGTTCTCGCCGCGGCCGCTCGGCGGCGGCGTGGGGTCGCCGCTGCTGCCACCGCAGCCGGCGAGCAGGCTCACCGACAGACCGAGCGCGGCCGCCCAGCCACGCAGTGCGTGATTCGATTGCTGCATCATCAGCGCCTCGCAGAGTGACCTGTGACTACTTGGGCGGAGGCTGGTGGTTTGCGCCCCCACGCCACGACGATAACCCGAGACTCGCGCCGTGAAGCGCTGCACGCGGTGAAGGCGCGCGGCAACGGTGAGTGGGTGTATCGCGTGCGCTTTCGCGTCTGCCGCGGATGCGCACCTGATGGGCAGCGGACGCAGCAACGGCTGCTCGGCGAAACAGGCCTCGCCAACCCGGCCGCTGTGCTGGAAAGTCTGTAGAGGCCCCGGTGCCCCCGCGCCGGAAAATCAAGTATCCCTCCGCCTCGCCCAGCGGCACTCGATCCAACTCCGGAGCCCTCAAGATGAAGTCCATCAAACCCGCCATCGGCCTCTTCCTCGCCGGCCTGGCCCTGTCCTTCGGCGCCAGCGCCCAGAACATCTCGATCGCCACCGGCGGCACCGGCGGTGTGTACTACCCGCTCGGTGGCGGCATCGCCGCGGCGCTGTCCAAACATGTGCCCGGCATGCAGGCCACCGCCGAGGTCACCGGCGGGTCGGTGGACAACCTCAAGCTGATCGGCAGCGGCAAGCCCTATATCGGCCTGACCATGACCGACGCCACCCTGGACGCCTACCGCGGCGAAGACAAGTTCAAGGGCAACAAGGTGGCGGTCAGGACCTTGATGATCCTGTACCCCAACCGCATGCATGTGGTCAGCATCGAAGGCCGCGGCATCGCCAAGATGGCCGACCTGAAGGGCAAACGTGTTTCCACCGGCTCGCCCGGCAGCGCCACCGAGGTGATGGCCTTTCGTGTCATCGAGGCCGCCGGCCTGGACAAGGACAAGGACCTGAAGCGCGAGCGGCTCGGCGTGGCCGAGTCGGTCAACGCGGTCAAGGACGGCAAGATCGACGCCTTCTTCTGGGTCGGCGGCCTGCCCACCGCGGGCGTGACCGACCTGGCCAACACGCCCGGCACGAAGCTGAAGATGGTCGACCATGCCGAGGTGGTGGCCGCGATGAACAAGAAGTACGGCGACCTGTATGTCGAGGACACGATCCCGAAGGATGTCTACAAGGGCATGGACGCCGACAACAAGCAGGCCACGGTGATGAACATCCTGGTGGCGCACGAGAGCATGGACGACAAGACCGCGTACAACATCGTGAAGACGATCTTCGACAAGCGCGACGACTTGATTGCGGTGCACAAGGAGGCGATGAACTTCAAGCTCGAGAACCAGAAGACCAGCGCCACGCCGATCCCGTTCCACCCCGGTGCGCTGAAGTACTTCGCGGAGAAGGGCGTCAAGCTCAACTGAACGCCCGCCGCGTCGATCCCCCCAGCCAACACTGGGGGGATTTTCTTTTATGAGCTCCAGCCCCAGATGAATTCTTCAAGCGCACCACCCTCAGAGGCCAGCGTCGTCAGCGACGAAGCGCTGCACAAGGCCGAGGAGTTCATCGAGGCCGAGGAGGGTGCGGCCAACAAGCTCAAGGGCGGGCTCGGGGTTTTCGTGCTCGCGGTGGCCTTCGTGATGTCGGCCTTCCACCTCTACACCGCGTATGCGATCGTGCCGACGCAGACGCTGCGGCCGGTGCATGTCGGCTTTGTGCTCTTCCTGAGCTTCCTGGTGTTCCCGCTGGCCGCGCGCTTTCGCCACCGCATCATGTGGTGGGACTGGATCGCTGCCGCGCTGGCGGTGGCGGTGGTGGCCTACCTGCTGCTCGGCGGCGACGACATCACCGACCGCAATACCGCGCCCGAGCCCTGGGACATCGCCTTCGGCATCGTGCTGATCGCGCTGGTGCTCGAAGCCATGCGCCGCACCAACGGCTGGATCATGCCGGTGATCACGCTGGCCTTCATCGCCTATGCGCTCTTCGGCCCCTACCTGCCGGCGCCGTGGACCCACAAAGGCTACGAAGTCGGGCGCCTGGTCGGCGTGATGTACCTGACGCTCGAAGGCATCTACGGCGTGGCGGTGGACGTGTCGGCCTCGCTGATCATTCTGTTCACCATCTTCGGCGCGTTTTTGCAGCACTCGGGTGCCGGCAAGTTCTATATCGACTTCTCGTTCTCGGCGATGGGCGGCAAGCCCACCGGCGCCGGCCGCACCGTGGTGCTCGCCTCGTTCCTGCTCGGCGGGCCGTCGGGCTCGGGGGTGGCCACCACGGTCACGCTTGGCGCGGTGGCCTACCCGATGCTGGCCAAGGTGGGCTACGAAAAAAACGCCGCCGGCGGGCTGCTGGCCGCGGGCGGCCTGGGCGCGATCATCTCGCCGCCGGTGCTTGGCGCCGCAGCTTTCCTGATCGCCGAATTCCTGAAGATCTCGTACCTGGACGTGCTGCTGATGGCGGTGATCCCGACCATCCTCTTCTACCTCGCGCTGTTCCTGATGGTCGAGATCGACGCGCGCAAATACGGCATGGGCAACGTCGCGTTCGACAAGGTCGACACGGTCTGGAACCTGACTCGCAAGTACTGGTTCCATTTCCTTTCGCTGGTCTCGATCGTGGTCTTCATGATGTGGGGCTTCTCGCCGGTGCTCTCGGTGTTCTGGGCCACGGTGGTGTCCTTCTTCACCAGCTTTCTGCGGCGAGACACCGCGCTGCTGAGCTACGACTTGTTCACCGGCAAGGGCTCGCTCGTCAAGAATCTCTTTCAATCGCCGTTCGTGAAAGCGATGGAAGGCGGCTCGATCGGCATGCTCAACGTGGCGGCCACCTGCGCCGGCGCCGGCATCATCGTCGGCGTGGTCACGCTCACCGGCCTGGGCCTGAAGTTCAGCTCGATCGTGATCGACTATGCCGGCGGCTCGCTGCTGCTCACCGCGATCTTCACTGCACTTGTCGTGTGGATCGTGGGCCTGGCGGT
>JANNGZ010000067.1:0-9015 GCA_031404155.1 Burkholderiales bacterium
GCTTCAGTGGATGCTTCCGCGCACCCATCTGCTGAAGGTGAGCGACGAAGACCTCGCGCTGCTGTTCCCCGGTGCCGACGCAGGTGAACTGGCCACGGAATGGATCGGCGCCGGCGTGGCGCTGGTGGTGGTCACCCGCGGTAGCGAGGGCGCCTCGGCCTGGACCGCGGCGCACTGCGCCAGCGCGCCGCCGGTCAAGGTCGATGTGGTCGACACCGTCGGCGCCGGCGACACCTTCCAGGCCGCGCTGCTCACCGCGCTGGCCGAGCGGGGTTTGTTGAGCATCGACGCGCTGCGCCTGCTCAGCGCCAGTGCGCTCGACGAAGTGCTGCAATTTGCAACCCGCGCCGCGGCAATCACCTGCTCGCGCCGCGGCGCCGACTTGCCGCGGCGCAGCGAACTGCCTTCGCTGGCCGCTTGAGCGCCGCGCGAGTTCGATGGCTTTGCGGTGCGACCAAACGGGTTTGCGGCGCCACCCCATCCGTTCGCGCTGAGCTTGTCCCGCACCAGGGCGTCCCTGGACAAGCTCAACACGGTCGGGCATTCAAGCCCGCCCGACAGATCCCTTTGCGATGGCGTGGGAACCGCCGTCAGGCGCCTCGCAAGAGCGGAATTTCGCGCGCACCTTCGAGCCGCTCGATCACCAGTTTCGTGCCGTCCTGCCGCAGGCCCGCAGCCGGCGCGGCGCGCCAACCCGCGGGCAACTGCAGCGTCAGGCCGTCGATCGCTTGCGGCGCCTTCAGTTGCAGGCGCAGCGCCTGCGCGGAAGTCGGCAACACGTCCAGCGTCACCGCGTCGCGCGCGGCCCACCAGGCGCCGTGGGCCGCGAGCGTGGCGAAGGCGGCGCGGCCGCGCCAGGCTTCGATGAAGCGGCGCTCGAATTCCAGCTTCTGGCCGGTGACGTCGGGGTGGATCAGCAGGATGAACCAGCCCTGGTCGCGCGCAATCGCCTCGGCAAGCGCCAGGGCCTGAGGCAGGCGGCCGAGCATCGGTGCGTCCAGTTCGTCCTCCACGGTGATCGGGAACTCGTACACCGGCACCTCGCCGCCCGAACCGCGCTGGTGCTTGAGCTGGAAGGGCAGGTGCGTGAGCGCCAGGTTGGCGGTGAGCGTGGAGCCGTAGCGGTAGCCGGTGGCGGCGAGCGCCTGCGGCAGCTCGTCGGGGTTTTGCAGGTAGCCGGCGCGAAACGAGACCACACGCTGTTGTGGCACAAAGTGCTCGAGCAGAAAGCGGCTCACCCGCAGCTCGCCGAGCACGCTGGCGTTGTAGGTTCGCTTCTGTTCCTTCACGAACGGGCGGTAGTCGGGGTAGCGCTCGCGGCCGTCGCCGAGCGTGAAGGCGGAGAAGGTGTAGGCATGCGCCACCGAATGGCTGGCCAGCTCGAAGCCCTGCGCGGCCAACGCCCGCATTTGCGCGACGGCACTGTCGTCGAAGAAGGCGTCGTCGTTCCAGTCGCGCACATACTTGGTCTGGACGAAGTAGGTGGCCGCCACACCCAGGCTCGATTCGAGCGCGGCGTAGTCGGCGCAATGCGCGACCGCGCGCGAATAGTCCACGTCGTGCGTGATCGCCACCGCGAGGTCGCGGCCGCCCGGCACCGGCGAGAGCGTCACCGTCTCCGGCTGCGCCTCGCGCACGATGTCGCGCAGCAGGCGCAGCAGCACGTCGAGCAACGGCGTGTAGGTGTTGGCGTAGCTCGTCGAAATGCGTTGCTCCTGGCGCGCGTTGTGCCCCTTGAGCGCCAGGTGCCCGATGTCCACGCCCACCGCGTAGGCGCGGCCCTGCGCATAGTCCTTGCGCGTCAGCGCGCCGCGCCCGTCGGCAAATCGCAGCAGCGCTTCGCGCGGCGCTTCGTAGCCGAGCAGGCCTTGGCCCGGCGGGTCGACCTGGTCGACACGAAAGCGCAAGCGGCGTTCCTGCGGCGCTTGCCAGCGCGCGGTGAGCGGCGAGCGCTCGTCGAGCAGCAACTCGTCGCCGCTGGTCACCTCACCCGTGGCGCTGAAGCCGAACACTTCGAACAGCTCGCCGCCGACGACGTGGAAGGCGATCAGCGTGCCGCCGTTCTGCGGGTGGCGCGCTACCGTGCGCAGGCCCTCGCTGCCGAGCGCCCGTCCCGACAGCACCGGGTAGACGATCACCACCTTGTGCTCGAGCGCCTCCTTCCAGTCGCGAGTGATGCACAGCGGCAGGCCGACCGCGCGCAGCCCGTGCACCAGGCCGAGCCAGGCCGACTCGGTGTCGGTGAGCAGCAGCGCAGGCCGGGTGGCCGGCGTGCCGCGGCAGGTGTCGCGCGCCAACGGCAACTCAGCGGCCGCGAGCGGCGGCGTGGCCTCGGCCGGGCCGGATACGCCGGGGTACAGGCGCATCTGCGAGTCGGCCACGTGGTAGCCCGGCGCGAACCACCAGCGCAGACTCAGCAGCACCGCGGCGATGAGTGCGACCACCAGCAGCGGCCGCCACGGCACGGCGCCGCGTTGGTTGCGCGCGGTGGCCCGCGCGATCCTTGGCGTGATCGTCGGCGGCCTCGGCGATGCGCTCGGCGGTGTGCGGGTCCGTGCACCCGGCGCTGCGCTCGAATGTGCACTCGGCGGTGCGCTTGGCAGTGGGCCATGCTGCGCATTCGGCGACGCGGCACCCGGTGCGGGCCGGCGGCCGAGGCGTGTGGCCGCGTCGCGCTCGCGGGCCGGTTCGGTGGGCATGGGGTGGCTCGGGCGCGCGCAGGTTGAGGGCGCCGGATTCTATTTCGCGACTTCATCGTGGCCCGTGGCCCGTGGCCCGCAGCCCTCTGCGCTCGCGACGCAACGCAACTTGACGCAACACCAGGCGGACGGCGCTGGGCGGCAGGTCGGCACGGCGCCGGGTTAAGGTGGCACACCCGCCCAGCCAAGGACCACGATGACGCCAAAACAAGTCGACCTCTTCGTCATCGGCGGCGGCTCGGGCGGCGTGCGCGCGGCGCGGGTCGCGGCCCAGCATGGTGCCCGCGTGGCGCTGGCCGAGGAGTACCGCCTCGGTGGCACCTGCGTCATCCGCGGCTGCGTGCCGAAGAAGCTGATGGTGATGGCTTCGCGCTTCGGCCAGGAGTTCAGCGACGCGGCGGGTTTCGGCTGGACACTGGGCGAGCGGCATTTCGAATGGCCCCGGCTGAAGGCGCAGGTGGACGCCGAGCTGACCCGGCTCGAAGGCGCGTATGGCAGCACGCTGCGCAACGCGGGTGTCGAGCTGCATGCCGAGCGCGCGCTGCTCGAGGACGCGCACACGGTGCGGCTCACCCGCAGCGGCGAGCGCTTCCATGCCGCGCGCGTGCTGGTGGCCACAGGCGCCACGCCGCAGGCGCCCGCCATCCCCGGCGCCGAACTCGCGTCCAGCTCGAACGAGTTTTTCCTCTGGCCGACACAGCCCCGGCGTGTGCTGGTGCAGGGCGCCGGCTATATCGCGCTCGAACTCGCCAACCTGCTCCAGCGCCTGGGCTCCGAGGTCACCGTGGTGTTGCGCGGAGAGAAGATCCTGCGCGGCTTCGACGAGGAGCTGCGTGATCACCTGCAAGCCGCGCTGGTGAGCCAGGGCCTGCGCTTCGTGACCGGGGCCGCGCTGACATCGATAACACGCACGCACCGCAGCGGGCTGGGTTTGCGCGCGACGCTGGACAGCGGCGAGGTGATCGAGGCCGACGCGGTGCTGCGCGCCCTCGGCCGCGTGCCCAACACCGCCGGCGTCGGCCTCGACGTGGCCGGGGTTGCGCTGGATGCCCACGGCGCGGTGCGCGTCGACGAGTTCTCGCGCAGCTCGGTGGCGCATATCCACGCGGTCGGCGACGTGACCAACCGGGTGATGCTCACGCCGGCCGCCATCCGCGAAGGCCAGGCCTTTGCCGACACCGAGTTCGGCGGCCGCTCGGTGCCGGTGCGCCACGAACTCATCCCCACCGCGGTGTTCACCACGCCCGAGCTCGGCGTGATCGGTTTGACCGAAGCGCAAGCGGTGCAGCAGCACGCCGCGGTGGACGTGTACAGCGCGAACTTCCGCCCGATGAAAGCCACGCTCGGCGGTGGCAGCACACGCACGCTGATGAAGCTCGTGGTGGCGCGCGCCAGCGACCGCGTGCTCGGCGTGCACATCGTCGGCCCGGAAGCCGGCGAGATGATCCAGCTGCTTGGGGTGGCGATGCAGATGGGTACGCGCAAGGCCGACCTTGACGCCACACTGGCGGTGCACCCCACCGCGGCCGAGGAGCTGGTGACGATGCGGCTGCCGACGCGGCGGCATGGCGGGTGAGCCGCGTCTGGGCGGCGGGTGAGTGGTGGGTGAGTGGTGGGTGAGTGGTGGCTGAGCCCACTCGGCCGCGGGCCCTTGCTGTGGCCTAATTGCGGGTTAGTCAATCACCACCGGAGCCGATTGTGGCCAAGAAGATCAGAACCGAAGCCGACGCCCGCGCCACGCCGCAGCCGCCCGCACCCAAAGGCGTGACCCGCACCGTGGGCAAGGGCCAGAAGGTGAGCCTGGAGCGCGGCTCGCACACCCGCAGCAAGAAGAACCCGGGCAAGCGCCCGAAGAAGGGCGGCTGACGCTGCTCGGGCGCCGGGGCGGAGCGCTGGGGCCTGTTCGCACTGCGCACGCGCAACCGCAGTGTGAACAGGCCCTAGCCCCTCCGGCGCCGGATGCGGCCACTGGCTGAGCCGCCCGCGCCCGCCCGGGCGCTGCCTGCCACGGCGCCCGCGCCGCAACGCCGCGCCCCAACGCGCGCACCGCATGCTGCGAATCACCGAACTGCGACTGCCGCTCGGCCACCCCGAGCCGGCGCTGCGCCTGGCCGTGCTGGCGCGGCTCGGAATTAGTGACGCCGAGCTGAAAGCCTTCACGGTTTTCCGGCGCGCGTGGGACGCGCGCAAGAAGGCCGCGGTGGTGCTGATTTACACCGTGGATTGCGAGCTGGCCGACGGCGCCCTTGAGGCCGCGCTGCTTGCACGCCTCGAAGGCGACCGCCATCTGCGCCCGGCGCCCGACACCCGCTACCGCTTCGTCGGCCACGCACCGGCCGACTTCTTTGCGGCGCAGCGCCCGCGCCCGGTCGTCGTCGGCTTCGGGCCCTGTGGCATCTTCGCCGCGCTGGTGCTGGCGCAGATGGGCCTCAAGCCGATCGTGCTCGAACGTGGCAAGCCGGTGCGCGAACGCACCAAGGACACCTGGGGCCTGTGGCGCCAGGGCGTGCTCGACCCCGAGTCGAACGTGCAGTTCGGCGAAGGCGGCGCGGGCACGTTTTCCGACGGCAAGCTGTGGAGCCAGATCAGCGACCCGCGGCACCTCACCCGCAAGGTGCTCGAAGAGTTCGTCAAGGCCGGCGCGCCGCAGGAAATCCTCTTCGTCGCCAAGCCGCACATCGGCACCTTCCGGCTCGTGGGCGTGGTCGAGAAGATGCGTGCGCAGATCGAAGCGCTCGGCGGCGAGGTGCGCTTCCAGCAGCAGGTGGTCGATCTGCTGATCGAAGGCGGTCAGGTGCGTGGGCTCACGCTGAAGAGCGGCGAACAACTGCGCGCCGACCACGTGGTGCTGGCCCTGGGCCACAGCGCGCGCGACACCTTTGCGATGCTGCAGCAGCGCGGCGTGAGCCTGCAGGCCAAGCCGTTTTCGATCGGCTTTCGCGTCGAACATCCGCAAGGCCTGATCGACCGAGCGCGGTTCGGCCCCAACGCGGGAAACCCGATCCTCGGCGCCGCCGACTACAAGCTGGTGCACCACGCGAGCAACGGCCGCAGCGTCTACAGCTTCTGCATGTGCCCCGGCGGCACCGTGGTGGCGGCCACGTCGGAGGTGGGCCGTGTGGTCACCAACGGCATGAGCCAGTACTCGCGCAACGAGCGCAACGCCAATGCCGGCATCGTGGTCGGCATCTCGCCGCAGGATTACCGGCAGGACCATCGGCAGGATCATCGGCAAGACGGGCTACCGGCCACCGGTGGTGCTGATGAGCGCCCCCAAGGCCGCCGCCTCGCGGCGTCCGCCCCCCCGAGGGGGAGCAAGGAAACTTGGGGCGGCCCGGCGTTTCCTTGTGAGGTGAACCCGCTCGACGGCGTCGCCTTCCAGCGCTATTGGGAATCGCGTGCCTTCGAGTTGGGCGGCGGCGGCTACCGGGCCCCGGCGCAACTGGTGGGCGACTTCATCAAGCGGCAGCGCTCGAGCGCGCTCGGCGGTGTGATGCCCTCGTACACGCCGGGAGTGCAGCTCACCGAACTGGCCGCGCCGGGGCGCGGCTCGTTGCCCGAGTACGCCCTCGACGCGATCCGCGAGGCGCTTCCCGCCTTCGAGCGCCAGATCAAAGGATTCGCCATGCCCGATGCGGTGCTCACCGGGGTCGAGACCCGCACCTCGTCGCCGCTGCGCATCACCCGCGGGCGCGACTACCAGAGCATCAACACCGCCGGCCTGTACCCGGCGGGCGAGGGCGCGGGGTATGCCGGCGGCATCATGTCGGCGGGGGTCGATGGCATCGAGGTCGCAGAGGCCGTGGCGATGCAGGTGCGGGGGACCGCCTCCGGGCCGGCACCCTGAGCACGGCAGTCGATCCGATCGAACTCAGAATATGCTCAATCTCCTCTTGGCAATGCGGTCGATTCGCCGCTGGTGCAAGGGCTCGAGATTGATGTAGGACTTTCGGTAGACCTTGTTGGCAAGATACTCGTACTGGAAACCGTGTTCGAGCCAGTTGTAGTCTTCCACCGCTTTCGCGTAGGTGAGCGCTGGTAGGCTGAAAGCAGCTTTCCCCTGCTGATCTCTCTTGTCGTACCGCGCTTTCAGGAAGGCGTTAAGCAGCGGCCACGAATAACGCTCGTAGTTGGAGTTGTCCTTGAGAAACATATGCAGATTCTCGGGAGAGCGGAAGTCCATCGAGCGCTTGCCGAAGCCTTCGGTGGCAAGGAGTTCCTCTTTGACCGGAGGATCCACGAAATTGAAGCGGTCGCACAGGGCATCCCACAGGGTCAGAGTGAACTTCCCCCACTGGCGAGTACCCGAGAAGTGGCCGATCGACGAGAAAACGTCCGCCGCCATCTCGCCGTCGGCGAACAAGCCCTTGCCGACGGCGTACCACTGGATCCGGTGAGTGAATTCACCATGCACGCTTCCCGCGCCGGGGTCCTTCCAATGCATGCGCATGGCGAGTTGCCGCCGGAACTGCGCGGCGTCCACGAAGCCGTGGTACGTCGGGAGCTTTTCACCGCCCTTCGCTCGGCCGCTGCCGGAAGCCACGCTGGCAATTTTGTCGCCCGCAACAGCGGACTTGAATCCCTGCTTCTTCTCTGACGCCGCCAAGGTCGCGGTCAGCAGACCGGCCGTGGCCCGCTTGTCCAATGAGAGACCCGCTATAGACGGCGGTGTCTTCTGGAACGGCTTGTACTTCGCGCAATCCTCACGCGTCGTGAGTGGGACCTGATCCTCAAGATTGTCCAGGTTGACACTGACTCGTCCGCAGAGCTTCGCGAACATCTCCACGTCGAGCTTTTCGATCTGCGGCAGCACCCGGTCAGGATCCGAGAGGAAACTCCCGAGGTTGCACCACCTCAAGAAGTCGGCATCGTTGTTGGGCCGTGGGCCGGGCGGCGGGAAACACTTCTGAAGGTTCTCCATCACGTCGATCGCACTGGCCATCGCCGATCTCCCCAAGTGCATTGAAACGCCGGCGCGTGCACCCACCGAGAGATCGCGTGGCTGGGCGACTACGCGCTCACCACGGCGTCGTTCCGTTTGATGTGCAGCACCGATGTCGCAGAGTATGGGTGAAAACGGATGAGTGCCCGCGCCGCGCTGCCCGTGGAATCATCGTCTGCTGTCAACACGGAAACGTCGACCACGACCGATGCACCGGACCAAGCCCGGCGCCTCGGGTTCGATTGCCGCGACCGCGTTGGCGCGCCAAGCGGGCGACGCAACACGCTGGCGCTGGTGTTCGAATCGGGCTCACACTGTCGGGCTGTCGCCGCCGGGCTGTCGCCGCCGGGCTGTCGCGGTGGCGTCAACCGGGGCGCTCCGTGACCCCACCGCCTTTGCGCTCTTTCTGTATACAGAATACGCTGGAGTGGCTAAGCTGAGGACCTTGCCGTTCGTCACGCCATGCTGCTGAACCTCACCGTCACCCCCGACCTCGTGCAGCAGGCTTACAACGCCCTGCTCGACGCGATCTGCTTCGGCGAGCTGACGGCCGGCTCGCGCGTCACCCAGGAGCAGGCAGCCGAGAAGCTGGCGATTTCGCGGCAGCCGGTGTTGCAGGCTTTTGCCCGCCTGAAGCGCGAGGGCTTCCTGGTGGACGCGGGGCGCAAGGGGGTGCAGGTGAGTGCGCTCGACCCGGGGCAGCTGACACAGCTTTACCAGATCCGCGGCGAGCTCGATGCGCTGGCCGCGGGGCTGGCGGCGCAGCGCGTGGCCTCGGGCGCGGTGCCGGTGCCCGACGATGCGCTGCTGCGCGCCGGAAGGCAGACCGAAGCTCAATCCGCAACGCAGTCCGCAAGGCAGTTTGCAATGCAAGCCGAGTCCCTGCGCGACATCGTCGCGGCGGACATCGGCTTTCACACCACGCTGTACCGCCTCTCGGGCAACCCGCTCATCGAAACCACGCTGGCGCTGCACTGGCAGCACCTGCGCCGCGTGATGGGCGCGGTGTTGCAGGAGCAGGGCGCGCGGCGCGGCATCTGGGACGAACACGCCCGCATCTGGCGCGCGGTGCAGCAGGGCGACGCGCTGCTGGCGGCACAGCTGGCGCGTAAACACACCGCGCAGGCGGCCGACGCCTTGAGCGCGCGCCTGCAAACCGCACTGGCACAACAAGCGGCACCGGCGTCGATGCCGTTGCGCACCCCCGCGCAGGCACGAACACAAGCGCGTGACCCAGCGCATGACCTGGCGCATGACCTGGCGCATGACCCAGCGCTGGCCACGGCGCACAAGGGCTGATCCGGCCCCAAGCCCAAGCCTCGACCCGGATCGATTCATCGGCAACCCGCCACCGGCACCACACCAAGGAGCACC
>JANNGZ010000068.1:0-12035 GCA_031404155.1 Burkholderiales bacterium
CTGGCATTGGGTCTGGATGAAGACACAAGAAGATCGGCGTACCGCGATTTGTTTCGATGCGAATTGGACGATGCAGCATTAACGGATTTGCGCGTGGCATTGATGCATGGACAACCGGTGGGAAGTGAGCGATTCAAGGAAGAAATGAGCATTGCTACCGGTGTGCGACGAACTCAGACGCGGCGTGGAAGACCAGCAAACGGTCAGCGTCTCGGTCACCGCGGTGACCGGCGAAACGCTTGCCGAGCGCGGCATCACCGACCTGTCGCAGATGGAGGGCATGTCGGCGGGCTTCACCTTCGGCCGCTCCGGCGCCGACGCGCGCCCGGCCATCCGAGGCGTGCGCACCGAGAACGTGGCGGTGAACGCCGACACGACGATCGGCTACTTCGTCGACGGCATCTACAAGTCGCGTGCCCAGCAGGCGCTGTCCAGTTTCGTCGACGTGGGCCGAGTGGAAATCCAGCGCGGGCCGCAGGGCACGCTCTTCGGCCGCAACACCTTCGGCGGCAACATCGCGATCACCACCAACGCGCCGGAGCTGAAGTCCAGCGAGCGCAGCGCCAACCTCACGCTGGGTAGCTTTGGCAAGGTGCGCTTCGACGGTGCGATCAACATCCCCTTGGGCGACACGGCGGCGTTCCGCCTGGCCGGCGTCATCGACAAAGCCGACGGCTGGGTGAAGAGCGATTTCAATCCGGCCGCCGACCTGTTCGACCAGGATCTGAAGTACCTGCGCGCCTCGTTCAAGTTCAAGCCCTCGCGTGAATTCGAAGCGGTGGTCCGTGCCGACGTCACCGACCAGGGCGGCAACGGCGGCTCGGCCTTCGGCTACAAGCAAGGCGGCACCTACCTGCATGCCGCCTCATGCCAGCAGCTGTTCAACGCCACGTACACGGTGATCAACCCGCGCGGCGGCAACCGCGACGGCGTTGTCGACTGCACGCGCACCGTGGGTGCCGGCGCGGGCACCGGCACGGGCGCGGTGGGCACCGGCGTGGACATCGGCATCCCGCTGTACAAGGCCGGCAACGCCTACCGCACCGACAACGACTACGCCACCTTCCTGAAACTGTCGGACACCAACCTCAGCGTCGACCTTTCGTACCGCCTGCCGGCGTTCACGCTCAAGTCGATCACCGGCTACGCCGACTTCAAGACCACGCGCACCGCCGACTCCGACATGTCGGCCTCCACGATCGCCATTGACTCGCAGAAGACCGCGGCCACCACCTACTCCCAGGAATTCCAGATCCTCTCCGAAGGCTCGGGGCCACTGAGTTACGTCGCAGGCGTCTACTTCTTCAAGGACAAGCTGGAGGGCACCCTGGCCGCGCAACAGCTCCCGCGCACCATTCGCTCGGGCGCCTTGACCGCGCCGCTGGTGCTGCCCCAGAACGGCGCCGGCTTCTACGACACGCAGCAACCCGAGACCGATTCGAAAGCGGTCTACGGGCAGATGAGCTTGAGGGCCACCGACGCGATGACGCTGACCGCCGGAGCCCGCTACACGCGCGACACCAAGGCCTTCAAGTTCGCCAACGCCAATTCGATCCTGCCACTCACGCCCGCCGGCGCACCCGACGGCACGCAGATCACGATCGACACGCCGCTGCCGCCGGCCAGCGCCTTCGGCACCGCCGGCATCACCAACTGCGTGGGCTCCAATGCCCAGCCCGGCTTCAACTGCGCGCCGGGCGGAACCAACATCCTGTACGGCGCCACCTACAACGACGCCAGCTTCAGCAAGGCGACCGGCAAGATCGCGCTGGACTACAAACTCAGCGACAGCCAACTGCTGTACGCCACCGTTTCCACCGGTTTCCGCTCGGGCGGCTTCAACTCCGGCCAGGCCATCGACGCGTTGCGCACCTTCAAGCCCGAAGAAGTCACCGCCTTCGAGGTCGGCTCGAAGAACCGCTTCATGGGCAACACGCTGCAGCTGAACCTGGCGGCCTTCAGCAACCAATACACGAACCTGCAAGAGCAGCGCCAGGTGCCGGTGGGCAGCGTCACCGTGTCGACCATCTTCAACGCGGCCAAGGCCAAGGCCAACGGCCTGGAGGCCGAGCTCGAGTGGCGCCAGAGCCGCGCGCTCACCCTCGGTGGCTCGCTCTCGCTGCTGGACGCCAAGTACGGCAGCTTCCCCGACGTGGCGCTGCCCTTCGGCACCTCGATCCTGGTGGCCGACGCCACCTCGGTGGTGCCGCAAACCGACGCCAACGGCATCGTGATCGCGCCGGCCGGCCAACGCCGCATCTTCGCGCCAGGCTACAACTGCGGCGTGGTGCCCGGCACCGGCGGCGTCGGCCAGCCGGCAGCGGCCTTCGGTTGCGATCTGTCGGGCAAGCGCCTGCCGTATTCGCCCAAGGTTCAGGGCTCGGTGTTTGCGCGCTACGACTTCAAGCTGCCCGGCGGCAGCACATTGACGCCCGTCCTGGTCACCACCTTCTCCAGTGGCTACTTCGGCCAACCCGCCAACGCCGAGATCGAGAAGCAGGGCTCCTACGTCAAGGGCGACTTCAAGCTCAACTGGCGCATCAACGACACCTTCGCGTTGCAAGCCTTCGTCGACAATTTCACCGACAAGCAGGTCATCAACCGCTTCGTCTGGGGCGGCGGCGGCGCGATGCAGATGAGTGCGGCGCCTCCGCGCACATTCGGCCTGAAGTTGTCCTACAGCAGCTTCTGATCGCCATACGCAGCAGGGCGAGCCGGGCGGTGCGCATCGCGCAGGTTTCCTGATGAGCATCGGCGCGTCCCGCTTCCTCACCACGCATGTCGGCTCACTGCCACGCTCGCAAGCGGTGGTCGACCAGATCTTCGCTCGCGAACGCGGCGAGCCCCTGAGCGAGGGCGCCTTCGACGCGGTGATGCGCGACGCGGTCGACGAGGTGGTGCGGCTGCAGGTGCAAGCCGGCGTCGACATCGTCTGCGACGGCGAGATGAGCAAGATCTCCTACGCGACCTACATCAATGACCGCTTCACCGGATTCGACGGCGACAGCCCGCGCCGCACACCGGCGGACCTGCTCGACTACCCCGGCTTCATGAAGCGCCTGGCCGCGGGCGGCGGCACACCCGGCTACCGCCGGCCCTGCTGCGTGGGGCCGATCGGCGTGAAGACGCTCGAGCCGTTGCGCAAGGACATCGCGCACCTGAAGGCCGCCGCCGCGAAGCATGGTGCGGGGCAGCTGTTCATGAACGCCGCGTCGCCGGGCGTTGTGGCGCTGTTCCAGCCCAACCGGCATTACGCCGACGACGACGCCTACCTCGAAGCGCTGGCCTACGCGCTGCGCCACGAATACCACGCGATCGTCGACGCCGGGCTGACGCTGCAACTCGACTCGCCGGACCTCGGCCTTGGGCGGCACATGATGTTCAAGGAGCTCGACGAGGCGGCCTACCTCGCGCGCATCGAGCGCCATGTGCAAGCGCTGAACTTCGCGCTCGCCGCCATTCCCGCCGAACGAGTGCGCATGCATGTGTGCTGGGGCAACTACGAGGGCCCGCACCACAAGGATGTGGCGCTGGAAACCATCCTGCCGATCGTGCTGCGTGCCAAGCCCGCCGGCCTGCTGTTCGAGGCGTCGAACCCGCGCCATGCGCACGAGTGGGAAACGGTCGAGGCGCTCAAGCGGCAGATCCCGGACGACAAGATCCTTATTCCTGGCGTGCTCGACTCCACCACCAATTTCATCGAGCACCCGCGCCTGGTGGCGCAACGCATCGGCCGCTTTGCCGACATCGTGGGCCGCGAGCGCGTGATCGCCGGCACCGACTGCGGATTCGGCACCTTTGCCGGCTTCGGCGCGGTCGACGCCGACATCGTCTTCGCCAAGCTGGCCGCGATGGCCGAGGGCGCCGACATCGCCAGCCGGTGCTACTGGCGCTGAATGCGCAGTCCTTGGCGCAGTCCTTGGCGCTGACCTTGGCGCTGAACGCGCTTGCGCACTCGCCGAGTCAGCTCACCCGCCGCTTCACCCAATGCCAGGCCACCAGCCCGATGCTCATCATCGCCAGCGAGGTCAGAGCCAGCGCGACGGTGGAGTGCATCACCAGCGGCACCACAGCCCCCGCCACCACCCCGTTGGCCGCGCTACCGATACAGGCCTGCACCGACGAGGCCATGCCGCGGCGGTCGGGCACCTGGTCGAGCACCAGCAGGGTGACCACCGGCACCATCAGCGACCAGCCGAACGAGTACAGCGCAACCGGGAACAAGGCCCACCAGGCGCTCGGCGGCAGCGTGAGGTTGAGCGCCACGTTGAGCAGCGAGGTGAACACCATCACCACGAAGCCGTAACGAATTTGTTTGCGCGGCGAGACGCGCCCGGCGAGCCGGCCCGACCACCAGGCGCCGAGCATGATGCCGCCGATGGACAGGCAGAAGAACCAGAAGAACTGCGTCGGCGCGAGCTGCAAATGTTCACCGAGCCACACCGGCGTGGCGAGCACGTAGAGGAACATGCCGTTGAACGGGATGCCGCTGGCCAGCACCAACATCATGAACTTCGGGCTCGCGCACATCTGCCAATAGCCGCGCAGCAAGTGGCGCACATGGAACGGCTGCCGCGCGGCGGCGTGCAGCGACTCGGGCAGGTGGCGGTACGCGGCAAACCAGATCGCCGCGGTGACCGCGGCCAGGAACCAGAAGATCGAATGCCAGTCGGCATGCACGAAGAGGAAGCCGCCGACCATCGGCGCCACCGCGGGCGCCACGCCGAAGTAGATCGTCACCTGGCTCATCACCCGCTGCGCGTCGGACGGCGGGAACATGTCGCGGATGATCGCGCGCGACACCACCATGCCCGCGCCACACGACATGCCCTGCACCGCGCGGAAGAACACCAGCCAGCCGATCGACTGGCTCAGCGCGCAGCCCACCGACGCCAGCCCGAACAGGCCGATGCCCCACAACACCACTGGCCGGCGGCCCACGCTGTCGGAGAGCGCACCATGGAAGAGATTCATGATCGCGAAGCCGAACAGGAAGGCCGACAGCGTCTGCTGCATCTGCACCGGCGTGGCGCCGAGCGAGTTGGCGATGCCCGAGAACGCGGGCAGGTAGGTGTCGATCGCAAACGGCCCGAGCATGCCCAGGCAGGCGAGCAGCAGCGCCAGCGTCCAGCGCGGGCCGCGCCACAGCGTGGCGGCGTCGGGGTTCATCGGGTCACCGCCTGGCGCGCTGCCTGCATCGAAAGTGCGAACAAGGAAAAATTGTGAAGCAAGCCGATAGGCCGGATTCTGTGCACGCACCGCCTCTTGCGAAGCGGCGCATGTGACCGCCATTCCTCTTGGCCGTGCCTCGCGGCAACGGCTCGGTGCCACCTACCCGCCAGCTCCGCGGGCCGCATCAACGCTGGCCTACTTGGTGTTGCTGCGCGCAGAGATTGCCCGTTTCACCCGGTCTTGAAGGCTGCGCCTTCAATCCCGCAGTGCGCATTCGCGCCCTGCCCGTCCCAGCGCCTTGCGGGCGCTGCCCTCTTTCGAGCGGAACGTTGCAAGACGGCTTGCGCCGTCTTGCAGGCCCAGACGACCGACTCGTCTCTGTTGCTCTGATCCTCACCTCGCGGTGGGGAGCCGTTAGCTCCTGCGCTGCCCTGTGCAGTCCGGACCTTCCTCCAGTGCCGTGTTTCCACGATTGCACCAGCGGCGGTCTGGCTTGCTTCACGGCCCGATTGTCCCACGCGACTTGCGAAAGACGCTCGGGTCGTCGTAGTAGCCGGGCGCTTCGTTCGCCGGCCACCAGCCCGGCACACCGAGCACCGGCAGCGGCAAGAAGGGCTTGGTGGCCCAAACCTCGGGCGCGAGCGCGAGCGCGTCGCCGATCACCACATGTGCAGTGAGTCCCTTGCGCGGCGCGAGGCTGAGTTGCTCCAGCAGCGCGTGGCCGACGAGGGTGAGGCGCGCCTCGGCCCATAGCGCACGGTGGCTGATGAACAGGGCCTGCCAGTCGCGCACGATGAGCGCTTGCGCGACCGGCGCCGGCGCATCGAGCAACGCGCCGTTCTCGTCGAACAGGGTCAGCGCGTCGCGCAGCGCGCCACGCCGCGGGCCGATACCCAAACGTGCAATCTCGGCGGCCTGCAACTCGTTGAGGCGCCGCTTCAGCGCGGGCTGGTGCAGCCACACGAGGCCGTTGAAAAAGTCGTGCAGGTTGTTGCGCGTGGGCACCTGCGCGCTGCGTGCGATGAAAGCTTCGTACGGCTCCGTGAGTGGCAAGTCCTGAGACGACACAAAGGCGAGCGGCCCGGAACGCAGCGAGATCGGCTCGCCGCATGCCAGCTCATGTTGAAGCGCTTGCGCGACGCTGGAACCCGCGTCGACCGCCTGCGCCGCTCTACGGCCGCGCAGCGCATAAGGCGCAAGCCATGGCCGCGACTCATCAATGGCGCCTGCGAAGGGCAAAGTGGCGGCAGCCGAGGGTGCAGCGCCGCCCCCAGCCTTCACTTCGGCCCGCGCAGCCGCACCCGGTTCGGCCGTTGCGCCGGTGTCAGCTCGAACCACTCGGCATGTTTGGTGAACAGCTTGGCCGACGAACCGCTGCGCGAAAGCAAGCCGCGCTGGCGCAGCCGCTCCGCCGCCGCTTGCAGCCCGACGCCGTCGCGCACTTCCGGCAGGGCCTCGACGATCTCCGCGATGTCTGCGGGCACGGCCGGCGCGGGTGCAATCGCCCCACCGCGGGCGCCACGCCGCGCCGCTGGCTTCACCACCGCCACCGCTTCAGCGGCCCTGTCGTTCATCGGCGGCTGCGAGCGTGTAGCAGCGGGCTTGTTCGGCGTGGGCAAGGCCGCCGCGGCCACGCCCTTGCGCGCACGCGCCCGCGCCGCGCCATGCGCGAGCTCGATGAACTCGTCGTACACCAGCTTCACCTCGTCGCCGGTCTTGCCGAGTTGGCCCAGCCCGACCACGCGGCAACCCTTCTCGCGCAGGCGCGCCACCAGCGGCGCGAAGTCGGAGTCCGACGACGCGATGGCCACCGCATCGGGCCGCTCCGCGAGTACCAGGTCCATCGCGTCGACCGCGAGCGCGATGTCGGTGGAATTCTTCCCCGCGGCCAGGTTCACCATCGGCCGAATGCCCAGCCGCTTGAACAGCTTCTGGTTCGCCACCGCCGACTCGGCGGTGCAGTAGGCGCGGCGCACATGCACCGCGTGGTACATGTCGAGCAGGCGCTGCACCGCCTGCTCGATCACATCGGCCGAGACGTTGTCGGCGTCGATCAGCAGTGCGATACGGGGTTCGGCGGCGCGAGAGTTGGTGTGGGCAGTCATGGGCCGTATTGTCACGCGCCGCGACGACGCATCGCGATGCGGCGCCTCGGGTAATCCCGTTGACGAGGCTCACGCCGTGAGCCGGGGCGGCGACAGAATGGCAGCAAAGCAACCGAGCGATGAGCATGAACGCACCGAGCTACTTCCGGCATTGCTCGACCAAGACGAACTCAAGCTCTGTCATCCAAACCAACGGCGAGATCTGATGCAGTTCGAATCGCTTTCCGACGCTGCAAGATCGATCTGGGCCAAGAGCGGCGACCCGAGCGGCCACGGTCTCCTGGCCCACATACTGGATGTGGCGGCCGTCGCTGAACAGATTCTCAAACGCGAGTCACCAATCGCCTTGCGCCGTCCCGCTGCAGCTTTGGGCTTACCTGAAACGCAGGTCATCCGCTGGCTCGCAGCGATGGTCGGTCTGCATGACATCGGCAAAGCGATCCCGGGCTTTCAGGGCAAGTGGGACGCCGGTCGCGTGGCCGATGAGGCGGCGGGCCTGGGGTTCCCCGACCGGCTGATGAGCGTCGATGCACATGACCTTGCCAGCGCGTTTGAGTTGCGCACCTTGTTGACACCTGCGCTTGGCAGGCATGCCGCCAGTGTGGCGACCGCGGTAGCCGCGCATCACGGCCACGTCTTCCTGCCGAATGAAATCAACGATGCACGCCGCGTCGGCGAGCCTGCTGAGTGGCCTGCGGCGAGGCGCGAGCTGTTCGATGCCTATTGGTCCACCTTGGCGCCACCGACGCTGCGGGATGGTGCGGCCGGCCTCGATTTGCCCCTGCTGTCGTGGCTCGCTGGCCTCACCAGCACGTCAGACTGGATCGGCTCGAACGTCGAGTGGTTTGCACCGGGTGAGCGCGCACCCAGTTTCGCCGCACACCATGCCAACAGCCTGCGTCTCGCTAGCGATGCGCTCGACGCAATTGGCTGGCCTCGCCACCGTGCGCTGTTGCGGGAAACTGCCTCGGCCGACGCGCTGACAGCGCGCATCGTCGGTGTGTCGGGCCTTCATGCTCGCCCGCTGCAGCTTGCCGCCGATCGGCTGTTGGACGAGGTGCGAGCACCAGCTCTGCTCATCGTCGAAGCCCCGATGGGCGAGGGCAAGACAGAACTCGCGTTACTGGCCCACCTGCGGCTGCAGGCAGCGCTGGGCCACCGCGGCCTATACATAGGCTTACCGACGCAGGCGACCGGCAACGCCATGTTCGACCGCGCCTTGCGCTTCTTGCGAGCGTTCGGTAGCGACCAGCGTTTGGACATCCAACTGGCCCATGGCGGCGCGATGCTCGACGAGCGCCTGGTGGAACTGCGAGGTATTCACGGCGAGGCCGGCGACAGCGTGCGTTCATCGGCATGGTTCTCCCAACGGCGCCGGCCGCTGATCTCGCCCTACGGCGTCGGCACCATTGATCAAGCCCTGTTGGCTACGCTAAACGTCAAACACCACTTCGTTCGTTTGTGGGGTCTGGCGAACCGGGTCGTGGTGCTCGATGAAGTGCATGCTTACGACACCTACACCAGCGGCCTGATCGAGTCACTGTTGCGCTGGCTGAAGGCCCTTGGTTGCTCGGTTGTGCTCATGAGTGCGACGCTGCCACGACAAAGGCGTGACGCGCTCTTGCAGGCCTGGAGTGTGGCGCCCGGCGACGCGCCTGCGCTGGCCTACCCTCGCATCCTGCTGGCCAGCGACGGCGGCGTGAAAGGCGAAAGCTATGCATCCCGCGAGTTGGCACCGATCGAACTGCAAGCGCTGGACGAAGAGCTGGAAAGCCTTGCCACCTGCGCCTTCGAGCGGATCGGCCAAGGCGGCTGTGGTGCCGTGGTCGTGAACACGGTGGATCGTGCACAGCAGCTCTACACCAAGCTGCATGAACGCCTGTCGAACGATGTGACGTTGATGCTTTTCCATGCGCGCTTTCCCGCTGACGAACGCAGCGAAAGGGAGAACGCCGTGCTCGCCACATTCGGCAAGACCGGGTCCAGACCGGAGCGCGCGCTGCTGATCGCCACGCAGGTGGTGGAGCAAAGCCTCGACATCGATTTCGACTTCCTCATCACAGACCTGGCTCCGGTGGACCTGCTGCTGCAGCGCGCCGGGCGGTTGCATCGCCACGTACGTGAACGCCCGTCCGCCCATCGGCAGCCGCGCCTGGTGGTTTCCGGCTTGCTGGCGAATCGTCTACCTGAACTGAAAAAAACCGCCTGGGGCGTCATCTACGACCCCTACATTCTTTGCCGCACCTGGGCCTTCGTATCGCGAGAGACTCGCTGGCAGTTGCCGCAGGATATCGACCGGCTGGTGCAGACGGTTTATGGCGACGCAGAGCTTCCCGCCGGGCTTGACACGAAGGCCGAGCACTACATCCTCGTCGAGGCCGACGGCATACACCGGGCCGACGCGATCCATGAGCGCCGTTTGGCGGCCAACGCGGTACTGGACGCCGACGCCGAACCGCAGAACGCCTACGTGGGAAAGCCGCGCGGCTCCGCGGAAGGTGACTTCCCTGGCATCCGGAACGTGACGCGCCTGGGCGAAGACAGCATCACCGTCATGCCAGTGCACACCGACCACGGCGCGTGGCGGCTGCGTCCCGGCGACGCGCCATTCGACCCCGCCGTGAAGCCGTCAATCGGCTTGGCCAAGGACATGCTCGCCCGCCAGCTCAAGCTGAGCCGCAGGGACGTCGTGAAGGCGCTGCGCGACGCCGAAATACCGAAGGGCTTTGCCGAGCACCCCTGGCTGCGCGACGTCAAACCACTGTGCCTGCTGGACGGTGCGGTGACCTTCGGCAAGTTGCAAGTCCGGCTCGACCCGGTGCTGGGCATCATCTATCGGCAGATCGACGCTACGCCCCCCAATTCCCAGGAGACCAGCCCATGAATGCTGTTTCGACGGTGGTACCTGCGCTCAACTTGCTCGATACCCCGTGGCTGCCGGTGCGCATGCTGGACGGGCAGGTCATGGAGGTTGGGCTGCTGGAGCTGTTCGAGCGCGCCTCGCAGATCGAAGGCCTGGCCGAAACCTCGCCACCCAACCTCGTGGCGCTGTATCGGCTATTGCTGGCCATTACGCACCGAGCGCTTACCCGAAGCCTCGGCACATGGACAGACCGCGACCGCGCGCGCTGGTATCGCGAGGGCCTGCCCGCTGAAGCGCTGATCGACTACCTGCACCATTGGCGCGAACGCTTCTGGGTCTTCCACCCCGAGCACCCGTTCATGCAGGTGGCGGCACTGGCCGAGGATAAAGAGACGCGGGACAAACTGAAGCCGTGGACGAAGATAGCGCTCGGCCGAGCGGCCGGCGATAGCCCGGTTGTCTTCGACCACAACGTCGATACGGACCCGACGCAGATTAGTGCGAACGAAGCTATACGCAACCTTTTGGGCTATCTGCAGTTTGTGCCTGGTGGCCTCATCAAGGTTCTACGAACTTCGGACAATGGCGGGCCTTTGGCAAACTGCGCCGCTGTCCTTCCTGTCGGCACCAACCTTTGTCAAACCATCGCGCTTGCATTGCATCCGCCGGCCAAGACTGACGCCGATACGCCTACATGGGAGAGGACTCCTCCAACGATCGCGGCTCTCTGCGAGCCGGCAACTCTCGCAGCCGGATACGTCGACTGCTACACCAGGCAAACCCGCGCGGTCCTCGTCAGATTCGATGCCGACACGCCGCTCCTCGTCCGGTGTGTCTGTCTGGCTGCCGGCATGGCGCTTCGGGACGACGCAAACGCACCGGACCCCATGACACCACTACGCCTGAGCAGCACAGGCCCTATCCCTCTACGCTTGAGCGAAGGAAGGGCCCTCTGGCGCGATCTGGCGACGCTCATGCCGAATCCAACGAACGACTCGGTACCTGCGGGAGTTCTGGGCTGGGCGGCAAATTTGCTGGAGGCAGCAGGGATCTTCGATGCCGATGTTCCGGTCATGGTCGCTGGCGTTGCCCAGGATCCGCGCAAGGCAGCCAAATCGGTTCGGTGGCGCAATGAGAGGTACAGGTTGCCGGCATCTGCACTGCTTGACATTGAGGTAGCCCAGGAGATTCGATCTCGGCTGCGTGAGGCAAATGATCTGTACGAGGTCGTCGAAAGGATTGCGGCTGACATGCTCGCAAAAGCGATGCCCGATCCCCTCAGCAAAGACACGCGGTCCAGAGCCCGTGCGTTGCTGGATTCAGGGCCCTTCGCGACCGCCTACTTCTCGAACGCAGAGCGCAACCTCCCATCACTTCTGCAAAGCGTCGCGCGCAGCGAGTTGGACGCTGCACATGCCCAGTGGTCTGCCGCTCTGCTGCGCGCCTCGCAAGCGGCTTGGGACGCCGCACGCAGCATGCTGGGTCAGTCGGCTTCCGCGCTGCGGGCCGAAGCCAGCTGCTACGGCAAATACCAATCTGCCATCAAGGATGTTCGGATGGCTGCCGCTTCGGCGCAGAACTCCGCCAGCACAACCGCGCCGCAGGAGGCTTCAGCATGAGCGACTACACCGAAGCATTCATCGCCCATCTGCAATCGCTGGCCGTGCGTGATCGCGGCGCGTTGGCCGCGTTGCGTCGCAGCCTGGGCTTCGCGCCGGGCGCCTACCCGCCGGCATACCCCAGCGTCGAACGCTTCGCGGTACAGGGCGGTGACAAGGACTCGTTGCGTCAGGCGCTCTATCTGACCGCGGGGCTGTTCGTGGGCTCATAACCCAAAGGTCGGGGGTTCAAATCCCCCCCCCGCAACCAATTTTTCATTCCAGGGCCGGATCGCC
>JANNGZ010000069.1:0-1911 GCA_031404155.1 Burkholderiales bacterium
CCCGCCTCGGCCATGTTGACCCCATAGCGGGCCACGAAGCGTGCGATCGCACCGGTGGTGATGCCGCCCAGGCGTGCCGACGCGAAGCGGCCGGCCAAGGCCGTCAGCGCCTGCTTGGGTAGCAGGTACTGCGGCAGCACCGCGAGCCGGTCGGCCGACGCCGTGCGCGCGCCGGCGGTCATCAACGCATCGGCGCGAGTTCGCGCAGCGCTTTCACCGCGCCCGCGCCGACACCGGCACCGAAGCGCTTGGCCAGACGCTCGGCCACGTTTTCCTTGGGCGTGTAGTCGACCACTTCGGGCGCCTTGATCACCTCGCGCGCCACGAAGTCGAGGTTGCCGTTCTTGTCCGCCAGGCCGAGCCTGATCGCCTCGTCGCCGTTCCAGAACAGGCCGGAAAAGGTCTCCGGCGTTTCCTTCAGGCGCGTGCCGCGGCCGGCCTTCACCACGGCGATGAACTGCTGGTGGATCTGGTTGATCATCGCCTGCGCAAATTCGCGCTGCTTGGCGTCCTGCGGCGAAAACGGGTCGAGCATGCCCTTGTTGGCGCCGGCGGTGAGCAGGCGGCGCTCGACGCCCAGCTTCTCCATCGTGCCGGTGAAACCGAAACCGTCCATCAACACGCCGATCGAGCCGACGATCGAGGCCTTGTCGACATAGATTTCGTCGGCCGCCACCGCGATGTAGTAAGCGCCGGAGGCACAGACTTCTTCCACCACCGCGTAGACCTTCTTCTGGTGCTTGGCCTTCAGGCGCTTGATCTCGTCGTTGATGATGCCGCTTTGCACCGGGCTGCCGCCGGGCGAGTTGATGCGCAGCACGATCGCCTGCGCATTGCTGTCCTCGAACGCGTTCTTGATCGCCAGCACCAGGTGTTCCGCGCTCGCCTCGCCCTCGGCGTCGATCACGCCGCGCACCTCGATCAGCGCGGTGTGTGGGCCGCCGGGCAGCTTCTGCTGCGCGCGGGCGACGAACAGTCCCCACAACACCGCCACCACCAGGCCGAGCCAGGCCAGGCGAAAGAAGATGCGCCAGCGGCGCTCGCTGCGGCGGTCGGCCAGCAAGGCCGAGGCCAGCTGGCTCATCAGCCGTTCGGCCGCCACCGGCGCCGCAGTGGCCGTGCGTTGAGCTGCCGCGGGCGGCGGCGGCACCGCCGTGGCGGCCAGGGGCGGCACCGGCGCCGCCGCTTTCGCCGCCGCGGCAGCCTGCTCGTCGGCGGGGTCGAACATCGGCACGGTATCGGGTCGGTCGCGGTCTTCGGGATTCTTGGGGTCTTGCGGCGAAGTCATGGAGCGCTTTCGGAAGGGCTATGCCGGTTCGTCGAACGCGACCGGCCGGATGTCGTGGGAAGGATACCAATACACCTGCGCGTCGCGCTCGTGCACCTCCAGCGCCATCAGCTTGCCGCGCCCGCAAGGCCCGCCGACGCAGCGGCCGCTGCCGGGTTCGTAGGTGGCGCCGTGGATCGAGCAGACGATGAAGCGGCGGTCGGCATCGAGGAATTCACCCGGCTGCCAGTCCATCTCGGCGGGCACATGCAGGCAGCGGTTGATATAGCCGACGACGCGGCCGTCGAAACGCAGCACAAAGGCACGCGCCGGCTGCTGCCACACCATCACGTCGAACACCAGCGCGCGGCCCGCTTCGGCCAGCTCGGCGGCGGCGCACAGCCACTGGCCCTGCGCCGGGCCTTGCGCCGCACCCGTCGTTTGCTCAGGCATTCGAGGCCAGCCAGTGATGCAGCTCGCGCATCGAATGCGCCACATGCAGCGGCGCGAGCGCCTCGAAACTTTCGTGAGCATGCGCGCCGTAGCTCACGCCCACTCGCGGCACACCGGCATTCACCGCCATCTGCAGGTCGTGCGTGGTGTCGCCGATCATCAGCGTGCGCTCGGGCGCCACCCCGAGTTCG
>JANNGZ010000070.1:0-3613 GCA_031404155.1 Burkholderiales bacterium
TCGGCGGATGCGCGTTCGCCGAACTCCCAAGCGGGAATAGCTCAGTTGGTAGAGCGCAACCTTGCCAAGGTTGAGGTCGCGAGTTCGAGTCTCGTTTCCCGCTCCAAACATCGAAAGGGAAGCCATGGCTTCCCTTTTTCAATCACGGCGCGGTAGCAAAGCGGTTATGCAGCGGATTGCAAATCCGCCCAGCCCAGTTCGACTCTGGGCCGCGCCTCCAAAAAAATGCCAAAAGGGCCTTGCAACTTGCAAGGCCCTTTTGCATGGTGCCACCGTGTTCGGGCCCCGCGTATTCGCAAGCAGCGCGCGACGCGGCCGCGCTAATGCCCACTCAGTTCGACGCCGCCGAGGCACCCGATGCCGCGGCTTCAGCGGGCCGAGGCAGCATGGTGGACCCGCCGACACCGACGCGCACATTGCCGCTGCCAACGCCAACCGAGCCGCCGGCGCGCCCGTCGCTACTCACGCCGACGCCAATGCTGCCGCCGCCGATAGGAACTCCGATGCCGATGCCCACTGTGCCGCAGCCGGCAAGCAGCGCGGCGAGCAGGGTGGCGAAGAGGCGGGCTTGGTTTGTCATGGCGTTCTGCGGTAACGGTCAAGCGGCCAGCGTAGGAGCAAACCGGTACCGATGATGTGAGCATGGGTTGGAGGCCAGCAGAGCGGCTGACGGGCGACGCGGCGGGCTTGGGGGCGCGCTCAGTACGCCATCTCGAAGCGCTGGCCCCTGAAGCTGAACACGGCGCTCTTGAGCTGGATGCGGTCGAGCGTCAGGCCCGGCGCGAGAACCGCACCTTCATGAAACAGCTGGCCGTTGACGATCAGCATGCGACTGGTGCGTTGCTCCGAATACATCGACCCGCCGAACGCCAGCGCCGGCAGTTCGCGCCGCATCGACTCGGGCAACTCGGCCAACTTGAGGATTGGTGGCTCCACGGCGGGGGACGGACCCGCGGGTGCGGCCGCTGTTGCTTGACGTGTGGCAGCGGCTCCCCCCGGCGCGGCTGCCCGGACAGGCTTGGTTGCCAAGGCTGCACTTGTTGGGGCCGGTGGTCGTGCACCCTGGGGCAGGGCTGCGGCCGCCGGCGCCATCACGGGCGCCGTCACTGCCGGTATCGGACCCGCCACCGCGGCGGGCGCTGGTGTTGCGACTGGGGCTGGCGCCAGGGCCGGCGACGCTGGCGCCGCCGCGGTCGATACTGGAGCGGGCGCCTCGGCGGAAGGTACTGCGCCCACCCGGGCGCCCGGCGCCGCCACGGCGGGGGCATCGGGTTGGGCACGCGCGGCCTCGGGCGGGGCAGCCGGTGCAGCGCCGGCGCGCGGCGGCGGATCACCCCGCAGCAGCGCCCAGGCCAGCGCCACAGCCAGTCCGAGGCCCAGCCCGGCAGCCATCCAGATCCAGGGTTTGACGGTGGTGCGCTGGCCACCCATCGGCTGCGCCATCGTGAAAGGCTGCGTGTGCAGGCCGGGCACGGCGCCGCGCCCACGCTCGGCTTCGGCCTTCTTCAATGCTTCGAGCACGTACGACATGGTGGGCTACCTCGGCCGAAGGGTTGCTGCGGGCGCTGACGCTGCAGGGTCGTCGGCGGCCCGCACGGTGCTGACCGTGGTGGACGCATCCGCGCCGTTCGTCGGCTCGGCAATTACCACCCACATCGCGGCGGCGCCTACGAGCGCGGCGCCCACCAGCGCGGCGCCCGCGAGCAAGCTGCCGCCGAAGGTGCTGGCATGGCGCAGCCAGGCCTGGATGACGCCAAGCTCGGCTGGGGAGTCGAACACCTCAAGCGCGGCCTTGCGCACAATCTCGCCATTGACCCGCGCATGCCCTCCGGCATAGGCGCCGAGCAGCGCGCGGTCGCAGAGCAGGTTCACCCGCCGCGGTACCCCGCGCGAGAGCCGGTAGACCTCGTGCCGCGCTTCCCGGTCGAAGGGCATGCCGCGGCTCAGGCCAGCCACCGCGAGCCGATGCTGTACGTACAGCGCGGTCTCGGTTTCTCCGAGCGCCTCAAGGTGGTACCGCGCAATCACCCGCTGCGCAAGCTGCTCGAGCTCGGGCTTGGCGAGCATCGTGCGCAGCTCCGGCTGGCCGATCAGGATGATCTGCAGCAGCTTGCGTTCGCTGGTCTCCAGGTTGGTCAGCAAGCGCAGCTGTTCGAGCACATCGGGGCTCAAGTTCTGCGCCTCGTCGATGATCAGCACGTTGTTCTGCCCCACCGCATGGGTTTGCAGCAGGAAGTCGTTCAACGCGTCGACATAGGCTTTCACCGTGGCCGCACCGTTGCGCTCGGGCAGCGACGGAATTCGGAACTCGTCGCAAACGCTCTTGAGCAGCTCTTCCACCGAAAGCTTCGGGTTGAAGATGTACGCCACGTTGCAGCGCCGCGGCACCTGTTCGAGGAAGCAGCGGCACACGGTGGTCTTGCCCGCGCCGATCTCGCCGGTGAGCAGCACGAAGCCACCGCCACCGCGCACGCCGTAGAGCAGGTGCGCCAGGGCCTCGCGGTGGCGCTCGCTCATGTAGAGGTAGCGCGGGTCGGGCGCGATCGCGAAGGGCGCGCGTTTCAGTCCGAAGTGCTGCGCATACATGGGGCGCAAGCATAACGGCGAGGCGGCCCCCGGCTGCCGCTCTGCCCGGGTGCGTGTCAGGCGGCGAACATGACCTCGGCCTCGATCTCCACCGGAATGTTGAAGGGCAGCTCGGCCATGCCCACCGCGCTGCGCGCATGAGCGCCGATTTCGGCCCCGAAGAGTTCGAGGATCAGGTCGGAGAAGCCGTTGATCACGCTGGGCTGCTGGTGGAAGCCGGCGGCGGAGTTGACCATGCCGAAGACCCGGCCCCAGGCGCTGATCCGGTCGAGGTCGCCGAGCGCGCGTTTCAGGCTGCCGAGAATCGACAACGCTGTGAGCCGTGCCGCCAGGGTGCCCTGCTCGACGCTGAGCTCTCGCCCGAGCTTGCCCAGGGGCTGCGCCAACGAGCCGTCGGGATTTTGCGGCCCGTGGCCCGAGACGATCGCCCGCGGCCCTACGACGCGAACGAACTGGAACGGCAGCGCCACGCCGGGTGGCGGCTGCATTGCGGGTGGCAGCACCAGGCCAAGTGCGGCGATGCGGGCTTCTATCTTGTCCATTGGCTTACCTCCACCAGTCTCCAGAAACTTCGCGTGGCCGCGTCCAAGTTCAATCGAAGCAGGTTCAGAACATCGTATTGCCGTGTGCCGAGTCCGCTGGCACCAGCTGCAGCACGTCCCAATGTTCGACCACCTTGCCCTGGTGGTCGAAGCGGAAGATGTCGATGCCCGCCCAGTCCTTGTCGGCCCCGCCTGGCCACACTTGCTGGCAGTGCAGCACCACGTAGGGCCCTTCGGCGATGGCGCGTACGAAGCGCACCTGCTTGCCCGGGTACTCGCGCGCCATGCGCTCGAAGTAGTCGATGAAAGCCTGCTTGCCGTCGGCCACATGCGGGTTGTGTTGTGTGTAGCTCTCGCCCACATAGCGCGCCACGGCCTCGGCCGGCCGGCATTGGTTGAACATCAGGTCGTAAAAGGCGATCGCGGCCGCTTTGTTTTGCTGCGCCTGGTTGTCGTCCATCGGGCGTCTCCTGCGGTCGCACGCT
>JANNGZ010000071.1:0-6939 GCA_031404155.1 Burkholderiales bacterium
CACGCCGGCCGCCAGCATCACGGTCACGCCGAACATGCTGTTGTTGATCGCAAAACTGCCGACCACACAGAACAGCAAGATCAGCGGCATCAAAAGGCTGGCTGGAATGCGCAGCACCTGCTTGGCCGCCTTGATCGCCGCCCAACCCAGCGGCAGCATCAACAACTGCGCCAGGATGAAGACGATAAACACCGCATAGATGTTCTGCGGGTTGTTCACGAACAGCGTGGGCCCCGGGTTCATGTCCTTCATGTAGAGCACACCGATCGCGATGGCGGTGATCGAGTCGCCGGGGATGCCGAACACCAGCGCCGGAATCCACGCGCCGCCGAGTGCGGCGTTGTTGGCCGCGCCGGATTCGACGATGCCTTCCACATGCCCGGTGCCGAACTTCTGCGGCTCCTTGGAAAACTTCTTCGACATGGCATAAGACATCCAGGCCGCGATGTCCGCGCCCGCGCCGGGCAGCGCGCCCACCGCGGTGCCGAGGGCGCTGCCGCGGAAGAGTTGCAGCGGGTACTTCTTGAGCAACGCCCACATGCCGGAGAAGACATTGCCGAACGGCCGCTCTATCGCCATCACCGGCTTGTTCACGGTGACCGCGAAGCGCAGCACTTCGGAGATGGCGAACATGCCGATCATCAAAGGGATGAGCGAGATGCCGCCGGTGAGCTCGGCATCGCCGAAGGTCCAGCGCGGCGCGCCGGCCGGGTTGTCCAGGCCGACACACGCGATGAGCAGCCCGAGCAGCAGCGACACCAGGCCCTTCAGCGGGTCCTTGCCGGCGATGAAGATGGCGCAGGTGAAGCCGAGCATCACCAGCCAGAAATACTCGAAGGAACTGAACTTGAGCGCAATCTCGGCCAGCGCCGGCGCGGCGAGGATCAGCACCAGCACGCCGAAGATGCCGCCGAGCACCGAGAACACCAGGCCGGCGCCGAGCGCAAGTTCAGGCTGGCCCTTGCGGGTGAGCAGGTAGGCCTCGTCGGTGTAGGCGGCACTTGCGGGTGTGCCCGGCATGCGCAGCAACGCGCTCGGGATGTCGCCCGAAAAAATCGCCATCGCGGTGGCGGTGACGATCGCCGCCACCGCGGGCACCGGCGGCATGAAGAAGGTGACCGGCACCAGCAGCGCGGTGGCCATCGTGGCGGTGAGCCCGGGAATGGCGCCGACGAACAAACCGTAAATCGCCGAGAGCAGGATCACGGTCAGCACATAGGGCTGGAAGACGAGCCCGAAGGCGGTGATGACGGCGTCCATGTCAGCGGTGGACCTCCCTCCCCCTTGACCGGGGAGGGTTGGGGAGGGGGTGAGGTGTTTGCGAGCGCGACAAAGGCAGACACCCCCACCCCAACCCTCCCCCGTAAAGGGGGAGGGAGCCATTCGCTGAGTTGATTCGAGTCGCCATCTCAGTAAAACGGCCGCAACAAGCCCCAGGGCAGCGGCACGCGCAGCAGCTTGTAGAACGCGAAGTGCACCACCAGCGTGCCGCCGAGCGCCCACAACAACGCCGTCAGCGTGTTGGCGCGAAAGGCCTTGAACGCGGCGAGCAGGCACAGCGGCGCCACGATCAGGAAGCCGAGCTTGTCGGCGAGTGCGATGTAGAAAACCACCACGCCGATGAGCACCACGGAGCTGCCGAAATGCTCGGCCGCACGCGGCTCGGCGCCGGCTTCGTCACGGTACGGCGCTGCACGGTAGCTGCGCAGCACCAGCGCGAGCCCGCACAGCAGCAAGCCCGCGCCCACCAGCATCGGCAGGAAGCCGGCACCGAGCTTTTGGCCGGGCACGTTGGGGAAGCTGCGCGCGGACCACAGCACCGCGCCGGCCAGCAGGGCCAGCGCCAGGCCCAGCCAACGGTCGGTGCGCTGCACGGGGGGTGTTGTGAATCGAAGCGAAGGTGCGCGGCGGCGGCGGCAGCGGGGCTGACCTGGCAGCGCCTACTTCGCGATGCCCACAGCGGTCATCACCGCCTTCATGTCGGCGTCGCCCTTGGCCATGAACGCGGCGAACTCGACGGCATTGCCCCACAACAGGCCAAAGCCGCGCTGGGCCATGAAGTCCTTGTATTCCTTGCTCTCGTAGGCCTTCTTCACCGAGGCTTCGAGCCGTGCGGCCACCGCGGGCGGCAAGCCCTTCGGCGCCGCGATGCCGCGCCAGGCGCCGGTGGCCCAGTCGGAGCCGGTGGCCTCTTTCAGCGTCGGCACATTGGGGAACAGGGCCGCGCGCGAACTGGCCATCACCGCCAGCGAGCGCACCTTGCCGGCGTCGATGAGCGAGCGGGCTTCGGGCAGCGAGCAGGGCACGAACTCGACGCCGCCGGCCACCAGGTCTTGCAGGCCCGGCGCGGCACCGTTGCTCGGGACCCAAGGCGCGGCGGCGGGGTCGACCTTGGCGTCGCGCAGCCAGCCGGCCAGCGCCAGGTGCCAGATGCCGCCCTGGCCGGTGCCCGAGGCCTTGAACTTGCCCGGGTTGGCCTTGATCGCGGCGAGCACGTCGCCCATGTTCTTGTAGGCCGAATCGGCGCGCACCTGGAAGCCGGCCGGGTCCAGGTTCACCAGCGCGATCGGGGTGTAGCTGGTGGGGTTCAGATCGGTGAGTTTCTGGTGATGCATCATGGTGATTTCCACCGTGATCATCCCGATGGTGTAGCCGTCGGCCGCCGCGGTGGCGATCGCCGAATGCCCGACCACGCCCGAGCCGCCGGTGCGGTTGACCACGTTCACCGGCTGGCCGAGGTCCTTCTCCATCAGGTTGGCAATGAAGCGCGCCACCGCGTCGGTGCCGCCGCCCGCGCCCCAAGGCACCACGAGGGTGAGCGGGCGGTCGGGGTAGCCCTGCGCGGAGGCGCCGCCGATGCAGGCCAGGAGCGCCAGGCCGGCAAAGGCCCTGCGGCGGATCGAGTGGAGGATGTTCAAGGCCGGCTCCTTATCGTCATACGAATGTTCGAGGTGGGCGGCATCTTGCCTGCCAACGCCGCAGCGACAATGGGGGAAACCCAATCCGCCGGCCGCACCGCCTTGACCCGTCCCACACCACGGCACGCGGCCCCGAGCGCCACTACCGTCCAACCACCATGCCCGCTGCCATGCCCGCTGTTCACCCTCGCGACGCCCTCTTCGAACCCGGCGAAGCCGCGGCCACCGCACTGCCGGTGTGCGACCACTACTCGGGTGTGGAATCGCGCATGCGCAAGAGCCTGGAACTGCAGGCCGAGATGGGGCCGGTGTTCGACGCCACGCTCGACGCCGAGGACGGCGCGCCGGTGGGCGGCGAGGCCGAACATGCGGCGCTTATCGCCGAGCTGATCGACTCGCCGCAGAACAACTTCGGCCGCGTCGGCGCACGCCTGTTGCCGCTGGGGCACCCGCGCTTTCACGACGTGGCCGCGGCGATCGTCAAGCGCGCCGGCGCGCGCGTGGCCTACCTGATGCTGCCCAAGGTGCGCGGCGTGGCCGACCTGGAAAGCGCCGCGCAGGCGATCGACGCCCTCGCGCGCGGCGCCGGCGTGGCGCACGAGATTCCGCTGCACGCGCTGGTGGAAACCCATGGTGCGCTGCGCGAGGTGCAGGCGCTGGCCGCGCACCCGCGCATCGAGTCGCTCTCCTTCGGTTTAATGGATTTCGTGGCGGCGCATCGGGGTGCGATACCGCTGTCGGCGATGAGCGTGAAGGGCCAGTTCGAACACCCGCTGGTGCTGCGCGCCAAGCTCGAGATCGCCGCGGCTTGCCACGCCGCAGCCAAGACGCCGTCGCACTGCGTCGTCACCGAGTTCAAGCACCAGGCCGCGTTGCAGGACGCGGCCGGCCGCGCCTGCCGGCAGCTCGGGTTCACGCGCATGTGGAGCATCCACCCGGCGCAAATCCGGCCGATCGTCGACGCCTTCACCCCGAGCACCGCCGAGGTCGACCTGGCGATCGACATCCTGCACGCGGCGCAGGCGGCCGGCTGGGCGCCGATCCAGCACAGGAGCGGCCTGCACGACACCCTGCACGACCGCGCCAGCTACCGCTTCTTCTGGCACCTGCTCGAGCGTGCACACCGCACCTCCTACGCCCATGGTGCGCAGCTGCCCGAAGAGGTGCGGCGGGCCTGGTTCGACGACAAGGGGCCGCTGGCGCGAAGCCGGCATTGAGCAGCCGGCGTGGCGCACTTGAACATGAACACCTCGACGCCACCGCTGCTGCTGAAAACCTTCGCCGCACCGCTGGAGCTGCGCAGCCAGCGCACCCTGTTGCGCCGCTGGACCGACGCCGACGCGCCGCCCTGGGTGGCGATGAACACCGACCCGCAGGTGCGCCGCCATTTCGAGCGCACCAGCACCGAGGCCGAAGCGCTGGCCGAACTGCAGCGCATGCGCGCCAACCTCGAGCGCCGCGGCTGGGGCATGTGGGCGCTGGAGATTCCCGGGCGTATCGGCTGCGCCGGCACCGTGGGCCTGCACGTCACCGGCATCGACCTGGCCTGCGTGCCCTGCGTCGAGCTGGGCTGGCGGCTCAGCGCGGACGCCTGGGGCCAGGGCTACGCCAGCGAGGCCGCGCGCGCGGCGTGCCACTTCGCCTTCGAACAACTCGGGCTCGACGAGCTGGTTGCCTACACCGCGGCGGTCAACGAAGCTTCGCGCCGGGTGATGCAGCGCCTGGGCATGCAGCACGACCCGCTGGGCAACTTTGTGCATCCGTTTGTGGCGCCGGAGCATCCGGTGGCGCCGCATGTGCTGTACCGGCTGCGCCGTGCGGACTTTCACAATGCAAAGCCCTGATCGCAACGTCTTGCAACGCTGTGCCGAAATGCTCCGCGCAGAATCGGCCCATGCCATCGCCCTTGCATTCCACCGGAGAAACCGCTTGAACTTCACCTCTGTCCGCACCCGTGCCAATGCCCTACACGCCACCGGCGCGCTGGTTGGCGCCATCGCCGCGCTGACCCTGGCCGCCCACGCGCCGCAGGCCGCCGCGCAAACCGCGCCGAGCGCCAAACCGGCCGCGGCGACACCTGCTGCAAAAACCGCAGCGAAGCCCGCGGCCAAGCCGGCCGCCAAAGCCGCGGCACCCGCGCCGGCGGCTGCCGCGCTGCCCAAGGCCGAGGGCGAGCAGATTGCCGCCGCGGCGCTCACCCATTACGGCGACTACGCCTGCGAGTTCGACCAGACCGTCTCGGTGGTGCCGAGCCCGAAGAACGAGGGTTATGTCGACCTCAAGTTCAAAAAGGACACCTTCACGATGAAGCCGGTGTTGTCGAGCACCGGCGCGCTGCGCCTGGAAGACGTCAATGGCCGCACCCTGATGCTGCAGATCGCCAACAAGTCGATGCTGATGGACACCAAAGTCGGCCAGCGCATGGTCGACGGCTGCATGCACGAAAAGCAGCGCGAGTTCATGCGCACCGCGGGCGCGAACCAGATGCCCTCGCTCGGCATCGACCCGAGCAAGAAGTAATCCCCGCTGTCGCCGCCTGCCAACCGGTGGGCCGTGCAGCGCTGAATTCCTTCTCCCGGCCGGCTCCGACTACGTCGCAGCCGGCCGTTTCATTCCCGCTGCCTCAAATCGGTTTCCCCGATAGGCGCGCAGCGGCTTTCTGACGGAACCTCGCGTCCTTGGCGCGGCATTCGCCCGCGCATCAGGAGCGGGTGATGCTGCATCGTGTTTCCACTTTCTTTTCGTCGAGCCGTCGCTCGTCCCTCGCAAGCGCCGCGCTGGCCGCGGCCACGCTCGCTGCGTCGGGCCTGGTGGCCTGCGTCTCCGCGCCGGGCAGCGACCCGCAGGCGGTTTTGCGCGCGGCCGAGGCGGCGATGGGTGGCGACAAGCTGAAGTCGATCGCCTTCGCGGGCAGCGGCACCGGCGCGGTCTTCGGGCAGGCGCACCAGCCGGGCATGGCCTGGCCTAAGGTGACTTACTCGAAACTCGAGCGCATTGCGGACTATGAAAACGGCGCCTTGCGCGAAGACTTCGCGCTCAGCCGTGCCGAGCCCACCGGCGGCGGCGCCACGCCGCTGATGGGCCAGGGCGAGCAGCGCGGTACCGGCCTGGTGATGGGCGGTTTTGCCTGGAACATGGCCGGCCCGGCGCCCGTGCCGGCGCCGGTGGCGCACGACGTGCGGGTGCACGACCTCTGGACCACCCCGCATGGCGTGCTGAAAGCCGCGGCCAAACATTCGCCGCGCGTGGCGGTGACGCAGAACGCCGCCGGCGCCAAACAAACCACGCTCTCCTTCACCGCACCCGGCGCCTTCAGCGCCACCGCGGTACTCAACGCCGCCAACCTGGTCGAGCGCGTCGACTCGCGCCACCCGCACCCGGTGACCGGCGACACCGAGGTGGTGACCACCTTCAGCGACTACCGCGACCACGGCGGCGTGAAGTTTCCGGCGCGCATCCGCCAGAGCAAGGGCGGCTTCGAAGTGCTCGACATCGCGGTGAGCAGCGTAACGCCGAACGCTCCGTCGAACATCACCGAGGTGCCAGCGCTGGTACGCGCTTTTGCCGAGCGTGCCGCCACCGAGAAAGTGGCCGAGGGCGTGTGGTTCGTGGCCGGTGGTTCGCACAACAGCGTGGCCGTGGAGATGGCCGACCACATGATGCTGGTGGAAAGCCCGCTCTACGACGGCCGCGCCGCCGCGGTGCTGGCCGCGGTGAAGGCGCTCGCGCCCGGCAAGCCGATTCGCTACGTGGTCAACTCGCACCACCACTTCGACCACTCGGGCGGGCTGCGCGCCGCGGTGGGCGACGGCGCCACGCTGGTCACCAGTGCCGCGGCCAAGCCCTACTTCGAGCGGGTGTTGGCTAACGCCAATTCGATCAGCCCCGACCTGCTCGCCAAGAGCGGCCGCAAGGCCAACGTGCTCGGTGTCGACGGCAAGCTGGTGATGAGCGACGCGTCACGCACGGTGGAGATCCACCAGCTCCAGGGCAACATCCACGCCCAGGGCTTCCAGCTCGT
>JANNGZ010000072.1:0-3535 GCA_031404155.1 Burkholderiales bacterium
TGGCTGCGGGTGAGCCAGTTCCAGGACCGCACCGTCGACGATTTTGTGCGCAAGCTCGAAGAGCTCTACAAGCAGGACCCGAACCTGAAGGGCCTGGTGCTCGACCTGCGCAACGACCCGGGCGGCTTGCTCGAAGGCGCGGTGGCTGTCTCGGCCGCCTTTTTGGCGGCCGACGCTGTGGTGGTGACCACCAACGGCCAGTTGAGCGAGTCGAAGGCCACCTTCAAGGCGGCACCCGGAGACTACCTGCGCCGCGGTGGCAGCGACCCGCTGCGCCGCCTGCCCGAGGCGGTGAAGCGGGTGCCGATGGTGGTGCTGGTAAACGAAGGCTCGGCCTCGGCCAGCGAAATCGTCGCCGGCGCGCTGCAGGACCACAAACGCGCCGTGGTGATGGGCGCGCAGACCTTCGGCAAGGGCTCGGTGCAAACCGTGCGCCCGCTCTCGGCTGAAACGGCGCTGAAGATCACCACCGCGCGTTACTTCACCCCGAACGGGCGGTCGATCCAGGCCAAGGGCATCGTGCCCGACGTGTGGCTCGACGAAACCGCCGAGGGAAACGTGTTCGCCGCGCTGCGCACCCGCGAGGCCGACCTCGACAAACACCTCGGCAATGCCGACGACAAGAAAGACGAAGCCCGCGATAAGGCCCGCTCCGAGGAGCGCAAGAAGGTCGAGGAACAACTCGCCAAGCAGCGTGAACTCAAACCCCTGCCCGAGTTCGGCAGCGCCGAGGACTTCCAGCTGGTTCAGGCGCTCAACAAGCTCAAGGGCAAGACGGTGTTGGTGAGCAAGACCGTCACCGAGCGCAAGGCGGAAGCCACAACGCAGTGACGAGCATCACAAGTCCCCGGAAAAGGCCCGCCCCCAGCGGGCCTTTTTTCCTGTTGGCGTAGCGTTTATGACCGATGACCAGCTCTTGCGCTACTCGCGCCACATCCTGCTCGACGAGATCGGCATCGAGGGCCAGCAGCGCCTGCTCGATTCACATGCCCTGGTGATCGGCGCCGGCGGCCTCGGATCGCCGGTGGCGATGTACCTCGGCACCGCCGGCGTCGGGCGCATCACGATCGTCGACCACGACACGGTGGATCTGACCAACCTGCAGCGCCAGATCGCACACAACATGGCGCGGGTGGGCACGCCAAAAGCGGAGTCGGCACGCGCCACGATCCTGGCGATCAACCCTGACGCGCAGGTGATTCCGCTGGTGCAACGTGCCGACCCTTCGTCGCTCGACACGCTGGTGCGTGATGCCGACGTGGTGGTGGATTGCTGCGACAACTTCAAGACCCGGCATGCGGTGAACGCCGCCTGCGTGGAACACCGCAAACCGCTGGTGTCTGGCGCGGCGATCAGCTTCGACGGCCAGATCTCGGTCTACGACACCCGCAGCGCCGACGCACCCTGTTATGCCTGCGTGTTCCCGCCCGAGGCCACCTTCGAGGAGGTGCAATGCGCCACGATGGGCGTGTTCGCGCCGCTGGTCGGCATCATCGGCACGATGCAGGCCGCCGAGGCGCTGAAGCTGCTCGTGGGCATCGGCTCGTCGCTTGCCGGGCGTTTGCAGATGCTCGATGGGCGGGCGATGGAATGGAACGAGATCCGCATCGGGCGCAGCGCTGCCTGCCCGGTTTGCAGCGGCCGCGGTTGAGCCGCACGCCGCCACTTCATCGGGTCGGAGCTCGAGCCGCTGACCGCGTGGCCGCTACCCGCGATGGGTTGGCGCGCGGGCCCATTCGTGCCCCTACGCCGCTTCGCGCCGGTCCACCGAGGGGGAGCGAGCGCCTTGGGAGCGGCCCGGCGGCGCTCATTCGGCTTCGCTTTCGATCGCATCACAACCCGTCCAGGCTCAGCCGGTATTTCCGCTCGTCCTGAGCTTGTCGAAGGAAGCCGGGCGCCGACGCGTCGACAGGCTCAGCGTGTACGGACGTTTGTGCGAGCGAATGCGCAACTCTTTCAGCCGAACTCGGCCTGGAACGCCAGCACCGCATCCCGCCGCGGCGCGCCCCGGATGCCCTGCCCCACCCGGCACTTGAGCGCTGAGGCTGCACACGCAAAAGCCACGGCATCGACCTCGGACTGGCCTTCAGCCAGCGCGATCGCGAGTGCGCTGTGGAACACGTCGCCGGCGCCGGTGGTGTCGCGTGCCTCGACCCGGTAAGCCTCGCGCTCCTGCCAGCGCCCGCCGTGCAGCCAGCACACGCCACGCTCGCCCCGCGTCACCATCGCGGCCCGAGAACCCGAGTCGAGCGCCGCTTGCAAGGCCTCGCGCGGCGCAGCGCCGGGCGCGTACAGCGCCAGCCCCGATGCCGAGAACACCGCCCACCGCGCCAGGGGCACCAGGCGCAGCAGGTCGTCGCGCGGCGCGATATCGGCGTCGAGCATCGACAACACATTGCGCTCGCGCGCCCAGCGCAGCGCCGTCTCGGCGCCGGCCACCCAGCGCGGGTCGGCGAGCACCACGTCGACACCGTGGAGTTGCGACACATCCAGCGGCGCCGCCCGCTTCAGCGCGTCGCCGCGGTGGTTGAAGATCTGCCGCTCGCCGGCCGCGTCCACCACCACCGCCGAGACCGAGTTCAGCGCCCCGGGCACCGATTGCAGCGCGCCGAGTTCGACGCCCTCGCCGGCGAGGTGTTCGCGCAACGTGGCCTCGATGCCGTCCTGCCCGAGTGCGCCGAAGAAGCGCACCTGAGCGCCCAGGCGCGCCGCCGCCACCGCCGCGTTGGCGGCCATGCCGCCACCCTGCGCCCGGTAGCCGCGCGCCGGGGTCTTGGTCGGCGCGTTCGGGAAGCGCTCGATCTCGAACACATGGTCCAGCGACAGGTGGCCGACACAGGCCAGCGTGATGCGCTTGGGCGGCGGCGCGATCATCACGGCGCCAGCAGCGGTTTCACCAGTTCCCCTGCCGCGAAGCGCGGGAAGACTTCAGCAAACGCCTCAAGCCCAAAAGTGCCGTCGACCAGCCGGCGGTAGTCGCCGCGCCGCGCGCGCAGCAAGCCGATGTTGGCGTCGAGATCGGCTTTCGGAAAGTAGAACGAGCGCAGCATATAAAAGTCCTTGCGCCGGATCGGTTTGGTTTCTTCGATGGTCCACGGCGCATCGTTTTCACCAAGGAGCAGCACCACGCCACGCGGCCAGACGACGGTGAGCCCGAGATTGCGCGCCGCATGCGCGCCGCTGCATTCCACCACGAGATGAAAGCGCTGCGAGGCCGCGTCCGCCGCCGCCATTGCCGCCACACCTGCCACATCCCTCGCCTCGTGCACACGCGCACCGAGCGACACGGCCAAGGCGAGCCGGTTGGCACGCGGATCTCCGATGGAAATTCGCGTGAACCCCATCTCCTGCAAAGCGATCAGCGCACCGATGCCGATCGGCCCGGCGCCGGTGACCAGCACCTCACATTCACGCGGTGGCGGCAGCAGCGGACGCGCGGTGCGCAGGCCATGCGCCGCGGTGCCGATGGTGTCGAGCAGCAGCGGGGCGAGGTCGTCGTCGATGTCGTCCGGCACCGGCATCAGGCAGGGCTCGG
>JANNGZ010000073.1:0-9019 GCA_031404155.1 Burkholderiales bacterium
CGCGCCGGCCACCGAAATTGCCGAGCGCGGTTATGCGGTGCCGGTGGTGGTGCAGCAGAAATGGGTGCTTGCCTCGCAGGTGGCCGAGCTGGTGTCGCAGCCGGGCTATGCACAAACCTTCCTGCCCAAGGGCCGGCCGCCCGAGGTGGCCGAACGCTTCACGATGCCGCACGCGGCGCGGGCGCTGAAGCTGATCGGCGCGAGCCGGGGCGAGGCGTTCTACCGCGGCGAGATCGCCAGCGCGATTGCGGCCCACGCGCGTGAACATGGCGGCGCGATGACCGCGGCCGATCTCGCCGCCTACCGGCCCGAATGGGTCGAGCCGCTGGCCCAGGACTACCGCGGCCACACGCTGCACGAGATACCGCCCAACGGCCAGGGCATCGCGGCGCAGATGGCGCTGGGCATGCTCGCGCATTTCGACATCGCATCGATGGAGGTCGACAGCGCGCAATGCCAGCACCTGCAAATCGAGGCGATGAAGCTGGCGTTCGCCGACACCTACCAGCACGCCGCCGAACTCAGCGCGATGCGGGTCACGCCGGCGCAGCTGCTCGACCCCGGCTACCTGGCGCAGCGCGCCAAGCTGATTGACCCGAAGCGGGCGCAGGTCTTCGATGCCGGCAACCCGGCGGGCTTTTGGAGGAGGGGCGGCACGATCTATCTGACCACCGCCGACGAGAGCGGGATGATGGTCAGCTTCATCCAAAGCAACTACATGGGCTTCGGCTCCGGCGTGGTCGAACCCCACTTCGGCATCAGCCTGCAAAACCGCGGCCACGGCTTCAGCCTCGATGCCGAGAGCCCGAATGTCGTGATGCCGGGCAAGCGGCCGTTCCACACCATCATCCCGGCCTTCCTGAGCAAGCCGAAGGCCCACCCGATCCCCTCGACGGGGGAGGGTCAGGGAGGGGGTGCAACGGCTGGGGTAGCCATCGGCCCGGACATCGAACCCGTCATGAGCTTCGGCGTCATGGGCGGCAACATGCAGCCGCAAGGCCACCTGCAAACCCTGGTGCGCATGCTCGACCACCAGCAGAACCCGCAGGCCGCTTGTGACGCGCCGCGCTGGCGCTTCAACGAAGGTCTTTCGATCAGCGCGGAAGCGGCGATGCCCGCAGCCACGGTCGCCGGCCTGCTGGAGCGTGGCCACAAGCTCGAGGTCGTGAACGACAGCTACATGGACTTCGGTGCCGGCCAGTTCATCTGGCGGCTCGGCGACCCGCGGGTTGAGGGTTATGTGGCGGCGAGCGACCCGCGGCGCGACGGCGCGGCCGTTGGCTACTGAGCACCCCCAGGAGTGACTTCGTCACTACCGCCCCCAGGGGTCAAGCGAAGTGGTGAAGCCCCATTTGCTTCATGACGTGGTGATCGGCATCCACAGCTCGGTGAGCTTTGCCGACGACTCGCGGCACTGGATGCTTGAGCGCCGGCCGGCCGCGGACCGCGCATGACCGCCACGCCCTGGCCGGGCCTGCTCTTCGCGGCCGGCGGCGCCGTCGCGTTTTCGGGCAAGGCGATCATCATCAAGCTCGCCTACCGCTACGGCGTGGACGCGGTGACGCTGCTCGCGCTGCGCATGCTCTTCGCATTGCCGATGTTCGTGGCCTTGGCCTGGTGGGCCGGGCGCGGCAAGCCGGCGCTGGACCTGCGCGACAAACTCGCGGTGCTCGGCCTGGGCTTCTGCGGTTACTACCTGGCGAGCACGCTGGACTTTCTGGGCCTGGCCTATATCAGCGCGAGCCTGGAGCGGCTGATCCTGTACCTCAACCCGACGATCGTGCTCCTGCTCGGCGCCTTCATGCTCGCGCGCCCGATCCGCGCGCGCCAGTTGGCCGCGCTCTCGGTGAGCTACCTCGGCGCGCTGGTGGTGTTCGGCCAGGAGTTGAGCTTCGAAGGCGGCCAGGTGGCGCTCGGTGCCGCGCTGGTGTTCGGCAGTGCGCTGTTCTACGCGGTGTACCTGCTCTACAGCGGCGAGGTGCTCAAGCGGGTTGGCTCGCTGCGCCTCACCGGCCTGGCCACCTCGGTGGCCTGTGTGTTGTGCATCTTGCAGTTCGTGCTGCTGCGCCCGCCCGGCAGCGCCTTTGCGGTTGCTCCAGAGGTGCTGTGGCTGTCGCTGCTCAACGCCACTGCCTGCACCTTCGCGCCGGTGTTGATGACGATGCTGGCCATCGAACGTGTCGGTCCCGCCGTCACGTCTCAGACCGGCATGGTCGGCCCGATGAGCACCATCGTGATGGGCGTGCTGATCCTCGGTGAGCCCTTCACCGGCTGGGTGGCGTTGGGCACATCGCTGGTGCTGCTCGGGGTGTGGCTGCTGGCGCGTTCGCGCTGACACGCGGCCGGCCTGGCCGCCGCGCTGTCGCCGGCACGCTTGCGTTTCTCATCTGAGTGGTGGCAGTGCGCGCGCCGGGGCGGATGACCCAACGCTGCTACGCTGCGCCCTCTTCGCCACTCGAAAACCGCAACACCATGGACCTCGGTATCAACGGCAAATGGGCGCTGGTATGCGCCGCGAGCAAGGGCCTCGGCAAGGGCTGCGCGGTGGCGCTGGCTCGTGAAGGGGTGAACCTGACGATCACCGCGCGCGGCAACGACGCGCTGCAGGCCACCGCGGCGGAAATACGCGTGCTCGCGCCGGGGGTGGAGGTGCGCGCCATCGCCGGCGACATCACCACGCCCGAAGGCCGCGCGGCGGCACTCGCCGCCTGCCCGCAGGTGGACATCCTGGTCAACAACGCGGGCGGCCCGCCGCCGGGCGATTTCCGCGACTGGGACCGCGAGGCCTGGATCAAGGCGGTGGACGCCAACATGCTGACCCCGATCGAATTGATTCGCGCCACGGTGGACGCGATGGCCGCGCGAGGCTTCGGCCGCATCGTCAACATCACCTCGTCGTCGGTGAAGGCGCCGATCGATTTTCTCGGCCTCTCCAACGGGGCGCGCTCCGGGCTCACCGGCTTCGTGGCCGGCACCGCACGCCAGCCCAAGTTGGCCGAGCGCAACGTGACGATCAACAATCTGCTGCCCGGCAGCTTCGACACCGACCGCCTGCGCGCCGGCTTCGGCAGCGTGGCCGCCAAGTCCGGCCAGAGCCTGGACGCGGTGATGGACGCGCGGCGCAAGACGGTACCCGCGCGGCGCTTCGGCACGCCGGAAGAATTCGGTGCGGTCTGCGCCTTCCTGTGCAGCGTGCAGGCGGGCTACATGAACGGGCAGAACGTGTTGCTGGATGGCGGCGCGTTTCCGGGGACGTTTTAGTGGTCTGCGCTGGCGATGCCACCGGCCTTCATCGCCGACGCGCTGCTGATCTTCCACGCCGCGTTCGTCGCCTGGGCTGCGTTGGGCGGGCTGCTGGTGCTGCGGTGGCGCTGGCTCGCCACGCTGCACCTGCCCGCACTGGCCTGGGCGGTGTGGATCGAAGCCAGCGGCGGCATCTGCCCGCTCACGCCGCTGGAGATGCGCTGGCGCGCGGCGGCGGGGCAGGCGGTGGACACCACGCAGAGCTTCGTCGAGCGGCATGTGATGTGGTGGCTCTACCCCGACGGCCTGACCCGCGACACGCAGTGGCTGCTCGCGGCCTTGCTGCTCGCCGGCAACCTGCTGATCTACGCCGCGGCCTGGCGGCGCTGGCGCGTGCGCTGACGTGGCTTCAGCGCTTTGGCGTCGCCGGCGACGATGCCCCGGCCGACGACACCAGGATGCCCGCCACGATGAGCGCAAACGCGAGACCGTGGAACAGGCGCGGCGCCTCGCCGAGCAGCAGCGCCGACAGGCTCGCGGCGAACACCGGGGTCAGGTTGCTGAAGAAGGCGGCGAGTGCCGGGCCGCCGCGCTCTAGCCCCAAGCCCCAGCAGCGGTAGGCGATCAGGCTCGGACCCACCGCCACATAGAGCAGCGCGGCGGCAACGCCCCAGCTCCAATGGATTTGGGCATTCGGCATCACGATCACCTCGGCCACGGCCGCGCCGCCCGCGCCGACGAGGCCGAAGAGGATTTGCACGAAGAGGAATGCGGCCCAGTCCCAGCGTGGGCGCGCATCACCGCGCATCGACGGCGGCGGGCGCGCCAGCATCCAGCTGTAGAAGGCCCAGGCGATGATCGCCACCAGCACGTAGAGGTCGCCCGCCACCAGCTGCACCTGGGCCAATGCGGAGACCTCTCCGCGTGCCACCACCACCAGCACACCGGCCAGCGACAGGACCGCACCCGCGAACTGCCGCCGCGTCACCCGCACGCCGTAGAACAGCGCGCCCACGCCGAGCATCCACACCGGCATGCTGGAGGCGATCAAGGTCACGTTCAGCGGCGTGGAGGTCACCAGCGCCAGGTACTGCATCGCGTTGTAGGTGCCCACGCCGAGCAGGCCGAGCAGCAGCAGGTGGCGCCAGCGTTGAGCAATCGCGGCGCGGTGTTCGGCGCGGGCCAGCACGCTCCATGCCAGTGGCGCGAGCAGCAGCGCCGCGATCAGCCAGCGCAGCGCGTTCAGCGTCAGCGGGGGCACCTGGCCGACGAGCAGGCGCCCGACCACCGCGTTGCCGGCCCACAGCAGCGGCGGCAGCGTCATCAACAGGGCGGTGCGGGCGCTGATGCGGCTCATCGTCGTGGCGATCAAATCAAGGGCGTGAAAAGGCGGCGATGCGCTGCCTGCGTTGGCAATGTTCGATCAGCTGCGCCAAGCGGCGCTGGCGTGTGGCCTCCTGCTTGGCGCTCACCACCCACCAGACCACGGCCTTTTTGTACGACGCGGGGCAAGCGTGGAGGTACTGCCAAGCCGCGAGCTCGGCGCGCAAGAGCTTGGCGTACACGGGTGGCAGCTCCACGCTGCGCTGCTCGTACGAATAGACGCCGACCCTGTTCTCGCGCCGCGCTTCGTACGCGGCCAGGCCGCTCGCCAACATGCGGCCCGCGTCGAGCAGCGCCTGCGCCCGCACGATGTTCACCGCGCTCCAGGTGCTGACCGGCTTGCGCGGCGTGAAGCGGATCGTGTAGCGGCTGTCGTCCAGGCGCTTGCGCACACCATCGATCCAGCCCACGCACAAGGCCTCGTCCACCGACTCGGGCCAGCCGATGCTCGGCTCGCCGCTGGCTACCTTGTGCAAGCCGACCAGCAACTCGGTGGCACTCTGGTGATGGCGCATGAACCAGCGCCGCATTTCGGCGGCGGAGCGAAAGTAGGTCGGCTCCATCGGCTCTGTTGAATTCCAGCTTGAGTTCAGGCCGGCATTGCCGCACCGCAGTTCCAGCATTGTTCGAACGGCCCGTCGATCCACTCCTGGCAGCCGGGGCAGGTCCATTGTCGCCACGCCGGGCGCGCCAGTTCGCGCAGCAGCGTCAGCGCGGCGGCATGCTGGTCGTCGTCGAGCACCCAGATCTCGGGCAGCGACTGGTCGGGCGGAATCTCGCCCGCGATGCTGCTCGCGAAGGCCCGTTGCACGCTGGTGGCGATGCCGCCCTGGCTGAGCATGTCGGCCCACAGCGTGGCCAGGGCAAGGTTCGGTGCGGTGCTCAGACGGCGCATGGGGGCACGAGATGACGGTTATCGGCAGGGGCCACAAAAGGCTGGCACGATACCCGACCGGCCCGAGCCGCCTGGCCTGTCTTGCTCGCCAGCTTCAGTTGCCCTTCTCGTTTGCAAACCTACGGAGACACCGCATGTCCACAAAAGCCAAAGCCATCCAGTTCAGCGCCACCGGCGGCCCGGAACAACTCAAGCTCGTCGAGGTGATGATCGGCGAGCCCGGCGCGGGCGAGATCCGCATCCGCCACCACGCCTGCGGCCTGAACTACATCGACGTCTACCATCGCACCGGGCTGTACCCGCTGCAGCTGCCGCACGGGATCGGCATGGAAGGCGCCGGGGTGGTCGAGGCGGTGGGCGAGGGTGTCACGCACCTGAAAGCCGGCGACCGCGCGGCCTACGCCAGCAACCCGCCGGGCAGCTACAGCGAGTTGCGGGTGATGCCGGCCAAGACGGTGTGCAAGCTGCCCGACGGCATCGCCTTCGAGACCGGCGCGGCGATGATGCTCAAGGGCCTGACCGCGCAATACCTCCTGAAGAAGACGCTGCCGCAAGCCGGCTTGCAGGCCGGTGACCATGTGCTCTTCCATGCCGCGGCCGGTGGCGTCGGGCTGATCGCCTGCCAATGGGCCAAGGCGCTCGGCTTGCAGTTGATCGGCACCGCGGGCAGCGCGGCCAAATGTGCGCTGGCGCTTGAACATGGCGCCGCGCATGCCATCAACTACAGCAGCGAGGACTTCGTCGCGCGGGTCAAGGAGATCACCGGCGGCAAGGGCGTGAAGGTGGTCTACGACTCGGTGGGCAAGGACACCTTCGAACGCAGCCTGGACTGCTTGCGGCCCTTCGGTCTGATGGCCAGCTTCGGCAACTCGTCGGGGCCGGTGGCGCCGTTTGCGCCCGCGGCACTCGGGCCCAAGGGCTCGCTGTACCTCACCCGCGCCACGCTGTTCACCCATATCGCCACGCGCGAGGCGACGCAGGCGATGGCCGACGACCTCTTCGGCGTGGTGGCCAGCGGCGCGGTCAAGATCCGCATCGACCAGCGTTTTGCACTCGCCGACGCGGCACAGGCGCAGCGCGACCTGGAGGCGCGCAAGACCACCGGTTCGAGCGTGTTGTTGCCGTAGGCCAGGCGCGGCGGGGGCCGCGATTCAAGCGGCGATCAAGCGGCGATCAAACCGCGGCCAGTTCACGATCGGTCCGTGATCAGGCCGCTACGCTGAGTTTCACCGTCACGCCGAAGCAGCTGCCCTCGCCGGGTGCGCTGCTCACGTCGACGCGCCCGTCCATCAGGTTCACCAGGCGCTGCACGATCGCCAGGCCCAGCCCGGTGCCGCCGTAGCGGCGGGTGATGCTCGAGTCGGCCTGGGTGAACGGCTCGAAGGCCTGCTCGATCTGCTCGGGTGTCATGCCGATGCCGGTGTCGCTGACCTCGAGGCGCAAGGCCGCGATGTTGTCGGCCACCGCGTCGGCCAGGCGCACCGCGACGCGCACGCTGCCGCGCGCGGTGAACTTCACCGCGTTGCCGAGCAGGTTGGTGAGCACCTGGCGCAGCCGCCCTTCGTCGCCGACCAGCGTGGTGGGCACGGCCGCGTCGACCCCGAACTCAAAAACCAGCGCCTTGCCGCGCGCCTGCACCGCCAGCGGCGCCACGGCCGCGTCGAGCATCTCGCGCACCACAAAGGGTGCTTGGTGCAGGCTGAGCTTCTGGGCCTCGATCTTCGAGAGGTCGAGCAGGTCGTCGATGATGCGCATCAGCGAATGCGCCGACTCGTGCGCCAGCTCGAGGAACTCGCGGTTCTTCGCGTCCAGCGTGCTGCTGCCGAGCACCAGCTCGGTGAGCCCCAGCACGCCGTTCATCGGGGTGCGGATCTCGTGGCTCATGTTGGCGAGAAACACGCTCTTGGCCCGGCTTGCGGCTTCGGCGGCGTCACGCGCGCCCTCGATCGCGAACTGGTAGGCCTTCACGTCGGAGATGTCGCGCGCGTTGAGCTGGACCGCGATCAGCCCGGTCACCGGGTCGCGCACCGGCCGCACGTCCAGCGCGTGCCAACGCAGGCCCGAGCTGGTGTTGAGTTCGGCTTCGCCGGAAAAGGTCTGCCCGCGTTTGACCTGCTCGAGCACACGACGCGCGACCGCAAGGTCGAGGAACAGGGCGGCAAACTCCACACCGCCGCCGAGCGTTTCGGCGGCACCGAAGGCCTGCGCGGCCGCCGGGTTGAGCATCAGCGCCACGCCGTCGCTCAGGCGGTGCAGCGAAACCCGCATCGGCGTGTGCTGCATCGCCTCGATGCCGCGCAGCGCGGTGGGTTCGACGTTGGAGGCCAGCGGCTGGCCGACCAGCAGGATCGCGAGCCGGCCGTCAGGCAGGTGCACACCGCGCGCGAGGATGGTGGCGGTGACCGGAATGTCGCGCGGGTAGAGGGTGATCTGTTCCCGCACCACGCGGCCCTGGCCCACCAGCTTCAACGCGCCTTCGATGCGCAGGCGTACCGCGGGCGGAATCTTGCTTTGATCGCGGGCGAAAAGCTCCTCGCGCGTCTCGGCGTGCAGAAAGCGCATGGCCGCGTCGTTGGCCCAGCGGATCGCGGGCTGTTCGAGGTCGAAGACCCAGGCCGGCACGTCGAGCCAGGCGTAGTGGGAAAGCTCGTCCCACTGCAGCGGCACCGCGAAGACCGCGGCCGGCTCGGGGCCGGAGAGAAGGCTGGGCTGCTCGGACATGGCGTAGGTGGCGGCACGGGAGGCGCGGCTCGCGCGTTTGCCCATGGCCGGGGATCGTATCGGAACGCGTTGCCGCATGCTCGCTCGCGCCGCCGCTTCGCGTGGCCGCTCCGCGCCGCCGGCGCTCAGGCGCGCCGCACCCGGCGCAGCTCGTCGACGATCAGGCAGATGGCGCCGAGCGTGATCGCACTGTCGGCGAGGTTGAAGGTGGGAAAGTGCGCGCCGCGCCAGTGGAAGTCGAGCATGTCGATCACATAGCCGTGCAACAGGCGGTCGATCACATTGCCCAGGGCGCCGCCCAGGATCATCGAGACCGCGAAGCAAAACAGGGTTTGCTGCGGGTGTTTTTTCAGCATCCAGACGATGAGAACCGAGGCCACCACACCGAGCCCGACGAAGAACCAGCGCTGCCAGCCCGAAGCGCCGGCGAGGAAGGAAAACGCCGCGCCGCTGTTGTGCGCGCGCGCCAGGTTGAAGAAGCCGGTCACCGTGCGGCTGTCACCGAGCTGGAAGTAACCCACGATCAGCGTCTTGCTGAACTGATCGAGCACGATGACGATCAGGGCGATGCCGAGCCAGAGCCACAGGCTCGGCGAGTTGCTGCTGTTGCGCGGCATGCTTCAGTCGGCGCCGGGCCGCTCCCAAGCCGATTGAGCGCCCCTCGGGGGCCGCGAACGAAGTGAGCTGGGGGCCGTCATGTCAGGCCACACGGCGCGTTTCGCCGGCGCCGTAAAGGTTGCTGGTGCAGCGGCCGCAGATCGTCGGGTGCGCGGTGTC
>JANNGZ010000074.1:0-2038 GCA_031404155.1 Burkholderiales bacterium
TGGGCCGACAAGCTCGGCAACCAACCTACCGCTGCCTAAGGAGAAATCACATGTCTTGGGCTGGAAAAATCCTTCGCGTCAACCTCACCGCCGGCACCGTCAAGTCGGAGCCACTGAACATGACCTGGGCCAAGCAGTACCTCGGCTCGCGTGGTCTGGCCACGAAGTACATCGTCGACGAGGTGAACCCCAAGGTCGACCCGCTGTCGACCGACAACAAACTCATCTGGGCCACTGGCCCGCTCACCGGCACCATGGCCTCCACCGGCGGCCGCTACACGGTGGTCACCAAGGGCCCGCTCACCGGCGCGATCGCCTGCTCCAACTCGGGCGGCTACTGGGGCGCGGAGCTGAAGATGGCCGGCTGGGACATGGTCATCTTCGAGGGCAAGTCGGCCAAGCCGGTGTACCTGTTCATCGAAGACGACGTGGCCGAGTTGCGCGACGCCGCGCACCTCTGGGGCAAGAGCGTATGGGTGACCGAAGAGACGATCAAGAAGCAGCACCAGGACCCGCTGATCCGTGTCTCCAGCATCGGCCTGGCCGGTGAGAACCAGGTGCTGTTCGCCGCCGTGGTGAACGACCTGCACCGTGCCGCCGGCCGCTCCGGCGTCGGCGCGGTGATGGGCAGCAAGAACCTGAAGGCGATCGCGGTGCGTGGCACCAAGGGCGTGGGCAACATTGCCAACCCCAAGGAGTTCATGAAGGTCACCTACGAGAAGAAGCAGATCCTCAAGGACAACGCGGTCACCGGCCAGGGCCTGCCCACCTACGGCACCCAGGTGTTGATGAACGTCATCAACGAAATCGGCGCACTGCCCACGCGCAACCACCGGGACATCCAGTTCGAGGGCGCGAAGGACATCTCCGCTGAAGCCATGGCCACGCCGCGCAAGAGCGATGGCAAGGCGCAACTGGTCACCAACCAGGCTTGCTTCGGCTGCACGATTGCGTGCGGGCGCATCAGCAAGATTGACCAGACTCACTTCTCGGTGGAAAACAAGCCGCAGTACTGGGGCGCCACCGGTGGCCTGGAGTACGAAGCGGCCTGGGCGCTCGGCGCGGCCAACGGGGTCAACGACCTCGAAGCGCTGCAGTACGCCAACACCATCTGCAACGAGCAGGGTATGGACCCGATCACCTTCGGCGCCACCATCGGCGCGGTGATGGAGCTGTACGAGATGGGCGTGCTGACCCAGGCGCAGATCGGCATCGCGTCGCCGTTCGGCTCGGCCAAGGCGCTGTGCGAACTGGCCGACATGACCGCCAATGGCGTGGGCTTCGGGCGTGAGATCGGCCAAGGCAGCAAGCGCCTGACCGCCAAGTACGGCCACCCCGAATTGAGCATGAGCGTCAAGGGGCAGGAATTCCCCGCCTACGACGCGCGCGGCATCCAGGGCATGGGCCTGGCCTATGCCACCAGCAACCGCGGCGCCTGCCACCTGCGCGGCTACACCGTGGCCTCCGAGGTGTTCGGCATCCCGGTCAAGACCGACCCGCTGGTCTCCGAGGGCAAGCCCGATCTGGTCAAGGCCTTCCAGGACGCGACCGCGACCTTCGACTCGGCCGGGCTGTGCATCTTCACCAGCTTCGCCTGGGGCCTGGCCGACGTGGCGCCGCAGGTGGCCGCGGCCTGCGGCCCGGAGTTCACGCTGGAGAACCTGAGCCTGATCGGTGAGCGCATCTGGAACATGGAGCGCGACTTCAACAACAAGGCCGGGTTCACTGCCAAGGACGACAGCCTGCCGCCGCGCCTGCTCAACGAGCCCTGCAAGACCGGTGGTTCCAAAGGCAAGGTCAGCATGCTGGCAGAGATGATGCCCAAGTACTACAGCGCACGCGGCTGGGACAGCGAAGGCCGGCCGACCGCCGACACCAGGGCGCGCTTGGGGCTATAACGGTACCCGACGCCACGAAACAGCGGTCCCCGGTGACCGCTTTTCTTTTCGACACCACGGAGGGCATTGCCATGACCCATCACCTGATCCTCGGCGCCGGCCCGGCCGGCGTCATCGCTGCGGAAACCATTCGCAAGCAC
>JANNGZ010000075.1:0-2065 GCA_031404155.1 Burkholderiales bacterium
AAAACCCATTTGAAAGACCACCACGGCCGTCGCGGCCTGCTGAAGATGGTCAACCAGCGCAAGAGCCTGCTGTCCTACCTGAAGGACAAGGACGCCGACCGCTACACCGCACTGATCCAGAAACTGGGTCTGCGCAAGTAAGCGAGACAAGATGACGAAGAGCCTGTCTGGAAGCCCAGCACAGGCTCTTTGCGTTTGGAGTCCGGAACCCGACAGCTCTGCTGTGTCATTCCAAAGCGCCAGGCCAGTTCTTGGCCAACCCTGGTGCCCTGGAATGGCATTGTGCTGACGGCTCCGAGCTCTGTTTGAGGGCGCGCAAGGCGCCCACTCAACCGAGGAAACACTCATGAGCATGTTCAACAAAGTCAGCAAGACCTTCCAGTGGGGCCAGCACAAGGTCACCCTCGAAACCGGCGAGATCGCGCGCCAGTCCACCGGCGCCGTGCTGGTCGACATCGAAGGCACCGTGGTGCTCGCCACCGTGGTCGCGCGCACCGAAGCCAAGGCCGGGCAGGACTTCTTCCCGCTCACCGTCGACTACATCGAGAAGACCTACGCCGCGGGCAAGATCCCGGGCAGCTTCTTCAAGCGCGAAGGCCGCCCGAGCGAGCTCGAGACGCTCACCAGCCGCCTGATCGACCGCCCGATCCGCCCGCTGTTTCCCGAAGGATTCTTCAACGAAGTTCAGATCGTCATCCATGTGCTGAGCCTGAACCCGGAGGTGTCGGCCGACATCGCGGCACTCATCGGCTCGTCGGCGGCGCTCAGTGTTTCGGGCATCCCGTTCAGCGGCCCGATCGGCGCTGCGCGGGTGGGCTACATCAACGGCGAGTACCTGCTCAACCCGGGCCCGGCCCAGCTGGCCCAGAGCAAGCTCGAATTGGTGGTGGCCGGTACCGAAGCCGCGGTGCTGATGGTGGAGTCCGAAGCCGACCAGCTCTCCGAAGAAGTGATGCTCGGCGCGGTGGTCTTCGGCCATGAGCAGGGCAAGGTGGCGATCAACGCGATCCACGAGCTGGTGCGTGACGCCGGCAAGCCGATGTGGGACTGGAAGGCGCCGGCCAAGAACGAGCCCTTCATCGCCAAGGTCGATGCGCTGGCCGAAGGCCCGCTGCGCGCCGCTTATCAAATCCGCAGCAAGCAGGCGCGCACCCAGGCCTGCCGCGAAGCCACCGCCAACGTGATGGCCGCGCTGAAGGCCGAAGGCGTCGAGTTCGACAAGGTCGAGGTCGAAGGCCTGCTGTTCGAGATCGAAGCCAAGATCGTGCGCGGCCAGATCCTCGCCGGCGAGCCGCGCATCGACGGCCGTGACACCCGCACGGTGCGCAACATCGAAATCCGCACCGGCGTGCTGCCGCGCACCCACGGCTCGGCGCTGTTCACCCGCGGCGAGACGCAGGCGCTGGTGGCCGCCACGCTGGGCACCGCGCGCGACGCGCAGCGCATCGACGCGCTCGCCGGCGAGTACGAAGACCGCTTCATGCTTCACTACAACATGCCCCCGTTTGCCACCGGCGAAACCGGGCGCGTGGGCTCGCCGAAGCGGCGCGAAATCGGCCACGGCCGCCTGGCCAAGCGGGCACTGATCGCCGCGCTGCCGAGTGCCGAAGACTTCCCCTACACGCTGCGTGTGGTGAGCGAGATCACCGAGAGCAACGGCTCCTCGTCGATGGCTTCGGTGTGCGGCGGCTGCCTGGCACTCATGGACGCCGGCGTGCCGATGAAGGCCCATGTGGCCGGCATCGCGATGGGCCTGATCAAGGACGCCAACCGCTTCGCGGTGCTCACCGACATCCTCGGCGACGAGGATCATCTCGGCGACATGGACTTCAAGGTGGCCGGCACCACCGCCGGTGTGACCGCGCTGCAGATGGACATCAAGATCCAGGGCATCACCAAGGAAATCATGCAGGTGGCGCTGGCGCAGGCCAAGGAAGCGCGCCTGCACATCCTGGCCAAGATGCAGGAAGCGGTGGGCGGCGCCCGTACCGAGGTGAGCCAGTTCGCGCCGCGCCTGTACACGATGAAGATCAACCCCGAGAAGATCCGCGACGTGATCGGCAAG
>JANNGZ010000076.1:0-3769 GCA_031404155.1 Burkholderiales bacterium
AACTGACGCGCCTGTTTCAGACCGGCCATCTGTACTTCTACGCCCTGGTCATGCTGCTCGGCATCTTCGGCCTGATGACGTGGCAGCTCTGGCCGCAGTTCAAGCAGTTGCGATCGCTGTTCGGCCTATGAGAAGGTGTGAACGAACCCAACATGCCCACTCGTCCTGCCCAAACGTACCCACTCGGCGTTGCAAATGCTCGCCGTAGCCCGAGCTACGGCTGCGCTTTGCGCCTTGATTGGGCGCGTTTGCGCGGCCCGCTCGGGCACGCCGGATTCATTCACACCTTCTGAGTGCCCCCAGGCCGGCCGAAACCGGCCGCCCCCCGCGGGGGTCGAGGAAAGTGGCGGCGCCACATTTCCTCGAGAAGGTCGAAACGGCGGCAGCGCGACGTTTGGCGCAACGTCTGGCGCGGCCTCGGCGCGAACGCTTCAGCAGTTCAAATGCGGTAGCAGCAATGGGCCACGCGGTGCGCGTCGGGCGGCGCGCGTTCGCGTTGGTGTTCGCGGGCCAACCAGGCCGGCGCTTGCGCCACCGGTGGGACCGCTGCCGCGAGCTGGAACAGCAATGGTGCCGCCGGCAACTGCACGACGACGCTGCCGGCGTTGTCCGGCGGCGGCTGGCCGGTGTCGGCCTGGCAATGCTGGAAGCACAAGCCCGGGAGGTCCGGATCCATCGTGGCCGGCCTCGAGGACATCAGCGCACAGGGTGCGGCCCCGGCGGTCGCCGCGCTCGCCGATGCCGTCTCCCGGGGGCGTGTTGCGGGATCGCTGACCGGCCCGCCGACGTGCTGGCGCGCCGGCTCGCCGACCCGCTCGCTCACCGCGGCGCGAACCGTGTCGCGGAACCCCGGGCAGACATAAGCCGCTTCGGCGAGCTGCGCAAATAGCAAGGCGACCGCGACCACCCCGGAGGCCCAGCGGCGCAGCGGCTTGAAGACTCTCACGGGGCCACCCGGTCGATGGTCGGCGCGAGGGTGGCGGCGTTGGCAGCGCAGCCCACTCCTGGCCTCACTTGGCCGGCACGATCTGCATCACCACGTACTGGCCGTCGACCTTCTCGGCGGCGAACTTGACCTTGTCGCCGGCGCTCAGGTTCTCGAGCATCTTGGCGTCCTTGACCCGGAAGACCATGGTCATCGGCGGCATGTCGAGGTTCTTGATCTCGCCGTGTTTCAGCGTGATCTTGGCCTGCTCCTTGTCGATCTTGCGCACCTCCGCGTCGGCGAGGCTCTGCGCCCAGGGGGACGCCGCCGCGAGGGCCAGGCTGATCAGGGTAATGCTGCGTTTCATGTTTTCTGCTCCGGTGAATGCTGAACAAAGGCTACAACGATTGGCGCGGCCGGGTGGTTGTCCGCTCTGGGTGTTGCGCCTCAGACATGGCGGGAACCGGCGCGGATCAAGTCGCTGGCGTCGCGGCCCATCGATTGCCAGCCGACCCAGGCGATACCGAAGGCGACGGCGGCACTGAACACGCAGGCCAACATGGGCGAACCAGTGGCGGCGAAGGTAAAGGCGACCAGGCCCGCCGGCGCCCCGACACGGATCGCGGGCCCCCAGGGCCGGCTCGTGCCGACGGCCACCACGAATACCCCAAGCGCCAGCGCAGGGTGCCCGATCGGCCCCAGCACCCCGGCCTGCACCAGCGCCACCATGACCAGCAGCGCCGCAGCGTAAGCCAGCAGCGCGATGCCACCACCGATGCAGACCAGTGCCGCGCGCAGCGACGAATGGGCCTCGCTGCGTTCGAGGCGCTGCTCGAGCGCGCCGACGCCGAGCAGGCCGGCGGTGGCCAGCAGGATGCAATGCTGCATCGCGATGCCGCCGCTGGCGGCCAGCGCTGCGGGCAGCCAGGCGGCGAGCGGATGGAAGCGGTGAATCGTTTGTGCGTTCATGGTGGCCTCTGGCCCGGGTTGCCTGACGGTGACGGCTCCTGGTGTCGCGGGAGTCTGCGCCTCATCGCGCCGCGACGACGACCTTGCCCACCATGCCGGCCTGGTAATGGCCGGGGATCAGGCAGGCGAAGTCGAACTCGCCGGCGCGGTTGAAGTGCCAAATGATCTCGCCGGTCTTGCCGGCGGGCACATGCGCCATGTAGGGCTCGTCGTGTTCCATGGTCGGAAACTTGAGCATCAGCGCGGCGTGTTCGTCCAGTTCCTTCTTGGTGCCGAGCACAAATTCGTGCAGTAGCTTGCCACCGTTGCGGTGCACCAGCCGGATCGTTTCACCCTCGCGCACCTCGATGCGGTCGGGGGTGTAGCGCATCTTGTCGCTCATCCTGATTTCGATGCTGCGCTTGACGGCCTTGGCGTCGCCGGCGATGCCCCACTCCTTTTGCTCCTTCTTGACCTCGGCCGGCTTCTTGTGCGCTTGCGGCGCGTCGCCGTGCGCCAGCGCGCTGCCCGCCGCCGAGGCGATGAGTGCGACGAGCGCGCTGCGGCGTGTGGTGGTGCTTGTCATGGGTCTACCTTTCGTTCGCTGGGGGGGAAGTATCGATTCGGTCTGCGGATGCCCGTGCCGGCAAAGTGCCTGTGGCGATGTAGGCGCTGCCCCACAAGGCCAGATGCACCTCGCGCAGGACGGCGCCGCGTTTTTCGAGCAGGCGCCAGGGGCGGTCGAGGTTGGCGAAGGTGGTCATGTAGCGGCGCGCGCGGTACAGGTTGAACAGGTTCACCGGCCAGCCGGTCCACCATGGCAGCGTTTTCATGCCGAGCAGCACGATGCGCGCGCCGGGCCTGGCCGCGGCGAGCAGGTGGTCGATCGCGAGTGGCGACTGCAGCACGTCGTGCGTGTAGCACATCAGCAGCGCGTCGGCTGCGTGCTGGCCTTCAAAGCTTTCGATCGGCGCCTGTACCACGCGCACCTGTTCGCAGCCCGGTGTGCGCAGCACGCGCGCCTGCGCCTGTGCCGCCATCTCGGCGCTCATCTCCACGCCGACGACATGGCCTTCGGGGCCGACCGCTTGTGCCAGCGCCGGCAAAGTCGGCCCGGTGCCGCAAGCGATGTCGAACACGGTCTCGCCCCGGTGGAGCGCGAGTTCCCGAACCGCCCGCAGCCGCAAGGCCTCGATGCGCTTGCAGGTGCTGTCGTACCCCGAGGCCAGCCGGCGATAGTTGTCCAGCGCCCGCTCGGCGTCGGGCTGCGGCTTCAGGTTCTCCAGGAGCGAAAGGCGCATCGTGGTTCCCCTCAACGGCTGGGCTTCGAAGCCAAGGCTAACGCCAGGGCTCGACGGGCGAACGAGTCGACGCGGAGGTTCATGAGATGGGCTCTTCCGCCGGAGGCGTATTTCAGTGGCCGGAGTGGCCACCGCCGGGCTTGCGGACCTTGACTTCGGTATCGGTTTTGGGGCGCGCCAGCGGTGGCATCGAGCCGCTGCCTTCGGCCTTGAAGCGTGCCGGGTCGGGCAGCGCACCGGTCCATTCGAAGGCCACCGTGCCGGGCGGGTGTTTGTACCAACCCGGGTCCTTGAAGTCGCCGGCGGGCTGGTCCTTGCGCACCTTGAGCACGCTGAACATGCCGCCCATGCCGACGGCGCCGAAGGGCCCGGTCCCGGTCATCATGGCGGCCGTGTTGTCGGGCAAGGGCATCTCCATCTCGGTCATGTCCTTCATGCCGCGCTCGCCCATCACCATGTAGTCGGGAACGAGTTTGGTGATCTGCCGGGCCACGCCGCTGTGGTCGACGCCGATCATCGTGGGCACGTTGTGGCCCATCGCGTTCATCGTGTGGTGGCTCTTGTGGCAGTGGAAGGCCCAGTCGCCTTCTTCGTC
>JANNGZ010000077.1:0-9206 GCA_031404155.1 Burkholderiales bacterium
GGCTCATCAGGCAACCTCCGTGCTGCGCACTCCGGTATTCGCCCTTGGGGCGGCCCGGCGGGCTCATGCACCGCGCCCGAAGCGCTCGCGGTGCACGAAGAGCATGTCGCCATGGCGGCGCGGCACGCTCATCGCCTCGAAGCCCTGGGCGCGCATGAAGGTCTCGAGCTCGGGGAAGAGCACACCACCGTCGTACAGGGCCTGGGTCGACACCTCGCTCACCACCGCCGTCACCTGCTGCAAGGTACGCGACGCGCCCTTGAGCACCAGCAGCTCGGCGCCCTGCACGTCGACCACCAGCACATCGACCGGGCCGAAGCCAAGTTGCGCCAGCAATGTGTCCAGCGTACTGGTGCGCACCCGCTCCTCGCGCCCGGTTTCCTGCACCGCGGGCCAGCGTTCGCGCAGCGTGCTGGTGGCCGCGAAGATGGAGCTCGACATGCCGTCGTTGGAGAACTCGCGCAGCCCGACCTCGGCGCCGTCGCGGTCGGTGAGCAGCGCGCAGGCGCTGCGGTGGCGCGCCGGCTCACCGCTGCCGCGCGGCCGCGATCCATTTGACGCTTCGTGTTGATGCGCCTCGAGGGTGTCGACAAGGCGCGCATGCACATCGCGCGAACCCTCGATCCAGAGCATGTCCCGGTAGCCCAGCGCCTCATATTCGTGGCGCTCCTGGGCCAGATGTGCACCCACATGCACCATGCTCCGCAGCGCCAGGCCCGGCGGCGCGAGGCGCGCGAGCAGGCGCAGCGGGTCGGCTTTGCGGCGCAGCAGTTTGCGGATGTTTTTCAGCAGCAGCACGAGGGCCTCAATGTTGTGCGCCAGGTTGTTCGCCGCGCTGTTCGCCGCTCGGTTCGCCAAGTTGTGCGTCGCCCTGCGCGTCGGGCAAGTCGAAGGGCACCGGCATCAAGCTGTGACCCGGCTCGCGCGCCAGCTGGGCGCGGCGGCGGCGCTCCTTGAGTTTTTTCCAGGCGCGGCGCGCATCCAGCAGCAGGCCATGCCGAAACAGGAGCCCGCGCCGGCTCTTGTGGCGGTCGATGGTGGTGCCGAACACACCCCCGGCCGCGTGGCTTTCGAGGATGTTCTTCTGGATGCCCACCGCCGGCCAGACCTGCATCAGGCGCAAGGACGAGGACACCCGCGACATCGGGTTGAACAGCACTTGGTCGACCGGGTCGGCGAGTTTCGCGGTGGCTTGCAGCAACGCCAGCGCGCCGGCACGCGAGACGACATAAGCCGCGGTGCCACCGTGCCAGCTGCGCAGGCGGCGCAGGCTGTGCGCGGCGCCCAACGGCAGCGCCGCGCCTTCCAGCACCACCGCGCGGCCGGTGGTTTCGAGCTTGATCACATCGACCGCGGGTTGCTGCGCGTCGATGCCCGCGAGCACCGCCGCCACGCGCAGCGACAGCACCGCGTCGTCCTCGAACACCGCGCCGTAGGCGACGCCGCTGTCGGCGATGCGTTGCCAGACTGCGCGGTGGCTCATGAAGAGGCCGATCTCGCCGGCATTGATCGGCTGGAATTCAAACCGCTGTGCCACCGCGGCCTCACGCTGCTTGGGTGTGAGCGCACGGCCATCCACCGCGCTGATGCGCTCGAAGGCGAGGCCGGCGCGCTGCGCCTGCTCGGCGAAGAAGGCCAGGCGCTCGGGGGACCGGTCCAGGTTGATCAGGTAGCTCAGCATGTCGCGGGGAGAGGTCGGCGCGGGCTAGGTCGTCGCGGGCTGGTTCGTTGCCGGCGATGTGGCGGCCCGGGGCGCGGCTGCGGAAAGGCCAACCGCGCCCAGGAACTCCGCTGCCACGGTGCGCCGCACCGCGTCGGCCGTGCTCGCGTCCGGGAACGCCGCGGCCACCGCACGATTGCGCTGCGCGGCCAGGCGTTTTTTGCGCGACAACAGCGCCTCGAGGCGATCCACCGCACCCGGCTGCAGGCGCGACGGCAACACGCTCACATCGAGCAGGGTGTTCGGGTTTTCGGCCAGCGCCTTTTGGCGGCGTGCATAGCGGCTGTTGGGGTTGTCGGCAAGCTCGTAGTTGGCGAAGCCGAGTTCGGCTTTCAGGTACTTCAGGTGCCAGTAGAGGAAGCCGACAAAACGCCGCGGCAAGCCGCCGCGCTGAAAACGCTCGAAGCGGCGGTCGTGCACGAAGTAGGTGTCGGGCCGCACCGGGAAGAAGCCGATGTCGCCGCCGCCGGAGACAGGGGTCGAGGCGAGTACGCCGAGCTCGCCGGCCGGGCCGCGGATCAGGTTCAGGCCCGAAAAACAAAACATCGCGTCGGCTTCGAGCACACCGCGGCGCAGCTCGTCGGTGACGCGGCGTGTCGATTCGGCGATCGCCAGATGGTCGTCGTCGAGTTTCGTCGCGATCGAAAAGCGCGTTGCCGCGAGTGCGGCGTTGTAGTAGTTCACCAGGCTGCTCGGCGATGCGGCCGGTGTGGCGGCATGGCCCTCGCTGCCCGGCGGGAACACGCGGTCGACGTAGTGAATCACGCGCAGCTTGCCCGGGAACTCCTGGCGCAGGCGCAGCAGGATGTCGGCGGTGGTGTCGGTGCACTGGTTGTAGACCGCGACGATCTCATCGAAAAAGTCGATGTGGCTGCGGATCGTGGCTTCGAGAAATTCTTCACCGTTGCGGATGCGCATGAACGCGCTGATGCCCGGCGTGCGCAAGCTCACTTCCAGATCACTCGGCGTGAAGCTGTAGCTCTGCACCCACTCGGCGGCGCCGGGGTTTGTGGTGGTGGGCAGCGGCACTGTCGCTCCGAGCCAGTGTCACGGAGATCAGGCCAGCGCCGGGCCGCTCCCAAGCGGCCTGGCTCCCCTCGGGGGGCGCGAGCGAAGCGAGCTTGGGGCTGTCATCTAGTGCGCGGCCTGGGTGATGCGCGCGTCGGGCTTCACCCGTTTCAACGCCGCCATGAAGTCCGCCTCGATGCGCTCCAACGCCGCCTGGGTGTGGCCCTCGAAGCGCAGCACCAGCACCGGCGTGGTGTTGGAGCCGCGGATCAGGCCGAAGCCGTCGCTGTAGTCGGCCCGCACGCCGTCGATGGTGGTGATCTCGGCGCCGGGGAAATTGGCTTCGCGTTGCAGCACCTCGACCACCCGCGCGGGCTCGCCTTCCTCGCACGGCACGTTCAACTCCGGCGTGCTGAAGCTGGTCGGCAATGCATCGAGCACCGCGCTCGGGTTCTTGCTGCGCGACAGAATTTCCAGGGTGCGCGCGGCCGTGTAGGTGGCGTCGTCGAAGCCGTACCAGCGCTCGCTGAAGAAGATGTGGCCGCTCATCTCGCCGGCGATCGGCGCGCCCACTTCGGCCATCCTGGCCTTGATCAGCGAGTGGCCGGTCTTGTACATCATCGCCACACCGCCGGCCTTGCGGATCGCCGGGGCCAGGCGCTGGGTGCACTTGACGTCGAAGATCACCGTGGCGCCGCGGTTGCGCTTGAGCACGTCGGTGGCCAACAGCATCAGCTGGCGGTCGGGGTAGATGATGTTGCCGTCCCTGGTGACTAGCCCCAAGCGGTCGCCGTCGCCGTCGAAGGCGAGGCCGAGTTCGGCGCCGGTTTTTTTCACCGTGGCGATCAGGTCGGCCAGGTTCTCGGGCTTGCTCGGGTCGGGGTGGTGGTTGGGGAAGTTGCCATCCACTTCGGAGTACAACTCAGTCACGTCGCAACCCAAAGCCCGCAGGATGCCGGGCGCCGACGCGCCGGGGATGCCGTTGCCCGAGTCGACCACGATCTTCATCTTGCGCGCCAGCTTGCAGTCGCCGGTGATGCGGTGCAGGTACTCGGCATTGATGTCCATCATCGCGATGCGGCCGGGCCCGCGGGCGTAGTCCTCGTCCTCGATGCGCCGGCGCAGGCGCTGGATGTCCTCGCCATAGATGGCGCGGCCAGAGAGCACCATCTTGAAGCCGTTGTAGTCCTTCGGGTTGTGGCTGCCGGTGACCTGGATGCCCGAGCGGCAGCCATGCTGGCCGCGAGTGGCGGCCACGTAATACAGCATCGGGGTGGTGGCCGCGCCGATGTCCACCACGTCCAGCCCGGTGGAGGCCAGGCCGCGCATCAAGGCGCCGGCCAGGCCGGGGCCGGAGAGGCGCCCGTCGCGGCCCACCGCCACGGCTTTTTCGCCGGCGGCCACCGCCTCGCTGCCGAAGGCACGGCCGAGGTGCTCGGCAAAGGTTTCGTCGATGCTCTGGCCAACCACACCACGGATGTCGTAGGCCTTGAAGATGGAAGCGGTTGTTTTCATGGGTTCTCCTGCGGCGGGCATTGTAGGCAAGGGGCTCGCGGGGAGCGGGCAGTGGTGGGCGGCGCGGTAGCCCGCGGCTGGCGATTCGTCGCGCCGGCTGTCGAACAGTCGCCGGCGGCGCCCCGCCTCGAATCACGCTGCGTAAACTGGCCCGCATGCCCCTTGCCCAAGCCAAGCTGACCCGTGAGCAGCTGCGCCAGTCGTGGCGCTCGTGGTACGCGGAAGACCTGAACCGTGTCGGCCCGGGGTGGCTGCAATGGGTCTGGACGCTGCTGTTCTGCGCCGTGATCGCGGTCGGCTTCACGCTGCTCGGCGGCCTCGCTTACGCGCCGATGCGCCGCGGAAACCTGGGCAGCGCGGCGGTGTGGCTGCATTGGTATGGCATCAACTTCGGGGTCAGCCTCACGATCGGCGTGACGATCCACCTGCTGTTCGACTTCTTCGGCTGGTCCATCGGGCGCGAGCGCATCCGGCGCTTCAGCAATGCGCAACGCGGCGTCTTCTTTGCGGGCGTGCCGATGCTCGGCGTGGCGGTCGGCTGGCCGCTGGGCGTGCTGCTGGTGCTGCCCGACGGCACACGCTGGTTCCCGCTCGACAAACCGTTCGTGGTCGTGGCGAGTGTTCTGGCGTCGATGCTGATCAGCCTGGTGTTCTATGTTTTTTTCGCCGCCAAGGCGCGGCAGATCGAAGCCGAGAGGCGTGCCACCGAAGCGCAACTGCGGCTGCTGCAAGGCCAGATCGAGCCGCACTTCCTGTTCAATACGCTGGCCAATGTGCACTCTCTGATCGAACACGACCCGCCGAAGGCGCGGGCGATGCTGGAATCCTTCATCGACTACCTGCGCGCGTCGCTCGGCAGCCTGCGCGGCGGCGACTCGACCCTGGACGCCGAGCTGAAGCTGGCCGAGGCCTACCTCACGCTGCTGCAGATCCGCATGGAGGACCGTCTGCGGTTTTCGATCGACGCCAGTGAGGACGCGCGCCGCGTCAAGCTGCCGCCGCTGCTGTTGCAGCCCTTGATCGAAAACGCGATCCACCATGGGCTGGAACCCAAGATCGCCGGCGGGCGCATTGCGGTGCGGGCGCGGCTGCACGGGGGCCAGGTCGAACTCGAGGTGCAGGACGATGGCCTGGGGCTGGACGCGGCGAGCGCCGGCCGCCAAAAAAAGGGCGCCGGCGTCGCCCTGGACAACATCCGCCAGCGCCTGGCCCAGCGCTACGGCAACGCGGCGTCGCTCACGGTGCAGGCGGCCACGCCGGGGGTGTTGGCCACCTTGCGCCTGCCACTGCAACCGGAGCCCTCAACATGCCCACCGCACTGATCGCCGACGACGAGCCTCACCTCTCCCGCGCGCTGGCCGAGCAGCTGCTTGCGTTGTGGCCGGCGTTGCAGGTGGTGCATGTGGCACGCAACGGGGTCGAGGCGGCAGAGAAGCTGGTCGAGCTGGAGCCCGACCTCGCGTTCCTGGACATCAAGATGCCCGGCCTGAGCGGCCTGGAAGTGGCGCAGGGCATCGAAGGCAGGACACGCGTGGTGTTCGTCACCGCCTACGACCAATTTGCGACGCAAGCCTTCGAGCAGGAGGCGCTGGACTACGTGCTCAAGCCGGTGAAGGCCGAGCGGCTGGCGCGCACCGTGGCGCGGCTGCAGCGCGAGTTGCAGCGTGATGCCGCGGGCGCGGCAAATTCGAACGCCGACGCCGACGCCGACGCCGACGCCGACGCCAGGCTCGCCGCGGTGCTCAGGCGCCTGCTCCCCGCGACGGCGCTCTCCGCTGCCGGCTCGGCAGCCGTGTCCGCGGCCGCGTTGGCCGCACCGCTGCGCTGGGTGCGCGCGAGCAGCGGCGAGCTGACGCACCAGGTGGCGGTGGACGATGTGCTCTTCTTCCGCGCCGACGAGAAGTACACCTGCGTGCAAACCGCCAACGCCGAACACCTGATCCGCATCCCGATCGCCGAGCTCGCGGCGCAGCTCGACGGCGCGCAGTTCTGGCAGGTGCACCGCTCGACCATCGTCAACCTGGCTCACCTGGCCGGCACGCGGCGTGACGAGGCGAGCCGGCTCTTCCTGCGCATCAAGGGCCATGCCCAGGAACTGCCGGTGAGCCGCGCCTACGTGCACCTGTTCAAGGCGATGTAGCGGCGTGGCGGTCAGGCCGCGCGCGGCGGCCCGAGGGGCATGTCCGAAAACGGCCAGTCTTGGCCGGCGCACTGGCTATCATCAGCCCATGAGACGCCGGGCCGTTCCCAAGGCAAATACCGCAGTGCGTAGCTCGGAGGTTGCCTGATGACCTTTGATGCCGATGCCGCCTACCTTGCCGTGAAGGCGCGCGATGCGCGCTTCGACGGCCGCTTCTTCGTCGGCGTCACCAGCACCCGCATCTACTGCCGCCCGGTGTGCCGCGTGCGCACCCCCAAGCGCGAGAACTGCCGCTTCTACGACACCCCCGCACAGGCCGAGGCGCACCATTTCCGGCCCTGCCTGAAGTGCCGGCCCGAGCTGGCGCCGGGGCTCTCGCTGATGGATTCGTCGCAGGTGCTGGCGCAGCACGCGGCGCACCAGATCGAAGACGCGGCGCGCGAAGGCCGCGAGTTGTACATGCCCGAGGTGGCCACCCGCCTGGGCGTAACCGACCGCCATCTGCGCCGCATCTTCCAGGACGCCCATGGCGTGTCGCCGCAGGAGTTCCTGAACACGCAGCGCCTGCTGCTGGCCAAGCAGTTGCTCACCGACACCCCGATGCCGGTGACCCAGGTGGCGCTGGCCAGCGGCTTCACCAGCCTGCGCCGCTTCAATGCCGCTTTCCTTCAGAGCTACCGCCTGAGCCCGAGCGCGCTGCGGCGCGAGCGGCCCGGCGCGCCCGCCTTGAGCGACGGCGCGCTCACGGTGCGGCTGGGCTACCGACCGCCGTACGACGTGAGCGGAGTGCTGCGGTTCTTTCGCGACCGGCAGATTGCGGGTGTCGAGTCGGTGAGTGGCACCGACATCCGGCGCACGCTCGCCTGGCCCTACCTGGGCGGCGTGCTTGCCGGCTGGATCGCCGCACGCTTCGATGAAACTCGAAACGAAGTGGAGTTGAAAATCGCGCCCGCGCTGATGCCGGTGCTGGCCGGCGTGTTGCAGCGATTTCGACAGGCACTCGACCTGGACGCCGACCCGGCGCGGGTCGACCCCGGGCTCGCCGCGCTGCCGGTGCCGCCGCGCGCGGGCGTCCGGGTGCCCAGCGGCATGAACGGCTTCGAGATCGCGGCGCGGGTGGTCCTCGGCCAGCAGGTCACCGTGGCCGCGGCGCGCACCTTGACCCAGCGCTTGGTCGAGCGCTTCGGTGAGCCGGTCGAGACACCTTTCCCGGAACTGAATCGGCTGTTCCCGTCGGCACAAGCCATCGCGCAGGCCGACCCCGAGGTGGTCGGCAAGCTCGGCATCGTGCGCCAGCGGGTGCGCGCCTTGCAGGTGCTCGCGGCGGCGGTGCATGAAGGGCAGATCGTCCTGCACCGCGGTGCGCCGCTGGAGGCCACGCTCGATGCGCTGCGCGCGCTGCCGGGCATCGGCGAATGGACGGTGCAGTTGATCGCGATGCGTGCACTGGCCTGGCCCGACGCCTTCCCGGCCACCGACATTGGTGTTCTGAACGCGCTCGGCACCCGCGACGTGCGCGCGGTGCAGGCGCAGGCCGAGGCCTGGCGGCCGTGGCGTGCGTATGCGGTGATGCGGCTTTGGCAAACCTTGGAGCAATGAAATGACCGTGGCACAACTTCCCAACCTGGTCGCGCAAGCGCGCCTCGATTCACCGCTCGGCCCCTTGCTCGCGGCGGCCACGCAGCTAGGCCTCGCAGGCCTGTGGTTCGACGGGCAGGCGCACCACCCCGGCGCCCTCGCCGCGCCGGCGAATGCGAACAATCCTTTCATCGTGCAGGCACAGCGCGCGCTCGACGCCTACTGGCGCGGCGCCGTGCCGCGCCGCTTCGAGCTGCCGCTGGACCTGCTCGGCACCCCGTTCCAGCGCCGCGTTTGGCAGGCGCTGCTGCGCATCGCACCCGGGCGCACTTGCAGCTATGGCGAGGTGGCCGCAAGCGCCGGCTCGGCGGGCGCGGTGCGCGCCGCGGGCGCCGCGATCGGGCGCAACCCGGTGAGCATCATCGTGCCCTGCCACCGCGTCATCGGCCGCGATGGCTCGCTCACCGGCTACGCCGGCGGGCTGCATCGCAAGCAGGCGCTGCTCGAACTCGAGGGCGCGCTGCCGCGGCTAGCGGCGGCGGCATGAGCCTGACCGGCCGCCCGAAAGGAAGGCCTTGTGCCGAGAACACGCGCAGGCCGGGCACCATTCGCCAAGTACAGCGCCAGCGGCCCGCCACACCTTCACGCCACTCGGCCGCCGCCGGGTTGTCGCTGTTGTACTGGCCGACGAGCTCCGTGTTGACCGCGTGATCGACTCTCGCGTCTAAATGCGCGAGGGCTTCTCGCGCTACTCGAACAGATCGGCATGCATGCCGACGCGCACGAACACGATCTGCTCGTTCGCACTGCTGCCCTGCAGCTGGTAGATGAGCAGAAAGTCGCCGCCGATGTGGCACTCGCGATGGTCGGCCCAGTCGCCGACAAGTGCGTGGTCCAGCCACTCCGGCCCGAGCGGCGCATCGTTGGAGATCAGCGCCAACATGACTTCCTTCAGGCGCTTCATGTCGAAGCGGCCTGAATGCGTCAGGCGGGTCCAGTCCTTGACGAAGGCCTTTGTTCGGTCCGACGCCCGCGGCAGGACCGCGCGCTTATCGCTTGGCGCCTTTTTCAAGATCATGAATCAGCGCTTTAGCCGATGCGAAACGCGCCTTGCTGATCGTCCGCGCCTCTGCCATCGCCGCACGCGTGTCGGCATTGGGCGCCTTCAGTGCAAACGGAAGTTTCTGCTCGGCCACGACCCGCGTGAGGAACACGCGCACGGCGTCCGACACCGACAGCCCCATC
>JANNGZ010000078.1:0-10765 GCA_031404155.1 Burkholderiales bacterium
GGCGGCACCCCCGCCGCCCCCGCCGCCGCCGCCCCCGCCGGTTGCCGAGAAGGTGACCTTCGCTGCAGACGCGTTCTTTGACGTGAACAAAGCGGTGCTGAAGCCTGAAGCCAAGGCGAAGCTTGATGACCTGGTCAGCAAGACCCAGGGCATCAACCTCGAAGTCATCATCGCGGTCGGCCACACCGACAGCGACGGCTCCGATGCGTTCAACCAGAAGCTCTCGGTGCGTCGCTCCGACGCAGTCAAGGCCTACCTGGTGAGCAAGGGCGTCGAGAAGAACCGCGTGTACACCGAAGGCAAGGGCGAGAAGCAGCCTGTGGCCGACAACAAGACCAAGGAAGGTAAGGCGAAGAACCGCCGCACCGAGATCGAGGTCGTCGGTACGCGCACCAAGAAGTAAGGCGCAAGGCCTGCTTGGTCAAACCCCGCTGCGGCGGGGTTTTTCGTTTCTGCGTCGGCGCTTCTGCACCATGGAGCTCTCAGGCTAGCATGCGCGAATGATCAACGCCGACCCCCAAGAGCTCGCGAAATTCAGCGATCTGGCCCACCGTTGGTGGGACCCCGCGGGTGAGTTTCGCCCACTGCATCAGATCAACCCGCTGCGCCTGGCCTGGATCGAGCGGGCGGCGCCGCTGACGGGGCGGCAAGTGCTCGACGTGGGCTGCGGCGGTGGCATCCTTGCCGAGGCGATGGCGCAGCGTGGCGCGCATGTGCTCGGCATCGACCTCGCCGGCAAGCCCTTGCGCGTGGCGCAGCTCCACGCAATGGAGGTCGGCGCCGAGAACCTCGAGTACCGCGAGGTGGCCGCCGAGGCGCTCGCGGCCGAATCGCCGGCGCGCTTCGACGTGGTGACCTGCATGGAAATGCTCGAGCATGTGCCCGACCCCGCTTCGGTGGTGCGGGCTTGTTCGACGCTGGTGAAGCCGGGTGGGCATGTGTTCTTCTCGACCATCAACCGCAACGCCAAGGCCTTTCTGTACGCCATCATCGGAGCCGAACACGTGCTCAAGCTCCTGCCCAAGGGCACCCACGAGTACGCCAAGTTCATTCGGCCGAGCGAACTCGCGCGCTGGACCCGCGACGCCGGGCTGACCGCGCAGAGCACGCGCGGCTTGGCCTACAACCCGGTGACGAAGCACTACAGCCTGGGCGACGACACCAGCGTCAACTACCTTGTTGCGTGTCGCAAGGATTGAAATGACAACGCCCAACTCGTTGCGCCGACGTGAACCTGAATGTTCCGTGGGCCAGCTTTTCGCCGATGGCGGCCCGGCGCAAACCTGAGGTGCCGATGCGAGCCGGCATCGACGCTGTCCTGTTCGACCTCGACGGCACCCTGATCGACAGCGCCCCCGACCTCGCCGGTGCGGCCAACGACATGCGCCAGGCGCGCGGCCTGGCCGACCTGCCGCTGACGCAACTGCGCCCGATGGTCGGCTCGGGCGCACGCGGCATGGTGAGCGTGGCGTTCGGCATCGCGCCCGGGCACACCGAGTTCGACCTGCTGCGTCAGGAGTTCCTCGACCGTTATGCGCAGCGCATGCTGAAACTCACCCGGCTCTTCGACGCGATGCAGCCGGTGCTCCATGCGCTCGAGCTTCGGGGCTGCCGCTGGGGTATCGTCACCAATAAGGCCGAGCGCTTCACCTTGCCGCTGGTCGAAGGCCTGATGCTCGCCAAGCGCAGCGCCACGCTGGTCTGTGGCGACACCACCGCGCACGCCAAGCCGCACCCGGCGCCTTTGCTCGAAGCCGCCCGACGCCTTGCACTCGCGCCGCGAGCCTGCGTCTATGTGGGCGACGACCTTCGTGACGTGCAAGCGGGCCGCGCCGCCGGCATGGCCACACTCGCCGCGGGGTGGGGATATCTCGGCTCGGCTGAGCCGATCCACGAATGGGGCGCCGACGCGGTGCTCGAATCTCCCCACGCCCTCTTGAACTGGCTGCAACTCGCCTAAACTAGGGGCTCTGGGGCCGACCTGGTTTCGACGTGGGTACGGATCCGGCGCAGGGCATGCCGAGCACCAGTTCGCTCGTAAATCCACTGGAAACAAGTAACTGCGAACGACGAACGTTTCGCTCTCGCCGCTTAACACCGGTGAGCCTCTCAACGGCAGGCCGATGGGCCGGGTTGAAGGTCGCAAGACCAACGACTGAGAGGTCATTCACATCGGCTGGTTTCGCGCTCGGTCACTGAGCATGAAACGAGATCAAGTGACTGGCGGCGAAGGTAGCGTGCTGCTGCGCGACCAAGCCGTAAGAACCCAAATCAGCCAGCTACGCATGTAGAACTGTCCGGTGATGGCTTGCGGACGGGGGTTCAATTCCCCCCGGCTCCACCATCTGCTTTGCCCTCGAGGCCTCGGCGCTCCACGCGTCGGGGCCTTGTTGTTTTGGCGCGCGCTATGTACACGCCGACATATCGCCTGCGGCGTGTCGCGCCGACAGAATCCCCCTTCTGTGATGCCTTTGTTCATCAAGAATCGATGAGCGCGTTCGGCGAGAGCCTGAGCGCGGCGGCGCAGTTGTTGCTCGGGTTTGATGCATCGCTGCTGCGTGTGGTCGGGCTGTCGCTGGTGGTCAGCGGCAGCGCGTGTGCGGCGGCGTCGGTGTTCGGGCTTGCGGGTGGCGCCTGGCTTGCGGTGGCGCGGTTTCCCGGGCGCCGTGCCGTGGTGGCTGGATTGAACACGCTGCTGGCGCTGCCACCGGTGGTGGTGGGGCTGGTGGTCTACCTGCTGCTCTCGCGTTCGGGGCCGCTCGGTTCGCTCGGCATTCTGTTCACGCCCCTGGCAATGGTGATCGCGCAGGCCGTGCTGGTGCTGCCGATCGTGACGGCGCTCACCCGTTCGCTGGTGGCGCAAGCCATGCACGGCCACGGCGAGCAGTTGCGTTCGATGGGCGCGGGCCCGTTCAGCACCGCAGGCTTGCTGCTGCTGCACGAACGCCTGGGCCTCGCCACCGTGCTGCTCACCGCGTTTGGCCGCGCCATCGGCGAGGTGGGTGCGGTGATGATCGTCGGCGGCAACATCGACGGTGTGACGCGGGTGATGACCACCGCGATCGCGCTGGAAACCAGCAAGGGCGACCTGCCGCTTGCGCTCGGCCTGGGCTTCGTCTTGCTCGCCGCCGTCGGCACGATCAATCTCGCGATCGGCCTGCTGCAGCGCCGCGGGCACGGCGACGCGGTACCGCGATGAAGTCCATGCCGCCCTTGATTCAGCTGCGCGCGGCCAGCGTTCGATTCGACGACACGCTGGCGCTGAGCAGCGTGGACTTCGCGCTGCACCCCGGCGAGCGGGTCGCGCTGGTGGGCAGCAACGGATCGGGCAAGACCACGCTGCTGAGGCTGCTGCACGGCCTCGTCGCCCATGCCGGCGAGCGCCTTGTTCAGCGTGACGCCCGTGGCCACGAGCCGGCGCAGGCGATGGTGTTCCAGCGCCCGTTTCTGCTGCGCCTGTCGGTGTGGCGGAACATGCTCGTGGCGCTCTGGCTCGCCGGCGTACCGCGTGCCGAACGGGCCGAGCGTGCGCTGCTCGCGCTGCGCCGAGTGGGCCTCGAAGACGCGCGCAGCCGGCCCGCGCGGGTGCTCTCCGGTGGGCAGCAACAACGCCTGGCGCTGGCGCGCGCGCTGGCGGTGCGCCCGCGCGTGCTGTTTCTCGACGAGCCCACCGCCAGCCTGGACCCGAGCGCCAAACGCGAGGTGGAAGCCTTGATCGCCGAGCTGGCCGATGAACTCGCAGCGCAGGGTATGGCGGTGGTGCTGAGCACGCACAACCTCGGCCAGGCCAAACGCATCGCCACCCGCGTCGTGTATCTCGACAACGGCCGCGTCGTGGTCGATCTGCCGACACAGTTTTTCTTCAACCAGGAGCGGCTTCCCGAAGCAGCCGCGCTATTTGTCAAAGGAGAGTTGCCATGGCCCGCTTGAACCTTTCGCGCGTGTTGTCGCTCGGTGTGTTTTGGTTTGCGGCCGTGCTGCCGGCGGCTGTTGCGCAGGAGCGTTTCATCGTCATGGCCTCGACCACCAGCACCGAGCAGTCGGGCCTGTTCGCGCACCTGTTGCCGGCGTTCAAGGCCGCGAGCGGCATCGAGGTGCGTGTGGTGGCCCAGGGCACCGGGCAGGCGCTGGACATGGCGCGCCGCGGCGACGCCGACATCGTGTTCGTGCACGACCAGCCGGCCGAGGAAAAGTTCGTTGCCGACGGCTTCGGCCTGAAGCGCCTGCCGGTGATGTACAACGACTTCATCCTGCTCGGCCCGAAGGCGGACCCCGCGCGCGCCCAGGGCAAGGACATCGTCGCCGGCCTTGGGCGTGTCGCCGCTGCCGGCGCCGCTATCATTTCTCGTGGCGACAAGAGCGGCACCCACACCGCCGAGCTGCGCTATTGGAAGCAGGCTGGCGTCGACATCGCCGGCGCCAAACCGGCCGGCTACAAGGAGTGCGGCTGTGGCATGGGCCAGGCGCTGAACATCGCGTCGTCGAGCGCCGCCTACGCGCTGGCCGACCGTGGCACTTGGCTCTCGTTCAAGAACCGCGGTGAGTTGGCGGTGCTGGTCGAAGGCGACCGTCGCTTGTTCAACCCCTACGGTGTCATCGTCGTCAACCCGGCGCGGCATGCGCATGTGAAGGCCGCGCTGGCGCAGCAGTTCGCCGACTGGGTGGTATCGCCTGCGGGCCAGGCGTCGATCGCGGCGTACAGGATCGGCGGCGAGCCGCTATTCTTCCCCAACGCGTCGCCCTGAGGGTGGCGCGGACCGCGCCATGCCACTGGACCGCCACTCGCTCATCTTCAGCCTGCACGACGATGTGCCCAAGCCCGCGGCCGACGCTGTGGACATCGGCCTGGGTGTGGCCAATGAGGCCGCCGCGCCGCTGGGCGATGTGCTCGGCCTGTCGTGTTTTGTGCGCAACCCGCAAGGCGTGGTGGTCGGCGGCGCGGTCGGCCGCACCTGGGGCCAGTGCTGTGAGCTCCAGCAGCTCTGGGTCGACAGCGCGCTGCGCCGCCTTGGCATCGCCACACTCCTCGTGCAGCGCTTCGAAGCGCGTGCGCGCGAGCGCGGCTGCCGTACCTTCTATCTCGAAACCTTCAGCTTTCAGGCGCCCGCGTTGTACGAGCGCCTGGGCTACCGGGTCGAGCTCACGATCGAGGGCTTCGGCGAGGGCATCTCCAAATACACGATGGTCAAGCACAAGGTTTGGTGAGCCCGGGTGGGGTGGCCTCGCCCGGGCTCACCAAACCCCGCGCACTGCGCCGGGCATAGCGCCACCAGGGTAGCGCCGCGGTCAGCGACAGCACCTCGCCGCTGTTGGGCGCCGCGGCATACCCCGGCATTTCGGCGAGCGCCGCTGCCCAGGCCGGGCTGGCCAGCGTCTCGCGCAGCGCCCGCAGCGCGGGCGTTTGGAGCGCGTCCTTCAGGCACACCAGGTGGTAGTCCTCCTGCACCAGCGGCGAGAACGCCAAGCCGAAACGGCGCGCGGCCGCCTCGATGCCCGGCGCCACGTCGGCCGCGCCGCTGGCCACCGCCGCGGCCACCGCCACATGGCTGTCTTCATGCCGGGTGTCGTAGCCGTCGATCTGCTCGCGTGCGATGCCTTGTGCCGCGAGCAGGTGGTCCATCAGCAGCCTCGTCCCCGAGCCCGGCGGGCGGTTGACAAAGCGCAGGCCACGTTCGGCAACGTCCTTCAGGTCGCGCAACGGCGCCGCACCGGGGCGCTGCATCAGCCCTTGCGTGCGGCGCAGGCAGGCGATGAGCTTGTGCCGGCCCGGCGCCAGCAGCGGCTTGAGCGCGCTGCGGAACACACGCGACTCCAGCGCTGAAGCCGGCACATGAAAACCGGCCACGGTGCAGCGCCCGCGCGCCAAGGCGTGCAGCGCGTCCAGGCTGCCGGCAAAGCGCAGGCCCAAGTGCAAGCTGCGCTGCGCCGCCAGCAAACGCAGTTGTGGCAGCGCCAAGTCGTGGCTGGCGAACACCTCGAGCACCAGCTGCGAGCCGTCGAGCGCCTGCGCCAGCGCATGGTCGAGTTCGGCGCGCAGCGCTTCGATATGCGGCGTCATGCGCACCCGTGCCTGCGTCTCGGCCCAGAGCAGGCGCTGCGCAAACGCGGTGAGCTGTGCCGGCTGGCCCTTCACCCAATGCACCAGCGGCTCGCCGAGCACGGTTTCCCAATGTTTCAGCGCGCCCCAAACATGGCGGTAGGACTGCCCGAGCGACGCGGCTGCGGCTCTGATCGAGCCTTGTTCGCGCACCGCCGCGAGCAGGTCGAACAGCGGGTTCTCGACCTGCGCGCCGCGCTGGGTTTCGCTCTCGAAGCGGTACTGAAGGTGGATGCCGCGTGCTTGCATGGTGGGTGGCTCGCCTAGTGTCGATTGTCCACAGACCTCGAGCCGTTCGCGCAGTCAAGTCGCGCCGGCGACATGCCGGCGATTGTCTCGCGCTGACGCAACAGATCGGGTTTGTTCCCACTTGGCCTGGGCCTGCATCGGCGCTCTGATCGCAGCCGGCCTCATTTGCACGAACCGTTTTCACCCTCCAGATGTCGAAGCTAAAACTCCGCCCCATTGCCCGCGCCGCCTTGCTGGTGTTTATCGCGCCCGGCGCGCCGATGGCGCTCGCGCAGGCAACACCGGCCGAGCAGTCGGTGGTGGTCACCGGCACGGTGAACCAGCGCATCGCCGCTGAAGCACCGTACGCGATCACCGTGATCGACGCCGACACGCTGCGTGCGGCGGGCCCGATGATCAACCTCTCCGAAGCCATGGCCCGCGTGCCCGGCCTGGTGGTGTCCAACCGCAACAACTACGCGCAGGACCTGCAGATCAGCGCGCGCGGCTTCGGCGCACGCGCGGGCTTCGGCGTGCGTGGCGTGCGCCTGTACAGCGACGGCATTCCCGCCAGCGGCCCCGACGGGCAGGGGCAGGTGAGCCACTTCGACCTCGCCGGTGCGCAGCGCGTGGAGGTGCTGCGCGGGCCTTTCTCGGTGCTCTATGGCAACAGCTCGGGCGGTGTGATCGCGCTGCAAAGTGCGCCCGCGCGCGAGAGCCGTGTCGAAGGCGCGGTGGATGTCGGCAGCTTCGGCCTGCGCCAGGCCCGCGCCTCGGTGGCCACGCCGCTGGCCGGTGGTTTCGACTTGCGCGTCGGCGCGGCCGCGCTCGACCTCGACGGCTTCCGCCCGCAAAGCGCGGCGCGGCGCCAGAGCGCCAATGCGCGCCTGGGTTGGCAGGGCAGCAACGACCGCGTCGTGGTGGCCCTGGGCACGCTGGACCAACCCGCTGATGACCCTCTCGGCCTGTCGCGCGCGCAGTTCGATGCCGACCCCTACCAAACCACCGCGCAGGCGACCACCTTCGACACCCGCAAAACCACGAAGCAGACCCAGGGCGGTGTGAACTGGCGCCACAGCTTCGGCGACGGCGTGCTGCGCGAGGCGCAGATCAGCGCCTACACCGGCGCGCGCGCGGTCACGCAGTGGCTCGCGATCGCCGCGGCGACGCAGGCGCCGCCACGCCACGGCGGCGGCGTGATCGATTTCGACCGCGACTACCGCGGCCTCAACGCGCGCCTCACCTGGGGCTGGCAGGGCTTTGATCTGGTCACCGGCGTCAGCGCCGATCAGCAAACCGACGACCGCCGCGGCTATGAAAACTTCACCGGCACCACGCCCAACCAGGTGCTCGGCGTCACCGGCCGCCTGCGCCGCGACGAGGTCAACCGCGCCCGCTCCACCGACGCGTACGCGCAACTCGAAGTCGAGTTGGCCAAGTCGATGATGGTCAGCGCCGGGGTGCGCAGCGGCCAGCTCAAGCTCACCGCCGACGACCACTTCCTCTCCAACGGCGACGACTCGGGCCGGCGCGAGTTCAGCTACACCAACCCGGTGCTCGGCGCGCGCTGGACCGCGCTGCCCGGCCTGAACCTGCATGCCAGCGTGGCGCGCGGCTACGAGAGCCCCACGCTCGGCGAGCTGGCCTACCGCCCCGACGGCACCAGCGGCTTCAACAGCGGGCTGAAAGCCCAGGTGAGCCGCCAGGCCGAGGTGGGGGCCAAGTGGCGCAGCGGTGCGTTCTCGGTGGACGCGGCGGCGTTCAAGATCGAGGTCGACGACGAGATCGGCGTGGCCACCAACGCGGGCGGGCGCTCCAGCTTCCAGAACGTGGGCCGCACCCGGCGCAACGGCGCCGAGCTGGCCGCCGGCGTCGTGGTGGCCAAGGACTGGCGCGCGCAGCTCACGCTCACGCTGCTCAACGCCACCTACCGCGACGGCTTCCTCGCCTGTGCCGGCATCCCCTGCGCCGCGCCCACGGTGCCGGTGCCCGCCGGCAACCGCATCGTCGGCACCCAGCGCGGGAATGGGTTTGCCGAAGTGGCCTGGCAAGGCGGCGCGTGGGGCGAATGGGGCCTGGAGTTGCGCGGCGCCACCGGCACCGCGGTGAACGACACCAACACCGAATTCGCGCGGCGCTACGAAGTGCTCAACCTGCGCTGGCGCAAGACTTATGCGCTCGCCGGCGGCACCAAGCTGGAGCTGCTCGCGCGGGTGGACAACCTCGCGGATCGTGTGTACGCGGGCAGCGTGATCGTCAACGATGCCAACGGCCGTTACTACGAAGCCGGCGCACCACGAAGCCTGCTGTTCGGCCTGCGTTTGATCGCGGCGCCGTGACGCTCGTTGCGTGACCTTCCTGAGCCGTTGAGCCGCTGAGCCGATTTGGCGCGCGGCTGTTCAAGCCAGGTCAGCGGCGGCCTCACGCATCGAACACCACGCCGTCGCGCCGCGCCAGCACGCCGCGGCTGCCCAGTACGTCGACGAGGCGCTCGCACCACGCCGCCGCCGTGCCGTCGGGCCGGCCGAGATCGGTCCAGGCCCGGTGCGCCATCGGCATCGCCTCGAACCAGCGCTGCAAGTCGGGCAGGGCCTGCGAGCGCTCCTCGAGCAGGTGGTACTTGAGCAGCACCTTGATCGCGTGCACCGCGTGGCGCGCGGGGTCGGCACGAAAGCCCGCGAGCCGGCTGCGTGCACGTTTCAGCGCCGCGGCCACGTCGTCGAAGGGCGCGCCGTGGCCCGGGATCACCCAGCGCACCGGCAGCGTCTCGATCAGGGTCAGCAGCGCCTCCACCGCGTCGAAGGCATCGGTCGGTTTGGGTGTGCCGTCGATCTCGGGGAAGAGGACGCCGAAGCCGTTTTCCCACAGCGCGTCGGCCGAGATCAACACGCCTTCCTGCGCGTCGAACAAGATCACCGAATCGGGGTCGTGGCCCGGCGCGCCGATCACCTCCCAGGTGCGCGCGCCAAGCGCAACGCGTTGGCCCGCGTCGATCGTGCCTTGGGCATCAAAGCGCTCGCAGCGTTGGCCGCTCGCCGCGTAGCCGAGCCTGCCTTCGTCGCCGGTCGCGTTCCACTGTTTCACCGCGTCCCACGACGCGGCGGGTACCCATAGCGGCGCGCCGAATTCGCGCTGCACGGCCGCATTGCCGCCGCAATGGTCGGAGTGCAGATGGGTGTTCACCACCACCGCCAGCGGCTCGACATCGGCTGCGCTGCCCAGTGCGCGGCGCACCAGCGCGAGAGTTTGTTCGGCATGCAGGCAATGGCTGCTGTCGATCAAGGCCGCGCCCGCGCCGTCGCCATGCACCAGCACGTTGTTCGAGGACAGCCAGCCGCGCTCGAAGATGCTGAGGCCGTGGAGGGCGGGGTGATGTGGAGTGATCATGGACGACACTCTATCGAGGCGAGCCGAGGCGAGGCATTGGCGGTCGCGTTCGCGATGGCGTTTGCGGTGGCGCGGCAAAGCCGCACCCGGGCAGGCCACGGCGTGCGACTGCGGCGGTCGGCCTACGGCCGACTTCCCTGTGGTACTCAGCCTCATGGCCCGCCGCCGAACTCGCTACGTTCACTTCGTTCACTGCGCTCGGACAGCCGCGGCGAGTCAGTCTACGAAGCGCGCTGTCGCGCGCGGCCATGAGGCCTCCGTTCCTCGGCGCCGCACACGCACGCCGTGGCCTGCCCGGGCGCAGCTTCGCAGCGAGGTGTTGGTCCCCCGTCGGGAACCCCAAACCTGTGACTCGCGGCAGGCGGTGCCCGGTGGGGGCGACTTGTGGGGCGGCGAGAAGCGGAGGTTTGGGGTCGGCGCGCGCAGCGCGCTTCGTGATCTGACTCGCCGCGGCTGTCCGAGCGCAGCTCACGAAGTGAGCGTAGCGAGTTCGGCGGCGCGACCCCAAGCCGAGCATCGCAGCGGAGTCGGCGCGCAGCGCCGACCGACCCAGAATGAGCCCCCGCCGGGCACCGCCTGGCGCGATGCGCGCACGGGGCCGCGGCGGAGTCGGTGCGTAGCGCCGACCGACCCAGAACAAGTCCCCCGGGGGCACCGCCTCCTGCGCGGCTCCGACCAGCGGTAAATTGCGGAGATTCGCGATCCTCGGCGGGGGATCGACACACTGCCTATGACCAGTGTTGGTCGACAGCCTTGAATCCAAGCCGCACTCAAACCGCCTCGGTCGTGAACGGCTGCGCGCGCGCGGCCAAGGCGCCGTCGGCCACCACCCGCTCGTACTCCGAAATCACCTGCGCGCCGAGCAGCAGCAGCGTTGCCGCCAGCTCCAGGCTGAGCAGCACCGCGATCGCGGTGGTGAGAGAGCCGTAGACCACGCCGATCTGCGACAGCGTGACGAAGTACCACACCAGCACATGGCGCGAGATCTCCCAGAGCAGCGCCGCGGTAACACCGCCGAGCAGCGCATGCGACAGCGACAGCCGGCCCACCGGC
>JANNGZ010000079.1:0-10682 GCA_031404155.1 Burkholderiales bacterium
TCCGTGGCCGGTGCAGCAGGATGAAGCGTGGCGCGCCGCCGGCCTCCACCGGGTAGCGCTGGTTGAGTTCGCCGATCTTCTGCGTCGCAGCCGCGAGCAGCGTGTCGTCGCCCGGCGCCTGCGCCGTGTCGGCGTCGGTGAAGTCGCTGAGCAGCGCGAACTGCGCGTGGCGCTCGGGGTTGGCCAGGTGGTGCAGCTGCAAACGGTGCACTAGCTCGTCGGTGGATTCGGCGTCGGTCAACATCGCCGGCACCACCACCAGCACCCGGTGTTCCGGCGGTATGCCGCTGGCCAGCGCCAGGCGGGGAAGATGTTTCGGCCGCACCGATTCGCTGATCAGCCGATTGATCACCGCCACCATCGCCTCCGAGGCGGGGAAGCTCATCAACACCGCTGCCAGCACGATCAGCCACGGCGCTGCCCCGCCAACGCCGGTGGCAGCTCCGGTGCCGCCAGAGCCGACCCCGGCGCGCACCAGCAGCCAGGCCAGCAGGCCGACCGTGCTCAGCAGCAGCAAACCCAGGTAGCTGGGCAGGGCGACGCGGCGCAGCAGCGAGCGCCAAGGGTAGGTGGCCAGGGCCGAGGCGCTGAACAGCGCGCCCGCGGTCAAACCCAAGGCACGCAGCAGCGCCGGCCGGCCCGGGCCGCGCAGCCAATGGCTGGCCACCGCGGTACGGTTGTCGGGGCTCGGGTTGGACCGCATGAGCTCAAGCAGGGTCTGCCCCACCGCCACCTCGCTGCGGCTGCTGCGCTTGGCCAGCACTTCGATGCCATGCAATGTCTGGTCGCGGGTGGCGGGGTGTTCGGCCTCGAACAGCGGCGCGCTCAGCATCAGGCGCATCAGCGTGCTGGTGCGCGCGACGATGTCGCTCCAGTCGGCGTCGCCGATGGCGCGCAGCGAGGTCACCGCGTTGCTCACGCTCAGGTTGTCGGCGGTCTGGTCGGCGCGCTGCTGGGCCTGCATCGCCGCCACGTCGGGCAGCGCGCTGGTCAGCCACTCGCGGTGGCCCGCGGTGTCGCCGGTGGTCGAGCCGCGGTCTTGCAGGCGCTGCGCCATCTGGGCCAGGAAAACGCGCCCGACGCCGCGCTGGTTGAGCAGCGCGAGCAGGCGGTCCAGAGAGGCCAGGCTGAGCGACTCGATGCGGTCGCAGCACAGGTTGGCCACTTCGCGCGCGGCCTTGTTGGTGGCCACCCGTTCGGCGAGGCGGCGCAGGTTTTCGATCAGCACCACGCGCAGCGTGGTCGGCAAGGCCCACATCTCGCCGAGATTGAGTTCGCGCGCTTCCTGGTAGGCGCCGAGGAACTGCGTCAGCAGCGCATCGTCGAAGGCGCCGTCGGTGTGCGCCACGAAAGCCCAGGCCACGCCGTACACGCGCGGCAGGCCGGCCAGCGGTTCGTCGAGCAGCACCGGCAGGGCGCGAAAGTAGCTGCGCGGCAGGCCCTCGTGAATTTCCTTGAGCTGCGCGTCGATGATGTGAAAGTTGTCGAGCAGCCATTCCGCTGCCGGGCTGATGTCGTAGCCGGTGCTGGCCTGCACGCCGATGTAGCGGTGAGCCTCGCGCAGCGTTCGGATGTTGCTGCGCAGACGCGGAAAGAAGGTCGGTGCGCGCGGGCTGGCCCGCGCCGCGCGGTGCGTCTCGCCCAGGCTCTGGCCATGCTGCGCAAAACGCTGCAGGCCGAAGATCTCGGAGCGGATCGGCGGCTGCACCGAGCCGCGCGCGCCGTCAAGGATGTCGCGCAGCCCCTGGGGTGCGTCCGGTAGCAGGCGCAGCAACTCGGCTTGCGCCATGCCGGCCTTAGGGCCTGTTCAGGCCAAATGCGTGTCCACGCCGGGCACTGGCCGGGTGCCAGGCTAGGCGCACGCGAGGAAGTGTGCTCAATGCACACGACGAGTGGGCAACGACGCATGGCGCGCGGCCAGTGCTCGGCCCTTCGGGTGATCCCAGCACGCGCCCGCCCTCGGCGTTGCAAATGCTCGCCGTAGACACCACTACGGCTGCGCTTTGCGCCTTGATGGCCGGCGTTTGCTGGGGCACGTGAGCACGCATTTGGCCTGAACAGGCCCTATGAGAAGAGAGACCCGGCGCCGATCAGCAGCACCGCCACCACCAGCGTGGTCACGAATCGCGGCGCCATGAATCGGTTGACGGTTTCGACGGCGCGTTGCAGCTTGAACAGGCGGCCGCGCGCGCCGTGGCACGAATCCATGTGCTCGCCGAGTTCCGAGAGTTCACCCGGCGAGGTGTGCGCGGCCTCGCCGTAAGACGAGGTGGTCCAGCTCGAAGCGATATTTTGAGGCGTGGTCATGAGCGGCTCCAGTCGCCGGGCGCGTGAACGCCGGACGGCTCGGTGAATCGGGTGTGACATGCGAGGTCTGCGCCGGAACTCCCGGGTAGACACCACGCGTGCCGGCACATCGTAAAAAATGACGGACGCCCTGTCTGTCGGACAGCGCACCTAGCTTTGTAGGACACCTCCTATACGCGCCGGCATCTCGCACCGGGTGGGTCGGACCGGACCCGCCACGCCCGGATACCACCAGTGCTGGTGTAACCGATCAGGCTGGGATGTTGGGCAACGAACAGACATGTTCGATCCGCTGGGCCGACAGTTGCTTCTCTTGCAGCCGTTGCCAGGACAGTGGAGTAGAGCACGATGTTCGAAAGGTTCCAGCGTCTCGCGCACCGGGTGCTGCGGATGGTACCCACCGAGTTCGGCCTGGATACGCGGCAGGGTCACGCCCACGCCCACGCCCACGCCCAGGCGCTGGTTCATGCGCGGGGCGAGGTTGAGGCCGCGCCGTCGCCCGATGTCAGCAGCGTGATGAGCCTCAAGTGGCGCTTCCTCGCGGCGCAGGAAAGTGCGCGGCCGGGCTTCATGACGCTGCGGGCGGTTCGCGAAGGTGGGCAGGTGGTCGACTTCGTCTGGGACTTCGTCAGCGCGGCCGCAGCGCGCATGCTGCACGACGACTGCGCGCAATGCGAAGGCCGGCGCCTGCGCACCGTCTTCGCCGGCCACGGCGAGGTGGCCACCTTACTGTTCGAGCAGTACCGGCGTGTCGTCGAAAACGGCGCCGCCGAGGCCACGCAGCAGCTGCACCGGGTCGACCGCCGGCACGACACTTTCCGTCATGGCGCGGTGCGCCTGGGCGATGGCGTTGCAGTCACCTTGATCAACTTGAGCGCTGGCGCTCGTGCGACAGCGCTGGCGGCACAACTCGCTGAGCAGCAGAAGAGTTCGCGCCGCTCGGCGCCGTACCGACCGCTCGCCGGGAACAGCCGCTGACCCCGGCGCATCGAACCCTGCGCCGGCGCACGGCGCATTCCACCCATAGCCCTAGCCCCGCAAAGGACCCTCTCATGAGCACCGCCCCGATCACCTCCTCCCCCGTGCATGTGCTGCCGCGCCTGCCCTTTGCCGAGGGCGCGCTGGCGCCGGTGATCTCGGCGCTCACGCTGGGCTTTCACCACGGCAAGCACCACAAAACCTATGTCGAGACGCTGAACAAGCTGGTGGCCGGTACCGAGTTCGCCGACATGACGCTCGAAGAGACGATCGCCGCCACGGCGGACAAGGCCGACAAGGCGGCGGTGTTCAACAACGCCGCCCAAACCTGGAACCACAATTTCTACTGGCAAAGCCTGAAGCCCGGCGGCGGCGGCGAACCACCGGCCGCGCTCAGGACGCTGATGCAGGCCAGCTTCGGCAGTGCCGACGCCTGCACGGCCGCGCTGGCCAAGGCCGCCACCGAGCGCTTCGGCAGCGGCTGGGCCTGGCTGGTGCTCGATGCCGGCTTGCTCAAGGTGGTCGACACCTCGAATGCCGACGTGCCGTCGCTGAAAGGCCAAAGGCCGCTGCTCGCGATCGACGTCTGGGAGCATGCCTACTACCTGGACTACCAGAACCGCCGCGCCGATCATGTAGCGGCGCTGCTCGACAAGCTGATCAACTGGGGCTTCGCGGCGGACAACCTGACGTAGCCGCCGCTGGGGGCCGGACCCGCGCCCGGTCCGGCAGGCCCGGGTCTGCAAGGTCGGGTCTACGTCTAGCAGGCTGATTCGTCGGGGTGCGGCACCGCGCCACCCAGCGCGCGGGTGTCGCTCGCCGGGGTCACCGCGCGCAGATGCTCGGCACGGTCGAGCATGCCCAGCATTCGCGTCGCTGCGTGGGTTGTCGGGCGGTGCGCGGTGAAGCCGGGGCGCGGCCGGATGTAAGCCGCCATCTCGCGCGCCAACTCGCGCTCGCGGTCCGAGGCTTGGGCGAGCAAGGAAACGACCAGGCTCTCCAGCGCGATCACTCGGATGCGCAACTGGTCCATCTCGGCAGCGCTGGTGGCGCGGACCTTCCACAGGTGGCCAGCGTCCGAGACGAACTCCTGCGCTGTGGGTTCGCCGCCGCGGCGGAGTTCCTGGCCCTCGAACGGCGGCGAACCGCGCGGCGGCCAGTTGGGGAGGTCCTGTCGAGCATCTGCCGCGGCGCGCATGTGCTCAAGGCCAGCTGGCGCCTCAGTTCGAACGGCGTTTCGATGTCGTCTCATGAGATGCCTCGCATGCGCTCGATTGAATTCAAGAGACGAGCTTGCGGCGCGGCCTCGGCTGCGGTCTGTGCGATGGACAACAAATCGCGCAAGGCGGTGAGCACGCTGCGGTGTCGTGCCCGCGTCTGAGCGCTCCGCGCAAGTGCCGCGCGGGTTCACGCGGCTTCAAGCGTCGGTACGTAGGAGATCGACTACCGCGTCAAGCGACGCAATCCGCTGTGCGCCTCGTGTCGGGCTTCCGATACTCGGTTCAAGCTGGCCTGCATTCAGCAAGGCCCGCAGCGCACGCGCGGCGCAGGCGCCAATGCCGCGCAAGGCACATGCACCACTCAAGCCGGGCGCGCACTTTCCTGGAGACCCTCATGTTGCAACCGTCGATGACCGCCGCCCTGGCCCTCTGTGTACTGGCCCTCGCGGCCTGCGAGAAACGTCCGTCCAACCCACCGGTGCCGCAAACCGGATTGGGCGTGCCTGCGTTGGAAAAACCGGCGCTGCCCGCGGTGCCCTCGCGGGCCGACCCGTCGGTGCCGTCCGCGGCCAGCGTGGTCACACCGCCGCAAGGGGCCACCGCCAAGGACGCCACCGGGGCTCGGCCGAGCGGCAACCTCACCCGCGCTGAGGAGTCCAGCGCGATGCCGATGTCGGGGCAGGTCAACAACCATTCGACGCCGAACGCACAAACGCCGACACGCGCGGCCAGCGCGCCTTGAGCGGGTGGGGCGCGCGGTAACCCGACCGACCCTCGCGCGCCACCAAGGCGCGTGAGGGTTCGAGACCTTGTCAGGTCAGCGGTTGCGGGTCTTCGGTCTCGTCGGGCGGTACGGCGAAGGTGGCATCGACGGTCAGCGGTTCGCTGGTGTCGTCGCTTGCGCTCAAGCTCGCGAGGTAGCCGACAAACGCGGTGCTGCTGGCGCCCGCGCTGCCCGGCACCACGGTGCTGGCCACCGGCGGTGCGACCGGATCGTCGCTGCCGCCGCCGTCAAAACACCCGGCCAGGCCCAGGGCCGCGGCCAGCGCTGCTGCCAGGCCCAAATTTCGTGTGATCTTCATTTGCAGATTCCTTTGCGGTTCGGCCCGCCGCGGAGATCGCGGCGGGCAATTTCTGATCCTGCCCCTCGGCCCTATACGCAGCCCGGAGCCTGGCGGACGCATTGCGCTCCTCGCGGGGGCGTACAGCTCGCGGCGCTGCGGCTGTGTGGGCTGGCGTACAGACGCTCGATGTGGGCCTTCTGCACACTGCGGCCCGGCGGATCGACGGCAACAACGGTGAAGCCGCTTCAACAATCCTGCTCCCGGGACGGACATGAGCGACTACGAGATCGAACCCAACCCGGCTGTCATTCGCCGCGCCGCGCCGGAAAGCGACAACACACCGCTCACCGCGCGAGTGTCGCGAGCGGAAGGCGACGGCAGCAGGGGCCTGGCCGCCGACCCCGCCGACCCCGCAGAGGCAGCGCTTGAGCAGGCGTTGGATGCGATGCGCTTCGCGTTCCGGGCCAGTGGTGGCATCGCAACCGCGCAGCACATGGCCCGCCTGATGGAAGACCAGGGCCGCAGCTACTTCATGAGCCTGGAAAAGCTGATCGCCACCGGCGCGGTGTTCGGCTTCGCCTGGCAGCGCAACTTCTGGTTGCCGATGTTTCAGTTCGACCCGCTGAAGCTGTCGGTCAAACCCGGCTCGCGAGCGGTGCTCGCCGAGCTGATCACCGAATTCGACGGCTGGGGCCTGGCACTCTGGTTCGCACAGGCCAACAAGGCCTTGAACGAAACCCGGCCGGTGGACCTGCTCGAGAGCGACCTGCCGGCGGTGGTGAGCGCTGCTCGAGGCGAGCGGCTCTCGCGGCAGAACAAGACATTCCCGCTGGCGCTGAGCGGGTACGCCATTCGCCTGCGAAAGCCGCAGCTCAACGCGACGCGGTGAACGCGGTGCAACCCGGCCAGGCGCAGGCCGGCGCGGCACCTGCCGCAACAGCACCAGCCAGCCCGGCACCGGAGCCGCGGGCGAAGCGCTCACGGTGCGCGGCGGCCACGTCGTAGGAGCCGAAGACCTGTTGCGCGGGGCGCGTTTCGGGCAACACGTAAACCACGGCACGGCGGTTCGCAAACGCTGGTAGGACATGGCTTTCGAAGAAGGCCACCGGCAGGTTGATGCAGCCGTAGGAGATGCGGTTGTCGGCGATGCTGGGCGTGGTCAGGCGCTGGGCGCGGCGCTCCAGCGGATAGTTGTTGCGCACCCGGTGCATCGAGACGGCGGCTTCGTAGTCGACCCAGACCACGTCTTCGCCCGCCGAGTTGCGGCCGCGTTCGGCCAGGAAGCGCCCGGCGGGCGTGGTGCGCTCATGCGGCAACACTTGCTCCATCGGCCGCGTGCCGATGCCGGGCACCGATTCGTCGCCGGGCGCCGAACCCAGCAGCACCGGGCTGGACCCACGCAGCCGTGCCTCGGCATCGAAAACATAGACGACCGCCGAGGGCTTGTCGACGATAAAAAAGCTCGCACCCTGGTTGTTGCGCGAATCGGCCACCCAGTCGGCCACATGGCGCGCGTCGGCTGAGGGCTGGTGCAATGCGAAGTCGGCGAAGCGCGGTCCGCTGTCGCCGCGGTACTGCTCCTCGAGTGTCGGCCCGGGGGCTGCCGTGGTCACCGGCGCCGAGCCGATGCGGCCGGTGCCGAGTACCGGCGGAATGAACAGCGTGAGGACGGCCGCTGCGGCGAGGACGCCGTTGCGAAACACCTCGAACATCTCGGCGCGGCGCGTTGGTGCTTTCGACGGCGCACTGGGCGTCACGCTCGGTTCGATGTGTGGATCCATGGTTTTCGCGATCCGCGGTCCGGCTCACGCAGCGCCACGCGGCGCGAGGGTTTGCCAACGAGATGCGCCGCCGACCGGGTTGCCCCGCGCGGCGGCGCCGTCTTCACACGGGCTTTTTGACGCCCGTGTGTCGACGTTTTCAGTTGCGGTCGGTGCGCGTGTCACGTTCGGTGGACATCGTGCTCGAGTCGCTCGACTTGCCGCCCGAGGGCGTGGTGGTCGTGCTCGACGGCATCGTGGTGGTGCTCGACGGCGTGGTGACCGTGGCGGACGGCGTGGTCACGGTGGCCGACGGCGTGGTCGTCGTGGTGGTCGAGGGCATCGTCGTGGTCGACGGGGTGGTCGTGGTCGACGGCGTGGTCATCGGGGTCGTGCCGCTGGTCGAGGGCTCGATCGCGGTGGTCGACGGCGGCGGTGTCGTCTGGTTCGCGGCCGGAGTCGACGGGCCCGGGCCGGTGCCGGCGGGCGCTGCCGGCGACTGCGCCACGGCCAGGCCGATGGCGCCGACAACCGACACGGCGACAGCGGCGGTGGCAAGAAACTTGGATGTGTTCATGGGGTGATCCTTGGAGTTGAGAAGAGGGAGCTAAAGAGCGAAAGCGTGAACCGGTTGCCGGGCAACCCGGACCCAGCAAAGAGTAGGTGGGCCCCGGCGCCAGCGAGATAGGTCGGTGACGGATATGCCTGTAGGACTACGCCGGGTCTGCCTCGTGGGTGACGGCCTATTTGCCGTCGCGGTCCGAGTCGCCCGGGGTGGCGCGCTCGACGGTGTCGCTCAGGCGGGTCCAGGCGTCGCGGGTGGCGTGTTTCGCCTTGTCCCAGTCGAGGCTGGAATTGCCGCGTGTGCTGCCCCAGTCGCGCCCGAGTTCGGGCTCGGCTTCGTCGAAGTTGCGGCCCGGGTTCTGGCTGAACGAGTCGACGCCATAGCGGTACGCGGGTGCGTATTCCTCATAGCTCTTGTCGTCCTCGGCGTAGGGGCGGTCCTTGTAGTTTTCGCGCCAGTACGCGTCTTCGACTTTCGGGTCGATCGCCTTGGCCACTTCATTGCCGGCCATGCCGCCGACGATGGCGCCGGCCACGGCGCCGACCACGGTGCCGACCGGGCCGGCCACGGTGCCGGCGGCTGCGCCCGCGGCCGCGCCGCCGAGCAGGGCGCCGACGCCGGTGCCGACAGGGTGGGAGACGACGGCGTCGCTGACCGAGCCGGGTTTGACGTCGCTGTCGATCTTGGTATCACGAGCATTCATTTTGCGTCCTTGGGTGTGGAGAGAGGGTGGTTGGGTTGACGTGTGGCGCAGAGAGCGGATCAGGTGACCCGGCCTCGGCGTATCAGGTTGACGATGGCGAGCAGGATCGCGGCGCCGACAAACGAGACGAACAAGGCGGGCAAACTGAAGTTGCTCTGGTTGATCGTTCCCGCACCTACCAGCGGCGAGATGAACCAGCCGCCGATCATGGCGCCGACGATGCCGACGATCACGTTCAGGAAGATGCCCTGTTGTCCGTCGGTCTTCATCATGATGCTGGCGAGCCAGCCGATGACGCCGCCAACGATGAGCCAGATGATGATGTTCATGCGTACTCCAAAAAGAAGAAAAATGGTTGAGATGGAACTGGGAAAGTTGATGTCCATTGCCATGTAACGCAATGTGAGAGCAAGCCTATGCGGCGGCACGGCCGAGCGCCATTCCGAACCGGCGCTTTTGCGGCATGACAAGGCGCCGCCTTGATGTCGGATGCGGCCTACGCAATAACGGCGCGCAGCACGACAGGCAGGCTCGCGCGGCAGCCACAGAATCGACGGATGGCGAAGCCGCTTGAAAAGAATCCCAAACCCAAAGGACGCTGGCGGCTGTCCTGGATCCTGGCCGGCACGGTGGCGCTTACCGTGGCCGCGGTGCTCGTCGGCATGAACTTCGTCAGCGGCGAGAAAAAAATCGAGCGGCGCATCGAGCGGCTGTACAGCCTGGAGGATCCGCGCTTCCGGCAGGAACTCGGTGTCCTGCTCGGCCCGCAGTTCCTGCCCGGCAACCGCCATCAGGCGCTGCACAACGGCGATCAAATTTTCCCTGCGATGCTGGCCGCAATACGCAGCGCGCGCAGCACGATCACCTTCGAAACCTACATCTACTGGTCGGGCGACATCGGCCGCGAATTTGCCGAGGCGCTGGCCGAGCGCGCGCGCCAGGGCGTGGGTGTGCATGTGCTGCTCGACTGGGTGGGCAGCGCCAAGGTGGCCGACAGCCTGGTCAACACGATGTCGGCCGCGGGCGTGCAGGTGCGCAAGTTCCACCCGCCGCACTGGTCGCACCTCGGGCGCTTCAACAACCGCACCCACCGCAAGCTGCTGGTGGTCGACGGCCGCATTGGGTTCACAGGCGGTGTCGGCATCGCGCCGCTGTGGACCGGGAATGCGCAAGACCCCGAACATTGGCGCGACAGCCACTTCCAGGTCGAGGGCCCGGTGGTGGCGCAAATGCAGGCGGTGTTCCTGGACAACTGGATCAAGGTCACCGGCGACGTGCTGCATGGCGCCGAATACTTTCCAGCGCTGGCGCCGGTGGGCCCGCAGCACGCGCAGATGTTCAGCAGCTCACCCAGCGGCGGCAGCGAAAGCATGCAGCTGATGTACCTGATGGCGATCACCGCGGCGACGCAGTCGATCGACCTCGCCGCAGCCTACTTCGTGCCCGATGCGCTGGTCACGCGCACGCTCGTCGCGGCGATGCAGCGCGGCGTCAAGCTGCGCATCGTGGTGCCGGGCGAGCACATCGACAGCGACGTGGTGCGCAGCGCCTCACGCGCCGGCTGGGGCCCTTTGCTTGCCGCCGGAGCGCTCATCGCCGAGTACCAGCCGACGATGTTCCACTGCAAGGTGATGATCGTCGACGGCCTGCTCGTCTCGGTCGGTTCCACCAACTTCGACAACCGCTCGTTTCGCTTGAACGACGAGGCCACCTTGAACATCCTGGACGCCGCGTTCGCGCAGGAACAGCGCGCTGTCTTCGAGGCCGACCTGGCGCTGTCGCGCCCGGTCACACTGGCGTTATGGCAGGCACGCCCCTGGCACGAAAAACTCGGCGAGCGCGTGGCCGCATTGATCGGTGCGCAACTGTGACGAAGCGCCGGCGCAGCCCGAGCTGGGCAAAGGCGATGCAGCGCAGCTGGGTGGCGATGACGCGCAGCGCGATGACCTCGGGGGCACGCGCGGTGGGTCAGTCGGTGCGCAGATCGGTGGCCGGTGCACTCAAGTCGGCGACCACGAGGAGTTTGCGCACGTCGCTCCTTGCCAGCCACTCGGCGTACGCAGCGACGATGGCGACCACGTCGGC
>JANNGZ010000080.1:0-3966 GCA_031404155.1 Burkholderiales bacterium
GCGTTATGCCGAAGCCTTCGGTTTCCCGGCGGCGGTGGAGTGGCGGGATTCGGGGCGGGAGTTGCCGAGCCTGCCGCCGGGGGACTCGGGCGACGCTTTCATGCAGGCGCCGGTGAGCAAGGGGGCGCGGTCGAAGTGGGGCCGTGCAAAGGCAAGCGCCGGGAAGGCCGGAAAGGCTGAGAAGGCTGAGAAGGCTGGGAGCTCAAAAACAAAGCGGTAGTCAGCCCGCCGCCTTGCCATGCCGCCCCACCCCGGCCGCAAACCGCGCCGCACCCGCCGCGCTGTCGCCCGAACGCAGGGTGGCCAGGCCGAGCTTGAATTCGGTGGCCATCGCCTCGTCGAAGGGCACGCCCGACTGGGCCATCACGCTGGCGCGGTCGCTGAGCATGCAGCGCTGCGGCAGCTGGCTCAGTTCATGTGCGAGCACGCGCGCGGCCACCAGCGCCTGCCCTGCGCGCACCTTGCGGTTGACCAAACCCATCGCGAAGGCTTCGTCGGCATCCACCTCGCGGCCGCTGAGGATCAGGTCCATCGCGCGGCTTTCGCCGATCAGCCGCGGCAGGCGCACCGTGCCGCCGTCGATCAGCGGCACGCCGAAGCGGCGGCAGAACACACCCAGGCGCGCGGTGTTGTCGGACACGCGCAGGTCGCACCAAAGCGCCAGCTCCAGGCCGCCGGCCACCGCGTAGCCGGAGATCGCGGCCAGCACCGGCTTGCTCAGGCGCAGGCGCGACGGACCCATCGGGCCGTCACCACCGAAGTTCGCGCGCGTGTCCTCGTTCAATGCCAGCATGCGCTCGCCGCCTTCGGCCACGGCTTTCAAATCGGCGCCGGCGCAGAAGTTGCCGCCCGCGCCGGTGAGCACCGCCACGCGGGCGTCGGGGTCGGCGTCGAAGTCGCGGAAGGCCTGCGCCAGCGCCTGCGCGGTCGGGCCGTCGACCGCGTTGCGCGCCTCAGGGCGGTTGATCGTCACCGTCCACACCGGGCCGTCGATCTCGATACCCACCGTGCTGTTCATCAGGGTTTCCCTTTTGGTTTCGAGCAGCCCGTCTCGGGTTTTCTCGCGCAGGCATGCACGAGGCTTTTCGATACAAACGCGGGGCTGCTTCGCGCAGGATAGCGATTACGGGAGACGAGCCCTTTGCAGGTCTTGCAAGTTCTGGTCAGCGGTATTGCGCAGGGCTGTATTTACGGCCTGATTGCGCTGGGCTTCGTGCTCATCTACAAGGCCACCGAGGCGGTGAGTTTTGCGCAAGGTGAGCTGATGATGCTCGGCGCCTTCCTCGGCTTCGGCCTGCTCACCCTGGCCGGCTTCCCCTTCTGGCTCGTGGTGCCCTCGGTCATCGTGGCGATGGCGCTGTTCGGCATCCTCGCCGAGCGCGTCGTCATCCGCCCGATCCTCGGCCAGCCGGCGTTTTCGATCGTGATGCTCACCATCGGCGTGGGTTATGTGGCGCGCGGGCTGGTCACGATGATCCCGGTGATCGGCACCGAAACGCACACCCTCAACGTGCCCTACAAGGACCAGGTGATCAAGCTCGGCGGCGTGGTGCTGGCGGCCGAGCACCTGGTGGTGATCGCGGTCACCGCGCTGCTTTGCGGCCTGCTTGCGCTGCTGTTCCGCAAGAGCAAGGTCGGCATCGCGATGCAGGCCACGTCGCAGAACCAACTCGCGGCCTACTACATGGGCATTCCGGTGAAGAGCCTCAACGGCCTCGTGTGGGGGCTGGCCTCGGCGGTGGCCGCGGTGGCCGGCCTGCTGCTGGCACCGATCACCTTCGTGCACGCCAACATGGGCTTCATCGGTTTGAAGGCATTTCCGGCCGCGGTGGTCGGCGGCTTCGGCAGCCTGCCGGGCGCGATCGTCGGCGGTTTGATCATCGGCCTGGTGGAAGCGCTCGCCGGCTTCTACATGGCCGAGGGCTTCAAGGACATCGCGGCCTATGTGGTGGTGCTGATCATGTTGATGGTGAAACCGAACGGCTTGTTCGGCGACAACCTGCGCAAGAAGGTATGAACATGACAGCCCCCAAGATGCCTTCGGCATCGCCCCCCCGAGGGGGAGCCGCCCTCTTGGGGCGGCCCGGCGAGGGCGGGCCGCGATGAGATTCATCTTCAAGACCCGCTACGACCAGGACATCGACCTCGCCAAACATGGCGGGCACCTCTTCTGGTACTCCGCGCTGCTGCTGGTGATGCTGGCCGCGCCCTGGTGGGCCGGCGACTACGGCCTGGCGCAGCTCACCTTCATCCTGATCTACGCGGTGGTGGGCCTGGGCCTGATGCTGCTGGCCGGCTTCACCGGGCTGTTCTCGATCGGGCATGCGGCCTTTCTCGGCGTGGGCGCATACGTCGAGGCCTATCTCTCGAGCAAAGGCTGGCCGTTTCCGGTTTCGATCTCGCTCGCCGCCTTGTTGTCGGCCGCGGTCGGCGTGGTGGTCGGCCTGCCGGCGCTGCGGGTCAAGGGCATCTACCTGGGCATCGCCACCCTCTCCTTCGGCTTCATCGTCGAAGAAGTTTTTGCCCGCTGGGAGAGCGTGACCGGCGGCAACGCGGGCAAGGCGGTGGCCAGCGTGCAGATGTTCGGCTGGAGCGCCGGTTCGTCGGGGGCCTTCTACTTCGTCTGCCTGGTGGTCACCGTGGTCTGCACGCTCGCGGTATTGAACCTGCTGCGTTCGCCCACCGGGCGCGCGTTCGTCGCCATCCGCGACAGCGAGATCTCAGCCCAGAGCATGGGCATCCACCTCGCCTACTACAAGACCTTGAGCTTCGCGATCTCGGCCGCGCTCGCCGGCATCGGCGGCGCGCTCTACGCGCACCAGTTGCGCTTCATCTCACCGGACCAGTTCAACATCATCCAGTCGATCGACCTGCTGCTGATGGTGGTCATCGGCGGCCTGGGCTCGGTGCACGGCGCTTTCCTGGGTGCGATCTTCCTCATCGGGCTGCCGCAGTTGATCAGCGCGGTGAAGGACTACCTGCCCGAGGCGGTGGGCCAGGCGCCGGGGCTGAAGGCGGTGATCTACGGCGTGGTGATGATCGCCTTCGTGTTGTTCGAGCCGCTCGGCCTGTACGGCCGCTGGCTGAAGGTGCGCACCTGGTTCCAGCTGTTCCCGTTCTACCGCAAGGGTTTGTTCAAGCGGCAGAAGGCGTTCCAGAAATCGGACCGGCTGAGATGAGCACAAACGAGACTCTTCTCAGCGCGAAGGACCTGACCGTCCGCTTCGGCGGCCTGGTCGCGGTGAACAAGGTCAGCTTCGAGGTCCAGCGCGGCGAGGTGTTCACCTTGATCGGCCCCAACGGCGCCGGCAAAACCACGGTGTTCAACCTGATCAGCCGCATCTACCAGCCCAGCGTGGGCAGCATCCATTTCGAGGGCCAGCCGCTGATTGGCGTGGCGCCGCACCGCATTGCGCAGTTGGGCATCGCGCGCACCTTCCAGAACATCGAGCTGTTCGAACATGCCACGGTGTTGCAGAACCTCCTGATCGGCCGCCATATCCACCGCAAGAGCAACGCGCTCACCGAGATGGTGTTCCTGCCCTCGGTGCGCGAGGCCGAGCGCCAGACGCGGCGCAAGGTCGAAGAGGTGATCGAGTTCCTCGACCTCCAGCATTACCGCGACACGATGGTGGCGGGGCTGCCTTACGGCGTGCGCAAGGTGGTGGAGCTGGCGCGTGCGCTGGCCACCGGGCCGAAGCTGCTGCTGCTGGACGAACCGTCGTCGGGCCTGAACGTGGAAGAGACCGGCGACATGGCGTTCTGGATCGAGGACATCCAGAAGGATTTGGGCATCACGGTGTTGATGGTCGAGCACGACATGACACTGGTGTCGCGGGTTTCTGATCGGGTGTTGGCGATGAACCAGGGGGAGGTGCTGGCGCTGGGGACTCCTGCGGAGGTGCAGGCGCATGCGGGGGTGGTGGAGGCTTACCTCGGGACGGCGGATGACGCGTCGTCGCTGCG
>JANNGZ010000081.1:0-22018 GCA_031404155.1 Burkholderiales bacterium
GAAGCCGATGGCGGCAGCGTTGAATGCATCCCTCGCCTCGACGACGATCGGCGGCGCAATCCCCACGCCTGCCACGGCATTCGTGGGTTGCACGGCGTAAACGAGTTGAGTCGGGACGGCTTGGAGCCGCGGGCCTCGGCCTCCTGGAGGGGGAACGGCGTAGCCGCTTCGGGGGTGGACCCTTCAGGCGCGGCGCACGAAGCCGCTCACATCGTCGAGCACCGGCGCCAGCCAACGCAGCGGCCGCGCCATCGCCGCCACGATCAACATATGGTTCACCCGCGGGTACAGGGTCATCTCGACCGCCACGCCCGCGGACTTCAAGCGTGTGGCCAGGCCCACGGTGCTGCGCTGCGGGTTGACCAGGTCGTCTTCGCGCGGCGCCGCGAGAAAGCAGCGGGGTGCACCGGCATGGGCATGCACCAGCGGCTGCGAATCGGCCGGCGAGTTCGGGTGGTGGAACACCGGTTTCACTTCCGGGTTCTGGATCGGCAGGAAGTCGTAGGGCCCGGCCAAGCCGACCCAGCCGGCCAGCGCTCGCGGCGACGCGCCCGCGCCGCCGAGCCAGCGCGGGTCCAGCGCCAGCATCGCGGCGTTGTAGGCACCGGCGCTGTGGCCCATCACGAACACCCGTTTGGCGTCGAGGTCGAGCGAGCCGGTTTCGCGCAACAGCCAGGCCAGGGCTTGCGCGCCGTCGTGCAGGAAGTCGGGGTAGCGCACCTCGGGATACAGCCGGTAGTCGGCCACCGCGCAAGCGATACCGCGCGACGCCAGCGCCTCGCCGACAAACCGGTACTCCTCGCGTTCGCCGCGGTTCCACGAGCCGCCGTAGAAAAACAAAACCGCCGGCCAACCTGCGGCTGGCGCGGCGCCTTCAGGCCGGTAAAGGTCCAGGCGATGGCGGGCATGCGTGCCGTAGGCAATCCCGTCGCGCCGCTCGCCTGCGGCGCCGCGCGAGAGCAGGTTGATCGCGCCTAGCGGCGAGCAGCCGGCGAGCAGGCCGCTGCCCAGGGTCGTGCACCAGCTTCGCCGTGTCGATGTCATGGTGGAGGACTACGCAGCGCGGACAGCGCCGGATGCGCAGCGCACTCGAACGCAGAGGCTCGCGCTTCGCGAACGGTCGAGCCTTCTCGTGTCTGGCCCGGCGCTCACGCACACGGCGTTCACGCATCCGCCGCAAACCGCGCCCGGTGCCGCGCGATCTGCGCGCGCACTTGCACCGGCGCGGTGCCGCCGAGCCCCTGGCGCGCGTTGAGCGAGCCGCGCAGCGTGAGCACCTCGAACACGTCGTCGCCGATGGCGGCATGAAATCCCTTGAGCGTCTCCAGCGGCAGTTGCGCCAGGTCCAGGCCTGCTTGCAGGCCGGCCTTCACCGCATGCGCCACCACCTCGTGGGCGTCGCGAAACGCCAGGCCGCGGCGCACCAGGTAGTCCGCGAGGTCGGTGGCGGTGGCGTAGCCGCGCAGCGCGGCTCGCTCCATCGCTTCGGCCTTGACCACGATGCCGCCGCTGCGGGCGCCGGTGGCCGGGTCCAGCTCGCCACCGACCATCTCGGCCATGATGCGCAGCGTGTCGGCCAGCGTGTCCACGGTGTCGAACAGCGGCTCCTTGTCTTCCTGGTTGTCCTTGTTGTAGGTCAGCGGCTGGCCCTTCATCAGGGTGAGCAGCGCGGTCAGGTGGCCGTAGATGCGGCCGGTCTTGCCGCGTGCGAGTTCGGCCACGTCGGGGTTGCGCTTCTGCGGCATGATCGACGAGCCGGTGCAGTAGCGGTCGGCCAAGTCGATGAAGCCGAAGTTCTGGCTCATCCAGAGCACGATCTCCTCAGACAGGCGCGACACATGCATCATCGTGATCGCGGCCCAGGAGATGAACTCGATCGCGAAGTCGCGGTCGCTCACCGCGTCCAGGCTGTTCTGGCACAAACCTTCGAAGCCGAGCGTTCGGGCCACCCGCTCGCGGTCCAGCGGGTAGCTGGTGCCGGCGAGCGCGGCGGCACCGAGCGGCAGGCGGTTGACCCGGTGGCGCACCTCGGCCAGACGCTCGGCGTCGCGCGCGAACATCTCCACGTAGGCCAGCAAGTGGTGCGCAAAGCTCACCGGTTGCGCCACCTGCATGTGGGTGTAGCCGGGCAGGATCGTGTCGACGTTCTTTTCGGCCACGTCCACCAGCGCGCCTTGCATCTGCGCCAGCAGCGGCCCCAGGCGGTCGATTTCGCCGCGCAGCCACAGGCGCAGGTCGGTGGCCACCTGGTCGTTGCGCGAGCGGCCGGTGTGCAGCCGTTTGCCCGCGTCGCCCACCAGTTGGGTCAGCCGCGCCTCGATGTTCAGGTGCACATCCTCGAGCTCACGTTTCCATTCGAAACGGCCGGCTTCGATGTCGGCGGCGATCTGCTGGAGGCCGCGCTGGATGTCGGCCAGGTCCTGCGCGCCGATGATCTTTTGCGCCGCAAGCATCTCGGCGTGGGCCAGGCTGCCGGCTATGTCGGCGCGCCAGAGGCGCTGGTCGAAGCCGACGCTGGCGGTGTAGCGCTGCACCAGCTCGCTCATCGGCTCGGAGAACAGCGCCGACCAGGCCTTGGATTTGTTGTCGAGGGGGTTGCTGCTCATGGGGATGGGGGTTGCGCCGCCGCGGCGCCGGCGCGGCAGTGGTGACAAGGCGTAGGGGAAGCGAATTCTGGACGCTTGCGCGGCGCTGGTGGATGCACCGGCCGCGCGGGTGGGGCCGGGGTCTGGAACAATCGCCGTCGCTTGCCCTTGCGGCCCAGGCTGCAACGGCATGCAACACGATTTTATCGACCCCACGCGAATGCCCAAGCTCAAGTCGCCGCCCCCGCCTGCGCCGGTGTCCAAGCTCGGCTCGTTTCCCACGTCCTTGACCGGGGCGGCACACCCCTCCACGCTGCGCGCCGCCCGCCCCGACCCCGACAGCGCGGCCGCCTTCGAGGTCTGCGCGCCGGTGTTCGTGCTGCGCACCGTTTTCGTGGTGCAGGCGGTGTTGGCGATCGCAGCCCTGGTGGCCGCCCGGAGCTGGAGCGACGCGCGCATCTTCGACGGCCCGATGTTGCTCTCGGGCCTGACCGGCACGCTGATGTGGTTGATCTCGGTATGCGCGCTGCGCGCCACGCTGGCACGCGCGTCGACGCCGGCCCGTTTTGCCTGGCTGCTCACGCTCGGCGCGGCGAGCGCGCTGGTGGCCTGCATGCCGCTGACCTGGTTCGGCTTCTTCGAGTGGAGTGCGCCGCGCTACCTCGGCGTGCCGCTGGCCGGTGCCGCGCTGGTGCTGCCGCTGGCGCTGTGGCTGCACCAGCGCGCCGCCTCGCGCCCGCGCCGCGACGTGGACGCGCGCCTGGCCGAGCTGCAGTCGCGCATCCGGCCGCACTTCTTGTTCAACGCGCTCAACACCGCGCTGGCGCTGGTGCGGGTGGACCCGGCGCGGGCCGAGGCGGTGCTCGAGGATTTGTCCGAACTCTTTCGCGCTGCGCTCGCCGAGACCCATGCCTCGGTGACGCTGGAGCAGGAGATCGAACTGGCGCGGCGCTACCTCGACATCGAGCAGGTGCGTTTTGGCGACCGGCTCAAGCTCGAATGGGCGCTCGACCCCGCGGCCGGCGGCGTGCGCCTGCCGCCGCTGGTGCTGCAGCCGCTGGTGGAAAACGCGGTGCGCCATGGTGTCGAGCCCTGCGCCGAAGGCGGCACGATCCGGGTGCGCACCAGGCGCCGCCGCGGCGTGGTGGAGCTCGACATCCACAACAGCATCGGCGCACAGCCCTCGACACCCGGCAACGGCATGGCGCTGGCCAATGTGCGCGAGCGCCTGCGCCTGATGCACGACCTGGCGGTGCAGTTCGAGGCGCAGCGCATCGAAAGCGACGACGGCAGCGGCCGCGCCGGGTTCATGGTGCGCATCGTGATTCCCCTGGAGGCCCCATGACGCCCTCCCCAATGCAAGTGCTGATCGTCGACGACGAACCGCTGGCACGGATGCGGCTGGCGTCGCTGGTGCGCGAATGCAGCGAGCCGCCGTGCGTGCTGGCCGGCGAGGCCGGCAGCGCGGCGCAGGCGCGCGCCTGGCTGAGCGAGAACCGTTGCGACGTGATGCTGCTGGACATCCACATGCCCGGCGACACCGGCACCCTGCTTGCGGCCGACTTGAAGACCGTGCCCGACGCGCCGGCGATCGTGTTCGTGACCGCGCATGCCGAACATGCGCTCGAAGCCTTCGAACTCGACGCGGTCGACTACCTGACCAAGCCGGTGCGCCGCGAGCGCCTGCACGCCGCGCTGCAACGTGTCTTCGAGCGCCGGCCGAGTGGTGGCGGCAGCTCGCGTGTGCTCGTGGTCAGCGACCGCGGCCGCATGACCCGGGTGCCGATCGACCAGGTGCTGTATCTCAAGGCCGAACTCAAGTACGTCACCCTGCGCACCGCCGCGTATACGCATGTGCTCGACGAATCGCTCACCGACCTGGAGCAGCGCCTGGGCGAAAACTTTATCCGCGTGCACCGCAATGCGCTGGTCGCCAAGCAGGCGGTGCGCGCGCTCGAGCGCCGCGTGCTCAGCGGCGGAGACGACGGCGACGAAGCCGCCGAAGGCTGGGCAGTGCGTGTCGCCCCCACCGACGAATGGCTCGTTGTGTCGCGGCGGCAGGTGGCGGCGGTGCGGGATGCGCTGGAGGGCGGGGCGGTTTGAGCCGCGAGCCGGACGCGCGGCGCTGGGCGTGGGCGGTCGCCGCGATCGGGTGCGTGATGCTGCTGGTGTGGTGGTTGATGGTGCGTGAGGTGCTGCGGCGGGCGACGCTGGCCTCGACACCGGCGGTTACCCGTGCCGCGCCGCCGCTGGAGGCGTTGATCGAGCCGGCAACGGGCACTGCGCGGGCGCTGGCACCCCTGCCGCAACCCGCGCCGGCGGTGCCGGCAATGCCCGAACCCATCGTGGCTGACACTCGGCCATCGCGCGCCGCGCAGGCCGACCTTGGAGTGTTCCAGCGCGAGGTCGAAGTCTGCGGCCTGGGTGTGATGCCGATGGTCGAGAACAGCCAATCTGGCGTCGGCCCGGTCGTCGACCGCATCGCCGCCGAGTCGCGCGCGCGGGCGCAAGCCGCATTGCTGGCCAGCGCCGTCGAACGCGAACGTGCGGCCGGGCTAGTGCTTGGCGGTGATACCGATCAGTTGATCCGCATGGCGGTGACGACACGCGACGCAGCCGTGTACAGCATGGCCGTGGAGCGGTGCCGGCCGCTGCAAGGCGAGGCCGCAGCTGCTGCCGCGTGCAGCTTGCTCAGCCCGCAACGCTGGACTCAACTCGACCCCGACAACCTCGTCCCGTGGCTTCATGTTGCCGAAGTGGCGCGAGCTCGCGGCGACGCCGGCGCGGTGGCCGAAGCGATCTATCGCGCATCGCTGGCCCGTGTCAGCGACCCGCACTGGAACCTGCTCTCCAGCCTCATACTGCGAGCCCTGCCGCCGAACGAGCCGCCCCTGGGTCGGCTTGGATTGATGATCGAGGCGATCGGAATCGACACGGCGCGAGCGACTCCCGGATATTCCGTGCTCAGCGAGTACTGCAAGGCAAATGCGTTGAGTGACGCCAATCGACGACAGGTCTGCGCGGCGGCGGCGGAGGTGTTGGTCCATCGGGGCAAGACCTACCTCGACGTCAACATCGGCCTCGCGATCGGCAAGAGGGCAGGCTGGAGGGACGACGTAGTGCAGGCGCTGCGAGACACGCAGGACGCGCTGATGCAAGCGCCCGAAGCACAGCCACCGCACGCCGACCTGTGGAGCTGCAACGGGATTCAGCGCTTCGAAGACTGGATCACCCAGGTGTCGAACCATGGCGAACCCGAAGCCGCGTTGCGCCTCGCGGCCAAGGCCGGTGTGACGCTTGAACAATTGCGCGCACGATTGCCGGCGATACGAGCCGAGCGCGCGGCGCATGCGGCGAGTGCCGCGAGCGAAGCCGCGTCGGCGCACGCTGGGGCGGCCTCCGCATCGCGCTGAACCCCGACTACTGCAATCGCCTCCATCCCAACCTTCGCCCATCGAGGGGGAAGGAGCCCATCAACCGCTCAGGCCCTCAAGCGCATCGCGTTGCGCAGCGGCACCGAGCGCCGCAGCACATCCTCGCCCAGCCACAACGCACTCTTGCGCGCGCGCTCGGCCACGGTGGCCAGGGGCATCTGCTGGTAGTCGTCGTTGAAGACTTCGAAGCTGTAGTCGCCGCGGTAGCCCACGGCGTGCAGCCGCTTGACGATCTGCGCCACCTGCTCGCTGTGCACGCCCTCGCCGGGGAAAACGCGGAAGTGGCGGGCGGTGCTGATGCGCTCTTCCACCGAGCGGATTTCCTGCCACATGAAATCGGCCAGCTGGACCAGGAAAATCTTGTCCGGGTCGAGCTCGTCCAGGTGCTCCAGCGGCGTCTTGGTGGCGAAGATGTGGAAGGTGTCCAGGCCGAGGCCGAGGTTGGGCATGTCGGCGCGGCAGACGAGGTCCCAGGCCTGCGGGAACTCGTTGACGGTGCGGCCCCAGGAGAGGCCTTCGAAGGCCACCTTGATGCCCAGCGGCAGCGCCAGCATCGCCAGTTTGCGCAAATCGCGCGCCATCGCGTCCAGGTCAGTGCTGGCATGCACCGAGGTCGATGAACAGGCCAGCAGCACCGGCGAGCCGAGGGCGGCGCACATTTCGAGCATCGACTTGGCGATGTCGATCTTGTAGTCGTGCAGGTGGCCCGACAAACCTTCGAAGTCGCGCAGCACCTGGAAGCCGGTGACGCGCAGGCCGCTTTCGCGCACCGCCCGCACCGCGGCTTCGATGCCCTCGGCATGGCCGACGATGTCGCGCGCGGCCAGCATCACCTGCGTGAAGCCGGCCTCGCGCGTGGCGCGCAGCTTGGCTTCGAGCGGGCCGGCAAAGGAAATGGTGTCGACGCCGAAGTCGGCGAAGTTGCCTTCCGTTTGGGGGTTGATGCTCATCGCGAACTCACAGCTCGCTGTGCACCAGCTCGAAGGTCACGCCGCCGAGCACCGGCTGGGTGATCGCGCCGCGTGCGTTGCTCTTCACGATCGCCGACTCGACGAACTGCACGCCGCGGGCTTGCCATTCGTGCACCGCGGCGGGCACGTCGGCCGCGCCCAGGCCCACCCGGTGCAGCACCTCGTCGCCGGCGCTTTCCAGCGCATCGAGCTCGGGCTCGATGAGTTGCAGGTAGAAGCTGCCGCAGGGGCTGCGCAACACGCGACCCTTGGGCATGACACCGAAGCGCTGTTCGTCGGGCAGCGCGGTGAAGCCGAACAGTTCGCGGTAGAACTCGCTCCAGTCCTCCATGCGGTCGGCGCCGATGTACTGCACCACACCGAACCAGTGCAGGCCACCGATCGCGGGCGGCTTCGGGTCCACCGTGGGGATCGGCACGAAGTCGACGTCGTAGATCGAGAACTCCCGCCAGCGGTCGACAAAAAAGATGCGGCTGGCGCCGACGCCGTGGACCCCGGGAATGTGCAGTTCCATCGGCTGCACCTGCGTGGGCACGGCCCAGGCGCCACGTTCGATCGCGTGCGCAAACGCCGCACCCGCGTCGCGCACCCGCAGAGCCAGCGCGGCGATGGCCGGGGACTCAGCGGTGGCGCCATGGGCGTTGACCACGATGTTCATGCCGCCCTGGCGGTACAGCAGCACTTCGCGCGAGCGGTGCCGCGCCACCGGCCTGAAGCCGATCAGCTCGAGTACATGGCCGAGGGCTTGAGGCTTGGCGGTGCTGTATTCGATGAACTCGATGCCTTCGATACCCAGCGGGTTAGAGCGGTCGGCGATGGCTTCGCGGTCGGTGGTGGTCATGGCATGCGGGTGCTCTGAAACGCGCGACGAAGAAGGTGCCCGCGCAGCTTACCGGGTCTGGTCGAGCAGGCGGCGGAAATGCGCCTCCACCCGTGACGGGTCGGCCACGCGGCCGGTGAAGAGCTCGAACGCGCCGACGGCCTGGCCCACGGCCATGCCGCCGCCATGCGCCACCGCGCAGCCCCTGGCCCGCGCGGCTTGCAGCAGTGCGGTGTCCAGCGGCACATAAACCACCTCGGAGACCCACAGGTCGGCGCGCAGCAGGGCTTCCGGCAGCGGCATGCCGGGCAGCTTGAGCATGCCCGTCGGCGTGGCATGGATCAGGCCGGTGGCACGCAACTCGCGCGGCGAATTCGTGCCGCCGTTCAGGGCGAGAGCGATGTCGGCGCAGGCGCTGGCCCGGCCCTCGCCGTAGACCTTGTTGAGTGCGGCGGCCAGTTCAACGGCGCGCTCGGGTTCGCGGTCGACCAGCACCAGGTGCCTGGCGCCCAGGCGCAGCACCGCATGCGCCACTGCCGCACCGGCCCCACCCGCGCCGAGTTGCACCACGCGGGTCAGGTCGGCGTGGGGCAACTGGCGTTTGAATCCTGCGGTCCAACCCGAGCAGTCGGTGTTGTGGCCGGTGAGTTGGCCGTCACTGCCGAACACCACGGTGTTGACCGCGCCGATCGCCTGCGCCTCGTCGCTCAAGGCGTCGAGCAAGGGGATCACCGCCTGCTTGCAGGGGAAGGTGATGTTCAGCCCGGCAAAGCCCATGGTGCGCGCCGCGGCGACCAGCCCCGGCAGCGCAGCGGGGCCAGCGTCGAAGCGGTCCAGGTCGATGATCTGGTAGTGAAGGCGCAGGCCGTGGTGGCGCGCCTCCTCCTCGTGCATCGCGGGCGAGAGCGACTTCTGGATGCCGGCGCCGATCAATCCAACCAGCAACTTTTCGGTCGTCTCGCCCATCACGGTCACTTGCGCAGCTTGCCCAGCTCGGCGTTCATCTCGGCCACGGTGGCGCTGATCGCGGCGCCGTGTTTGTCGATCACCGGCTTGAGCTTGTCGCGCAGCTTGGCCTGTTCGGCGGCCGGGAGTTCGGTCACCGTCATGCCGGCCTTCTTCAGCGCGTCGAGCTGGCCCGCGGCGGCTTCACGCGAGGTCTTGCGCTGGAACGCGCCGGCTTCGATGGCGGCGTCCTGCAGGATCTTCTTCTCGTCGGCCGAGAGCGTGTCCCACACCTTCTTGCTGAAGATCAGCGACTGCGGGTTGTACTGGTGGTTGGTGACCGCCAGGAACTTCTGCACTTCGAAGAACTTGTTGGCCAGGATCACGCTGAACGGATTTTCCTGGCCGTCGATCGCCTTGGACTCCAGGCCGGCATAAACCTCGGGGAAGGCCATTGGCGTGGGGTTGGCGCCGAGCGCCTTGACCCAGTCGACGTTGATCGCGTTCGGGATCACACGCAGCTTCAGGCCTTCGAGGTCTTCCACCTTGTTGACCGCGCGCTTGCTGTTGGTGATGTTGCGGAACCCCAATTCCCAGTACGCCAGGCCGACGATGCCCTTGTCGGTGAGCTTGGCATGCAGCTTCTGGCCGAACGGGCCGTCGACCACGGCGTCGGCTTCCTTGGCGTTGGCGAACATGAAGGGGAAGTCATAGACCTCGAAGTCCTTCACCTGCGAGGCCAGGATGCCCGAGTTCAGCGCTGTGATCTCCACCGTGCCGCCTTGCAGCGCCGACACCGTGGGGGCGTCGCCGCCGAGCACGCCACCGGGAAAGACGTTGACCTTCAACTTGCCGCCGGACTTGGCCGCGACCACTTCGGCGAACTTTTGCGCGCCCAGCTCGAGCGGGTGGCCCTTGGGGTTTTGCAGTCCGAGCTTGAACTGGCGCTCCTTGACGTCCTGGGCACAGACAACGCCGAAAGCGGCGAGCGCCACGGTGGCCAAAACGGTCTTGATCATCAAACGCTTCATCGGAACTTCCTTGAGTGAGTAGAGAAAAAGGGTGGCTTCAGTAGAAGAGCTTCATCGGCCACATCACGAGCTGCGGGAACAGCACCATCAGAAACAGGATCACGAACTCGGCGAGCATGAAAGGCAGCACGCCGCGGGTGACTTCGTCCATCTTCATGCGCCCCACGCCGGCCACCACGTTGAGCACGGTGCCCACCGGCGGCGTGATCAGGCCGATCGAGTTGTTGATGATGAAGAGCACGCCGAAATACACCGGGTCGATGCCCGCGGCCTTGATCACCGGCATCAGCACCGGGGTCAGGATCAGGATCGTCGGCGTCATGTCCATGGCCGTGCCGACCAGCATGCACAGCACCATGATCGCGATCAGCAGCAGCGTCGGGTTGCCCATGAAGGGCTCGAGCAGCGAGATCACCTGCTGCGGAATTTGTGCCACCGTGATCAGCCACGCCGACACCATGGCCGCGGCCACCAGGAACATGATCACCGCGGTGGTCTTGGCCGCGGTGACGAACACCGCATAGAGCTGGCGGAACTTCAACTCGCGGTAGACCACGGTGGCGACGAAGAACGCGTACACCGCCGCCACCACCGCCGCTTCGGTGGGCGTGAACACGCCCATGCGCAGGCCCACCAGGATGATCACCGGCAGCATCAGTGCCCAGGTGGCGTCGCGCACCGCCTTCAGTATTTCGGCGCGCGACTTGCGCGGCGGCGGGGTGATCTTCTCGGCGCGCACCAGGATCATCCAGGTGACCCAAAGCGCCGCGCCGATCAGGATGCCGGGGAAGATGCCGGCCAGGAACAGCTTGGAGATCGACACGTTGGCGGCCACGCCGAAGATCACGAAGCCGATGCTCGGCGGGATCACCGGGCCGATCACGCCGCAGGCGGCGATCAGCCCGCCCGAGCGCGCCTTGTCGTGCCCGGCCCGCACCATCATCGGCAGCAGCAACGCGGTGAGCGCGGCGGCATCGGCCACCGCCGAGCCCGACAACGCCGACAGCAGGATGGCGGCCAGGATCGTCACATAGCCCAGGCCGCCGCGGATGTGGCCGACCAGTGCAAGCGCCACATTGACGATGCGGCGCGACAGCCCGCCCACGTTCATGATCTCGCCGGCGAGCATGAAGAAGGGCACCGCGAGCAGCGGAAAGCTGTCGGCGCCGTTGATCACGTTCTGCGCCAGGATCTGCGCGTCGAACATGTTCAGGTGCCACATCAGCGCAACGCCGGTGGCCAGCAGCGCGTAGGCGATCGGGATGCCCAGCGCCATGGTGCCGAGCAGGGCGCCGAGGAAGATGGCAACGGTCATGGCTGCTTGCCTCCGGGCGTCTTTTCGTCTGTGCGCTCGTGTGTGCGCATGTGGGCCGGAATATCCGCGTGATCGCGCTCTAGTTCGGCTTGCAGCGACTCGAGTTCGGCGGACTCCTCGGATTCCTTCACCATCACCAGATCGGCCTTGCCAAGCCGGCCGGAAAGCGCGCGCCAGATGTCGCGCAGCAGCAGCACCGCGGCGCAGAGCGAAAAGACGACACCGGAGGAGTAGACGATGGCCATGGACGCGCCCGTGACCGGCGCCTCCACATCCCAATTGATCTTCACTTGCGCCAAGGCGCCCCAGAAGATCAGCCAGGTGACGTACAGCATCAGCGCCTGGCCGACGACCAGGCAGACCTTCTTGCCGACAACCGGCAGGCGCGACACCAGCATGTCGCTGCCCAGGTGGCCATGTTCCTTGAGCGCCACGATGGCGCCGAGGAAGGTCATCCACACGAAGAGCCAGCGTGAAACTTCTTCGCTCACCGCGATGCCCGAGTTGAAGCCGTAGCGCAGCACCACGTTGCCGAACACCATCACCACCATCACGGCGAGGCACAAGGCGATCAGCATCTCCAGCCCGTGGCAGACGCGGTCGATCGGGGTCGGTGACTTCGGGGACATCGAATCTCCTTGGGCACAGGGAACAGGACCTGGAGCCTGCGCGCCAGCGGCAAATAATGTACGAACTGGTTAGTTCTCGATATCGGGGAAACCCTTAGTTGAGGTCGCGGCGGCCGGGCGCGCCCCGCAGCGTTGCCGGGATTGCAATGTGGTGCGTGCCGAGGTGCCCGTCAACGCCTTGCGCGGCCTGATCGGCTAGCCGGTATTTCGCAAGCCCGCGGCAATGCCGTTGATCGAAATGTGAATGCCGCGCTGCACCCGCTCGGCCCCCTCTTCTCCCGGCCGCTGCTGGCGGTGGCGGCGCATCAGCTCTACCTGCAAATGGTTCAGCGGGTCGAGGTAGGGGAAGCGGTGTTCTATCGAGCGCGCGAGCGCCGGATTGCTGGCCAGGCGGTCGCGCTCGCCGGTGATCAGGGTGAGCATCTCGGCGCAGCGCTGCCACTCGGCCCGGACCGCGCCGAAGATGGCGCGCGCCAGCTTCTTGTCCTCCACCAGCTCAACATAACGCGCCGCGATGCGCAAGTCGCTCTTGGCCAGCACCATGTCCAGGTTCGACAGCAGGGTACGAAAAAACGGCCACTGCTTGTGCATCCGGCGCAGTAGCGCAATGCGTTCGGCGCGCTGCGCGCCGCGCTCTTCGTCGAGCCACGCCGCCACGCCCGAGCCGAAACCGGCCCAGCCGGGCAGCGCCACGCGGCATTGGCCCCAGCTGAAGCTCCAGGGGATCGCGCGCAAGTCTTCGATGCGCCGGCTGGCCTTGCCGTCCTTCGGCCGCGACGCCGGGCGCGAGCCGATGTTCAGCTCGGCGATTTCGCGGATCGGCGTGGCGGCAAAGAAGTATTCGGTGAAGCCCGGGGTTTGATAGACCAGCTTTCGATAGGCATCGAAACTCAACTCCGAGAGGCGCGTGGCCGCGGCGATGAACGCCTTTGGCGCGGCCTTCGACGGGCTGAGCAGCGTAGCCTCCAGCGTGGCCGCCACCAGCGTCTCGAGGTTGCGGCGGCCGATTTCCGGGTGGGCGTATTTCGACGCGATCACCTCGCCTTGCTCGGTGAGCCGCAACTGACCGTTCACCGTGCCTGGCGGCTGGGCCAGGATCGCCTGGTAGCTCGGCCCGCCGCCGCGGCCGACCGTGCCGCCGCGGCCGTGAAAGAGGCGCAGCGTCAGCCCGTGCGAGGCGCGCAGGGGCTCGAACAGATCGACCAGCGCCAGCTCGGCACGGTAGAGCTCCCAGTTGCTGGTGAAGAAGCCGCCGTCCTTGTTGCTGTCGCTGTAGCCGAGCATGATTTCCTGCTCGGCGCCGCTGCGCTGGATCATCGGCAGCACACCCGGCAGGGCGAAGAAGGCCTGCATGATCGACGCCGCGTTTCGCAGGTCATCGATGGTCTCGAACAGCGGCACCACGATCAGCGCCGAGCAGGCTTGCGCGTCCAACGTGCCGTGCGTCAGGCCACCCTCCTTGAGCAGCAGCAGCACTTCGAGCAGGTCGCTCACCTCCTCGGTGTGCGAAATGATGCAGTGGCGCAGCGCGTCGCGGCCGTAGGCAGCAATGGCGTCGCGCGCGGCTTCGAACACCGCCAGCTCGGCCGTCGCATGCGCCGAGTACCCGTGCCCGAGCACCCGCAGCGGCCGGGCGTCGTTGAGCAGCGCCAGCAGCCGCGCCCGCCTGGCGGCTTCGGGCAGCGCGGCGTAGTCGGCTTCGATGCGCGCCACGCTGAGCAGCTCGGCCACCACCAACTCATGCTGGTCGGAGCTCTGGCGCAGGTCCACGGTGGCGAGGTGAAAGCCGAACACCTGCACCGCGCGCATCAAGGGCGCCAAGCGCGGCGCCACCAGCGAGCTGGCGTGATGGTGCTTCAGCGACGCCTCGATCACCCGCAAGTCGGCCAGCAGTTCCCCCGCGTTCGGGTACGGGTGCTGCGGCGCCACCGCATGGCGCAGCGCCTCGGTGCCGGAGAGCTCATGCAGCGTGGCCGCCAGGCGCGCGTACATGCCGATTAAGGCACGCCGGTAGGGCTCGTCCTCGCGGTGCGGGTTGTGGTCCGGTGAACGCTCGGCCAGCGCCAGCATGGCCGGTGTCACCGGCGCCAAGGTTTGCGACAGCGACAGCTCCGACCCCAGTTCATGCAGTTCGGTGAGATAGAAGCGCAGCGCCACCTCGCTCTGGCGTGCGAGGGCCAGGCGCAGCGTGGCCGCACCCACGTTCGGGTTGCCGTCGCGGTCGCCGCCGATCCACTGCCCCATGCGCAGGAAGGGCGCCACCTCGTGGCCGGGCAGCGCCTCTTCGATCTCGCGGTACAGGCGCGGCAGCTCGCGCAGGAAGGTGGCCTGGTAGTAGCTCAGTGCGTTTTCGATTTCGTCGGCCACCGCGAGCTTGGCGGTGCGCAACATGCGTGTTTGCCAGAGCTGCGTCACGCGCGCACGCATTAGCGCTTCGTTGTCCTTGAGTTCACGTTCGCTGCGCAGGCCGTCTCGCCCTTCGAGCTGCCGCGCGATCGCACGCTCCGCATCGAGAATGCTTTTGCGCTGCACCTCGGTCGGGTGCGCGGTGAGCACCGGCGAGATATGCGCCGCGCGCAGGCTGCGCGCGATCTCGTCGGCGCGGATGTCGGCGCGCGCCAGGCGCTCGAAGCTCATCGCCAGCGAGCCCTCCTGCAAATGCCCCTGCGCCTCGTGGTGGGCGCGGCGGCGCACGTGGTGGCGGTCCTCGGCGATGTTGGCCAGGTGGCTGAAGTAGCTGAAGGCGCGGATCACGCTCACCGTCTGGTCGCCCGACAGGTTCTTCAGCAGGCGGTCGAGCACCCGGCCGGCCGACGCGTCCTGCTTCAGCCGGTAGGCCACCGAGAGCTTGCGCACCCGTTCGACCAGCTCGAACGCCGCATGCCCGTCCTGTTCCCGGATCACGTCGCCGAGAATGCGCCCAAGCAAGCGGATGTCGTCCACCAGCGGCCGGTTCTTCGCGGCCGCGTCGTCAACGCTGAAGGGCTTGGCAGTCGGTGGGCGGGGCATGGGCGCCTCCGTGAAAGGGTAATTCGATTACGGCTTCGAATGTACCCGGCGGCCCCGGCCGCTGAGAGCCGGGCCGGTGCGGATAATCCCGCCATGGCCACCCGACACGTCACCATCGCCACCCGTGAAAGCCGCCTCGCGCTGTGGCAGGCCGAGCATGTGCAACAGCGGCTCGAGCAAGAGCTTCATCTGCGGGTGTCGCTGCTCGGCATGACCACCCGTGGCGACCAGATCCTCGACCGCACCCTGTCCAAGGTCGGCGGCAAGGGCCTGTTCGTCAAGGAGCTTGAGGCGGCACTCGAAGAAGGCCGGGCGCAGATGGCGGTGCACTCGCTGAAAGACCTGCCGATGGAGTTGCCTGCGGGCTTCGTACTCGCGGCGGTGCTCGAACGTGAGGACCCGCGCGACGCGCTGGTCTCCAACCGCTTCGACTCGCTCGACGCCTTGCCCCCAGGCGCCTGCATTGGCACCTCGAGCCTGCGCCGCGTGGTGCTGCTCAAGGCGCTGCGGCCGGACCTGCGCATCGATCCGCTGCGCGGCAACCTGGACACCCGCCTGCGCAAACTCGACGACGGCCACTACGACGCGATCGTGCTGGCCGCGGCCGGCCTGCTGCGCCTGAACCTGGCTGCGCGCATCCGCGAACGCTTCGACCCGGCGCGTTTGTTGCCCGCGGCGGGGCAGGGCGCGCTCGGCATCGAGTTGCGCGAAGACGCGCTGGAACTGCGCGAACAGGTCGGCCGCCTGAGCCACCGCCCGACCTGGCTGGCGGTGCTCGCCGAACGTGCGGTCTCGCGCGAACTCGGCGGCAGTTGCAGCATGCCGCTGGCGGCGCATGCCACCTGGCAGGGCAACACCTTGTGCCTGGACGCTGCCCTCGGCCACGGCGAAGAGGTGACGCGCCCGCTGTTGCGCACCACGCAGCGCGGCGCGGTGCATAACGAGGCCGAGGCGGCCGCCCTGGGTGCGCGTGCCGCGGCGGCGTTGCGCGCCGCGGGTGCTGGCGAGTACCTGCCGGCCGTGCCCGCAGCCGGCGCGCCCGAAGGCTTGGCGACGCGACCGCACAAGGGCGGCGCGTGAACCGAATCGCTGGTCAAGTGCAGCGCCTGACGCGAGGCGTCGGACAAGTGCAGCGCCTGACCCACGCTGCCGCGGCGGCGCGGAGCTGACCCGGTGAAGCTGATCGTCACCCGCGCCGCGCCGCAGGCTCCGGCCTGGCTCGCGCGCCTTCGCGAGGCAGGCGCTGACGCCGTTGCGTTGCCGCTGATCGGCATCCAAGCCAGTGCCGAGCCCGCTGCCGTGGCCGCGGAGTGGCAACAACTCGCCGCGTATTCTCTTGTGGTGTTCGTGAGCCCGAACGCGGTCGCCGGTTTTTTCTCGGCGCGCCCGGCGGCGCTGGAGTGGCCGCCGCAAACCCGTGCGGCCGCGCCAGGCCCCGGCACCGCCGACGCCTTGCGCAACGCCGGGTTGGCGCCGCGGCAGGTGATCGAGCCCGCCGCCGATTCGGCAAGCTTCGACTCCGAGGCGCTGTGGGCTCGGCTGCGCGGCGAAGACTGGGCCGCGCGCGAGGTGCTGTTTGTGCGCGGTGACGGCGGGCGCGAGTTTCTCGCCGACCGGCTGCGCGAGGCCGGGGCGCGCGTGGCCCAGGTGTCGGCCTACCGCCGCACCCCGCCGCGATGGAGCACCGCCGAGCGCGGAGTGCTCGCCGCTGCGCTGGCCGCGCCGCAGGAGCACCTGTGGCACTTCAGCAGCGCTGAGGCGATCGATCATCTCGACGCGGCGGCGCCGGGTGCCGGCTGGTCCGCCGCCTGGGCGCTGGCGACGCACCCGCGGATTGCCGAACGCGCGCGGCGTCTTGGTATCGGGCATGTCATAGCGGGCGCTCCGGGTGTTGCGGCGGCATTGCGCACGCTGGCCGAGACCCACGCGCTCCTACAATCCCGGCGAGCCTGAACGCCGCTTTGGCAGACCACCGGCGAACCCTCTTGAGCGACCCCTTCACACCCTCCGAGATTGGCAGGCTTGAGCAGCCGCCGGCGCCACCACCACCGCCGAAGCCGCCGAAGCAGCCCAGGTCGCCGGAGTCGTCGGCGGCCTTTCGCCGCTTGGTGATGCTGCTTGCCGGCGCGGCTCTCATGCTGCTGTTGGTGCTCGCCTCGCTGCTGCTCGCCTGGACCACGCAGCGCCAGCTTCGCTCGCTCGAACCGGAACTGGTGCGGCGCCAGCAGGACAGCCAGATCCAGGCCGGCGAAGCGCGCCTGCTCGCACGCGGGGCGCAGGACGCGGCGCGTGAAGCGGCGGCGAAGGTGGCGCTGCTCGACGCGCGGGTGGCCGAAAACACGATGCAGCGCACCCAGGTCGAGGAGCTGATGCAATCACTTTCGCGCTCGCGCGACGAAAACGTGGTGGCCGACGTCGAGGCCGCGGTGCGTGTGGCCTTGCAGCAAAGCGCCATCACCGGCAGCGCCGAGCCGCTGGTGGCCACGCTCAAGCAGGCCGACGAAAGGCTTGCACGCTACAACCAGCCGCGCCTGGAGCGTGTGCGCCGCGCCGTGGTGCGCGACCTGGACCGCGTCAAGGCAATGGCGGTGGTGGACATCTCGACCCTGACGATCCGCCTGGACGAAGCAGTGCGCCTGGTCGACGAACTGCCGCTGGTGGTCTCGGCGCCGGATGCGCGCAAGGGCTCGAATGCCAGGCCTGCGGCGCTGCCGGCCTCCGCTGCGGCGCGGGTTGCGGCGGCGTCGGCGGCGGCCGCATCGGCGTCAGACGCATCCGCGGCGATCGTGGTGCCCGCATCCGAAACCCGTGCGGCCCGTGCGCTGAGCGCCTGGTTCGGCCAACTCGCCGACCTCGGCGGTGACGCCGCGGCGCGGGTCTGGAGCGAAGTGCGCGCCTTGGTGCGTGTCACCCGCATCGAGAACCCCGACGCGGCGCTGGTGGCGCCCGAGCAGGCCTTCTTCATCCGCGAGAACCTGAAGCTGCGTCTGCTCAATGCGCGCCTGGCCTTGCTGTCGCGCCAGTTCGACATCGCGCAGTCCGACCTGCGCGACGCGCAGGCCATGCTCGACCGCTACTTTGAACGCGGCGCCAAACGGGTGGCTACTGCCACCGAGCTGGTGCGCCAGGTGGCCTTGCAGGCGCGCCAGACCAGCGTTCCGCGCCCCGACGAGACCTTGGCCGCCCTCACCGCCGCGGCGGCCGGGCGCTGACAAGCGGGGCCGCAAGCAGCATGCGCGGCGTGATCTGGCTCGTGCTCCTCTTCGCCACCGCGGTGGTGGCCGCACTCACGCTCGGCCACAACGACGGCCTGGTCAGCGTCTTCTTCGGCGGTTGGCGCATGGACGTGTCGCTCAACCTCACCCTTGCCGCGCTGCTGCTCGCCGGCTTTGCGATCGTGAGCATCATCCGTGGCATCGACTCGCTGATCAGCCTGCCCGAGCGCGCCCGCGAGTGGCGGGCCTCGCGGCGCGAGCGCGCGGCGCAGGGCGCGCTGCGCGAAGCGCTCGCGGAGTTTCTCGGCGCGCGCTACACCCGCTCCCAGAAGGCGGCGCAGCGGGCGCTGGCGATCCAGTCCACCAGCCCCGACGCGCCTGACGCGCCCGACGACCCCGAGTTGCGCACGCTGGCGCAATTGCTCGCCGCCTCGAGCGCGCACCGGCTGCTCGACCGGGTGCGGCGCGACGAGCAGATGGAGGGCGTGCTGCAAGCCACGCGCGGCCAGAGCACGGCCGCGGCTGACGGCGCGCGGCTGCTCGCCGCGGAATGGGCGGTCGACGACCGCGACGCCGAGCGCGCGCTGGCGCTGCTCGGCGAATTGCCGCGGGGCGCGGCGCGCCGAACACAGGCCTTGCGTTTGAAGATGCAGGCGCAGCGCCAGCAGCGCCTGCCGCTGGAGGCGCTGCACACCGCGCGGCTGCTGGCCAAACACCAGGGCTTCTCGTCGGCCGCGGCGCAAGGCCTGTTGCGCTCGCTCGCCTTCGAGGCGCTGGACACCGCGCACGATGTCGACCAACTGCGGCGTGTCTGGCAGCAGTTCGACCCGCAGGACCGCGACGACCTCTTTGTCTGCGCCCGCGGCGCCACGCGCGCCGCCGCGCTCGGCGCCGAAGAGACCGGCCGCCAGTGGTTGCGGCCGCATTGGGAGCGGCTGTCGCAACTCTCGGGCGACGAGCGCGCGCAGGTGGCGCTGGCCCTGGGCAATGTGTCCGCAGGCATTGGTGGCGACTGGTTGCCGCGGGCCGAAGCGGCACTCGGCCAGTACCCGCAGGACCCTGCGGTGGCCCTGGCGGTGGGCTGCGTGTTTGCGCATCGGCAGCTCTGGGGCAAGGCCAAACGGCCGCTCGAACAGGCGGCGAACGCCAGCGCGCTCAGCGGCCGCGACCGGCGCCAAGCCTGGCGCTGGCTGGCTCGGCTGGCGCAGGAAGAAGGCGACCAGGAACGTGCCATTGCGTGCGAGCACGAAGCAGCGCAAATCGACTGAACCACACGCCTGGACTGAGCGACTGAACTGGGCGCCACGCCCGGCGTCCGGGCCAAAACCTGCTGCTACAATCCGCGGCTTCGCGGCTGTAGCTCAGTTGGATAGAGTACTTGGCTACGAACCAAGGGGTCGTGGGTTCGATTCCTGCCAGCCGCACCAATAAAAGCTAGTCTTATCAACGCCTTAGAGGTTTGCGCCTCTAGGGCGTTTTTCTTTGCTGGGGGACTTTTGGGGGACTTTCATCCCCCAGCGTTCGCCGCACTACTTCTTCGTGCTCGCGCCGCAGCGTCGCCAGGCTCTTGTTCCAGCGGCCTGTGTCTTCCTTGATCTTCTCCAGCGCGGCGTGCAGCTCGACGATCTGCGCCATGCTGTAGTGGCGCGTCATCGACGGGTTGCTGTGCCACAGGATGTCGGCGACGGTGCTCTCCGGCACGCCCGCTTCGCGCAGGCGCATGCCCACGGTGTGGCGCAAGTCGTGCACGTGCAGGCTCGGCAAGCCGGCCTCGCGCCGCGCACGCTGCCACGCGGTGTTGTTCATCGTCTCGATCGGTCGATACGGCATCGCCGGCGCCTCGTCGGTGTTCTTCACCCGTTCGCGGCGGTACACGAAGACGAACTCCTCGTGTCTGCCGCGCTGCGCTTCGACCACCGACTGCGCCACGCTGTTGCACACCACCAGCCGCGGGCGGCGGCGCCGGCCCTTCACGTGCTCGCGCGGTACCTCGAAGACCGAGACGCCCAGCTCGGGCACCTTGATCTCCCAGGCCCAGCGCAGATTGCACACCACATCGTCGCGCACTCCGGTGTTCAGGTCGAACAACGCCATGCGCGCCAGGTGGTCGGGCAGGCAAGGCAACAGTGCGCGCTGCTGGCCCCAGGTCAGGGGCTGCGGCTCGCGCTGATGCCCCACCAGCGGCAGCATCGTGATCGCCGGCGCATGCTCCAGCCAGGTGCGGCCATGATCGTCGCGCCAGGACTTCGCCGCCAGATTCAGAATCCGGCGGACGATGCCCAGCCCGAGGTTCACGGTCTTGTGCGCACGGCCCTCGCCCAGCCGCTTGGCAACGTACGGGGCGAGGGTGCCGTCATGCACCTGGTGCAACTGAAGATGGCCGACGAATGGCATCACGCTTTGCAGCAAATAGGTTTCAGTCTGGATCGTCACCTTGTCCTGGTAGGCCGACACGTAGTGCGCCGCCGCCTGATCGAACGTGCGCTTCGGGCGCGCACCGTGCAGTGCCACGGTGCGCAACTCGTCGAGCTGCTTGATCAGCCAGCTTTCCGCTTCGCCAGCACTCTCGAAGCCGCGCTGGCGAAATCGAGTGCCTCGCCAATACTTGTCAACTTGCCAGGAACCGTCCTTTTCGGGGTAGATGCCCCGCGTGTTTCGGCCCATGTGTTCACTCCTTTCATTGCAACGGGCCGTCCGTTCCAACGCTGATTTTGCGCCGTGGCCGGAACGGTGTCATCGCAGCATCTGGCCGCGGTCGACTGCATCAACTCGTCGAACAGGCGGTCGAGGTCCTGCACGTCGAACATGAGGCTGGTTCCCATGCGCACCGCTCTCAGGCGCGGGCGGATCTCGCGTTCAAAGGTGCGGCGCTTGACCCTCCATTGCCTCGGCGCTGTTCAGCCCGCGCCTCACGACGGATCTCCCTGCGCGGCACCATCGGTCTCCTGCGGCTCGTCTTCCGCGCCGCGAGCCTGGGCGCCGATGTAGGAGGTGGTAGCGCGCTGTCGAGAATGGCCGAGGAGTCTTGCGGCGCGCTCCCGGGCCCGGCTGTCGCCGAAGGGCCGGCCCGTGCCGCCGCGCACGGGCGAAGGGGAGCCGCAGTCTTCTTGATACTCGTCGTTGACCTTCTGATGGCGAAGGCCGTGCGCCACCACACCGAGCTGATCCTTCGAGATGCCGAACCTGCGAATCACGTAGTAGAAGCGCGACTGGCTCTGCGTGCTGGTGAGATCGGGTCGGCCCACGAACATGCCGGACGGAACCGCTGCAGTCACACGGGCCAGCAACTCGCGTTGAGCATCCGTCGTCAAGGGAACATCGCGCGGGCGCCCGCCCTTCGTGCCATGCTTCACACGCACGAACTCGGCACACTCAGGAAGCAGCGCTGTGTCGCGCGGGTTCGCCTCGTCGCGCCTGATGATCGAGCCGTGGGGCCTGAAGTGCCGTGCCTCCTTCGGCCTCATGCCGAACGCGGCGCAAAGCTCCAACTGCATGCCGACCCAGTGATCGAACGCAGCGATCTCGGCGATCTTGGCCGAGATGTCGACCTTCATCGCCGTCCAGCTCTTGTCGGCGGTGCCCACCTGGATCCGGTGGGCGTGCGGCGACTCGGGGCCCACGTAGTACTCCGGCTCGCGCACCATGCCGGGCTTGCCGATCCAGCCCGCGTAGGTGCGCAGGAAGCTGAGGTAGTTGTGGAGCGTTGCAGTCGCAAGGCCGCGCTCAACCCAGCGAGCGACCATGGCCTCGATGTGCCTGTTGGCCAGCTGCCGAGGATCGAGGTTCATGAACTTCGTCTCGCGCCGCAGCTCACGAAAGAACGCGACCAGAAAGCGCTGGCGATCGAGCATCGTCTTGTACGACACGCCCTTGTACTTCTGCGAGTGCTCGTGGTTGTGCTTCTTGAGGATCGCCCCGAGGACGCGGATGTAGTCCCGCGTGCCGATCGGCAGGCGAGACAAGATGACATCCGGATCCTCAGACGCTCCATGAACTGCGCGGCCATCGTGCGGGCGCGCGCGCTGCTTCCAGGTTGACAGGTTGACAACTTGCATCTGGCTCTC
>JANNGZ010000082.1:0-5315 GCA_031404155.1 Burkholderiales bacterium
GACCTGCATGTCGACCGCGCGCGCATCGAGCGCCTGTGGACACCCTTCGCCCGCCACTGGTTTCCGCAGGGGCCCGACGCCCCCGGCCTGGTGTTGCTGAAGGTGGTGCCGAGCCAGGCCGAGGTTTGGGATGCGGCACAAGGCCGCATGGTTCGCGCACTCGGCGCCGCTGGTGTGGCGGCGGTGGGCAGGCGCTTCGCGGTCGAGAAACAGGGCGGCTACCCCGAGTGGTCCGGGTCCCTGTGGGCCGCCACGCCGGGATGAACCCTGCGTCGCCCGCGCCGAGCCCGCGGCGACGCTGGCCTGGGTTCTTGCATTTGATTCCCAATTCGCCGACGGCGCTGGTTGCCGCTGCGTTGTTGACGGCCGCGCTGGCCGGTGTCGTGATCGGCGAGTCGCTCGGCTGGCCGTTTCTTCGCGCACCGGTGCAACGCTGGTTGTCGGCCGCGCTCGAGCGGCGTGTCGACCTGGCCGCCGCGGCCGCAAGCGACGGCGCGCAAACGACTGCGTTTGCAGTGCGCTTCATCGGCGGCCTGAAACTGCACGCACCGCGCCTGGAGATCGCGCCACCGGCCTGGAGCAACGCGCCGCACATGCTGCTGGCCAGCGACGTGTCGATGGCGCTTCGCTACGGCGACCTCTGGCGTGCGCACCGGGGGCAGCCGCTGAAGATCAAACGCCTTCAGGCCCGGACCCTTGACGCCGAACTGATCCGGCTGGCCGATGGCCGTGCGTCCTGGCACTTCGGGCCGCAGCCCGTGCGCGACGCGGCCGAGCCCTTGCCGCTGTTGGACTTCCGCAGCTTCGGTGAATTGCAGGTGGACCAGGGCGTGCTGCGCTACCGCGATGCGCCGCTGGCTATCGAGGTCGAAGCCCGCGTCTCGCTGCTCGACGGCGCGGGCGCGGCAACGTCAGCGCAGGCGCCGGCCGGCGCATCGGCAGCGAGCGCAGCGACCTCGGGCGCGGCGCCCGACAGTGTGCTGCGCGTCGATGTGACAGGCCAGTTCCGCCAGCGGCCGTTGAAGGCGACGCTGCTCGCGTCCGGGGTGCTGCCCTGGGCCGCAGACACCACGCAGGCACTGGAGCTGCCGGTGACTCTGAGCGCCACGATGGGCCAGGCGCGGCTTGAATTCAAAGGCCGCGCGGCCGACGCCCTGCACCTGAGCGCCCTCAGCGGGCAGTTCAGCCTCAGCGGCCCCTCGCTCGCGGCGGTGGGCGACCCAGTGGGCGTGACGTTGCCGACGACAGCAGCGTTCCGCAGCCGCGGCATCGTCGTGCGTCAGGGCGACGTCTGGCGCGTGCTGCTCGAGGATGCCACCGTGGGCAAGAGCCGCCTCAACGGCGCCTTCACCTATGAGGCCCGCCGCAGCGTGCCGCTGCTCTCGGGCCGGCTCGGCGGCAGCCGCCTCTTCCTGAGCGACCTGGGCCCGGTGGTCGGCACCACGCCGTCGGCCACCGCGCCCGCGCCGGGCGTTGCGGCGTTGCCGAGCGCAGCGGCGGCGAGCGCTGCGACACGCGTTGCGTCGAACGCCGACCTCGGTGCCACCGCGGGCGCTGCGACGAAGCAGGGCAAGGGCGCGGCCACGGGCAAACGCAAGGCCGAGGTCAATGGCAGGAGCAAGGCGGAGGGCAACAACAAGAGCCGCGGCAAGGTCCTGCCCGACCGCCCCTTCGACCTCGCGGCACTGCGCGCGATGGACGCCAACGTGCTGATCGACATCGCCGATGTCGACCTCGACACGCGCCTGCTCGAACCGCTGCGGCCGCTGCATGCGCACCTGCAACTGGCCGGCGGCGTGCTGACGCTGAGCGATCTCGATGCGCGCACCGGGGGTGGCCAGCTCAAGGGTGAACTGGCGCTCGACGGCCGCGGCGCGAAGGCCCTGTGGCGCACCGACCTGCGCTGGGACGGTGTGCGCCTGGAACGCTGGATTCGCCAGGGGCGCGCCGACGCGGCGCCGCCTTGGGTCTCTGGCCGGATGAACGGGCGGGCGGTGCTGCAAGGGCAGGGGCGCTCCACCGCCGAGATCCTGGCCAGCCTGGACGGCAGCGTGCGCAGCGAACTGCGCGACGGCTCGGTGTCGCACCTGTTTGTCGAAGCCGCCGGGGTCGACCTGGCCGAGAGCCTGGGCCTGCTGATCAAGGGCGACAAGGTGCTGCCAGTGCAATGCGCGGTGGCCGACCTCGCGGCCAAGGACGGTGTGTTCCGCCCCCGCATCATGGGCCTGGACACCAGCGACTCTGCCGTCTGGGTCGACGGCTCCTTGTCGCTGGCCACCGAGACGATGGACCTGCGTGCCGTGGTCAGCCCCAAGGACTTCAGCCCGCTGACCCTGCGCACGCCGCTGCGGGTGCGCGGCAGTTTTGCCGACCCGCAAGTGTCGCTGGACAAGGGGCCGATGGCGCGCAAGCTGGCGGGCGCCTTCCTGCTCTCGCTGATCAACCCGCTGGCCGCGCTGCTGCCGCTGATCGACACCGGCAACGCCGAAGCCGCCGAGCGTGGCGCCGTGGGCTGCCAGGCGCTGTTGCAGCGCCACGCGGCGCGTGTTGCGGCCCGCGGTGCGGCGGTGGCGCGCTGAGGCGCGCGTCGCCGCACGCCGCGCGCTCGTGGGTGTTCCACCGCGCCACGCGCATCGGATCAGAATTCGCGCCACGACCCGCAGCCCGCCGCAGGGAGGCCCAATGAACCGCATGAACCCGATCGACCACACACCGGGCCGCACACCGGGCCGCACACCGGGCGCCACCCGCACCGAGTGCGACAGCTTCGGCCCGATCGAGGTACCGGCAGACGCGCTCTGGGGCGCGCAGACCGCGCGCAGCCTGCACTTCTTTGCGATTGGCGAACAGCGCATGCCGCTGGAATTGATCCACGCCGTGGCCTGGGTGAAGTGGGCCGCGGCCGGTGTCAACCGCGATCTGAAATTGCTCAGCGCCGCCAAGGCCCAAGCCATCGCCGACGCGGCCGAGCGTGTGGCCCTGGGTGAATTCGACGCCGAGTTCCCGCTCTCGGTGTGGCAGACCGGCTCGGGCACGCAGAGCCACATGAATGTCAACGAGGTGGTGGCGCACCTGGCCTCGCGCGCGCTGGCCGGGCAGGGCGGTGAGGCGCCGCGCATCCACCCCAACGACGAGGTGAACCTCGGGCAGTCGTCCAACGATGTGATGCCGAGTGCGCTGCATATCGCGCTGGCGGTGCAGGCCCAGGCGGCGTTGTGGCCGGCGCTGGCCGGCTTGCGTGGCGCGCTGCTGGCCAAGGCGGCCGAGTTCGACGGCGTGCTGAAGATCGGCCGCACCCATTTGCAGGACGCGACACCGGTAACGCTCGGCCAGGAGTTCGGCGGCTACGCGGCGCAGTTGGCGCTGTGCGAGCAGACCCTGCATCACGCATTGCGCCAGGTGCATGCGCTGGCCATCGGCGGCACCGCGGTGGGCACCGGGCTGAACACGCACCACGAATTCGGCTCGCGCGTGGCCGCCACGCTGGCGCGCCGGCTCGAGCTGCCGCTGGTGCAGGCGGGCAACCTGTTTGCGGCGATGGCCGGGCAGGAAGCAGTGGTGGCGCTGCATGGCGGGCTGAAGATGCTGGCGATCGCGCTGACCAAGATCGCCAACGACATCCGCCTGATGGGCAGCGGGCCGCGCGCGGGGCTGGGTGAGCTTCAACTGCCGCAGAACGAACCCGGCAGCTCGATCATGCCGGGCAAGGTGAACCCGACGCAGGTGGAGGCGCTGACGATGGTTTGCGCGCAGGTGGTCGGCCATGACGCGGCGATCGGCTTCGCGGCGAGCCAGGGGCAGTTCGAGCTCAATGTCTACCAGCCGCTGATCGCGCTGGACAGCCTGGACAGCCTGCGCCTGCTGGCCGATGCGATGCGCAGCTTTGCCCGGCATTGCGTGGCCGGCATCGTGGTCAACGAAGCGCGTGTGCAGGCGCTGATGCAGGGCTCGCTGATGCTGGTCACCGCGCTGGCGCCGCACATCGGCTACGAACGCGCGGCGCAGGTGGCCAAACATGCCCATGCGCAGGGGCTCACGCTGCGCGAGGCCGCGCTTGCGCTCGGCGCGGTGAGTGCGGAGCAGTTCGACGCCTGGGTCGACCCGCGGCGGATGCTCGGGCCGGGCGGCTCGCCAGGTGAGGGCTTGTAGCCGGCGCGGCGCGGCCCTCCCGAAGGGCGAGCCGGCCCGCGACCGCGTCTCGTTCGCTCCGTGCCCTCCCGGCGCGCCCCTACCGCCCGGGACATCACCTGTCGTCCTACAGAAATCTCAGGCCTTGCTGACAGACCTGGGCCGGGGGGCACACCAGACTGGCGCGGCACACTGCCTCCATGCCCGCCGCCATGTCGACCCTACCCGCCCCCGCACCTGCCTTCGCGCAACCAGCGCGCGGTGCGTCGCCAGGCCTAGGCTTGCACGGGCGGCGCTGGGTGCTGGTTTCGCTGCTGATCGCATTGTTCGGCTTGTTTGTCCTCGGCGACGTGGTGGCGCAGGTGTCGACGCTGCGTGCGGCGTCGCAGAACGCAAATCTGGTGGTGCTGCAAGGCCAGCAGATGCAGTTGCCGCTCTCGCTGGAACTCAGCACTTCGGTGCCTTCCCGCGTGCTCGGCCGCGACATACCAGGCAGCCAGCCGAACCTGACACTGGGCCTGCGCCTGAAGGTGTCGCGCCAACATGCGCTGTTTGCCGGCGCGTCGGCCGAGCACGGCCAATACGCCGACCCGACGCTGGCGGCCTACCGCAGCAATGTCGGCCTGGAGTGGAAACCGGCGCAACCCAAGCTCGGCCTGGAACAGGGCGCGCTCGGCTTCCAGCTCGCCTCGGGCTACAAGCTGTCGCTGAAGGCGCGCCACGGCGGGCCGGCGCTGTACCTGCGCGGCAAGTTCTGAGCTGCCCCGCCGTCCGCCCGCAACCGCAACCGCCACCCAACCGCCACCCGCGACCCGCCGCCCGCAACCCCTGTCCGCGACCCGGCCCCGCAAACCAAGTCCCTCGACCCCGAGCGCACGAGATGCTCATCTGCAACGCCTGCGCATCGGGGGTTTTTCCGTCAGCCCTGTCACAACCAAAGGATTTGTTATGAAGCACTCGATACTGGTTTCGTCATTGTTCCTCGTCATCGGCCTCGTCGCCTGCGACCGCCCGGCCGTGGTCACGGTGCCCGCGACGCCCGGACCGGCCGGCGCCACCGGTGCCACCGGTGCCACCGGCGGCACCGGTAGCAAAGGCAGCGACGGCGCGACCGGCGGCCAGGGCGCCACCGGCAGCACCGGTGCCACCGGCAAACCCGGCGACGGCGGCACCACCGTGATCGTGAC
>JANNGZ010000083.1:0-1734 GCA_031404155.1 Burkholderiales bacterium
TCATCGTCAACTCACCTTTCGACGCGCCGCAACGCCACTGGCTGCCGCAGCGCGACGGCACGTTGCAGTTGGTGCAGGGCCGCCGGGCTGCCAGCTACGAAATCTACGACGTGCGCAACAACACGCGCCGGGTGGAGACGCTGGACCAGGTGAACGAGATCCGGCAGCGCGTGGCGCAGTGGCGCGCCGACGACTACCCCGGCATCACCACCGTCACGCGGCAGTTGCTGGCGCACTGGTTCGACCGCAGTGCCCGCCAGCACCCGTTCTATTTCTGCCAGCTTGAAGCGATAGAGACGCTGATCTGGTGGGTGGAGGCGGCCAACGCTTACCGCCAGGGTGTGTTTCTGCAGGGCGACGGCGGGCCGTGGGAGCGCGTGTGCAGCAAGATGGCCACCGGCTCGGGCAAGACCACGGTGATGGCCATGCTCGTCACCTGGCAGGTGCTGAATGCGGTGACCTACCCGAAGCGCACCAAGGACTTCTCGCGCGCCATCTTCATCGTGGCGCCCGGCCTGACGGTGAAAGAGCGGCTGCGGGTGCTTTACCCGGGCGACACGGCCAACGCCTACGACGAGTTCTCGACCTGCCCGTCGGAATCGCTGCGCAGCAAGCTCAACCAGGCCGAGGTGCTGGTGGAGAACTGGCACACGCTGATGCCGGCGAAGGAGCAGGAACGCTCGGTGGTGAAGAAGGGCCGGCAGACCGACGAGGTGTTCACGCGCGAGGTTTTGGGCAAGCTCGCGCAGCACCGCGACATCGTGGTCATCAACGACGAAGCGCACCACGCGTACCGCAAGCCGGCCGACGTGAAGATCAGCAAGGCCGATGCCGAGCGCCTGGGCCTGGACCTGGACGAGGCCACGCGCTGGATCGAGGGGCTGGACCGCATCCACAACACGCGGCGCATTCGGCGCTGCTTCGACCTGTCGGCCACGCCTTTCGCGCCGACGGGCAAGACCAACAGCGAAGAGGGCCTGTTCAGCTGGATCGTCAGCGACTTCGGCCTGACGGACGCGATCGAGGCCGGGCTGGTGAAGACGCCGCGCGTGGTGATCCGCGACGACGCGTTGCCCGACGCGAAGAGCTACCGGTCCAAGCTCTACCACTTGTACCGTGACTCGGATGTGCAGCAAGACCTGAACCGCCGTGGCGCCGAGCCGCATGAGGCGCTGCCGAAGCTGGTGCAGGACGCCTACACGCTACTGGGTGCCGATTGGCGCGCCGCGCTGCAAGACTGGCAAGCGGCCGGGCACCACTCGCCGCCGGTGATGCTGACGGTGTGCAACCGGGTGGAGACTGCGGCGCGCATCGAGCACTACCTGAACCACGGCGACGCGCACTGGCCCGAGCTGAAGTCGCGCACGCAGACACTGCGCGTGGATTCCAAGGTGCTGGAGAAGGCCGAGATTGGCGAGAAGGCGAGCGCCGAGAGTGTGTTCAAGGCACGCATGACTTCGCTGTTGAAGGCGCTGGCCTTGCCCGACCCCACCCGCGACAAGATCGACGAAGAGAAGAAGGACGCCGACAAGCTGAAGCTGCTGGCCCAGCACCTTGCAGTGCCTGCGGATGATTGGGAGGCGCTGGCCAAGAGCCCGGCGGAGAAACAGCTGGAGGCGCTGATCCAGCGCGCGCCGCTTTCACCCGCTGTGCATGACTACCTGCTCGGCACAACCGAGTACGTGAACCGCCTGCGCGAAATCGTCAAGGCAGCGCATCTGCCTAAGGACCGTG
>JANNGZ010000084.1:0-3626 GCA_031404155.1 Burkholderiales bacterium
GACCAAGGCGGAGCCGGTGTTAAAGACGCCCTAAGGCGCGCTCTACACCTTTGTTGGCCAGGGCATCGGCGCGCTCGTTGCCCGGGTCGCCCGAGTGGCCCTTGACCCAGCGCCACTCAATTTTGTGGCCGTTGCCACTCACCACCGCGTCCAGGCGCTGCCACAGCTCCACATTTTTCACCGGCTGTTTGGCCGCCGTGCGCCAGCCCCGGGCCTTCCAGCCGTGGATCCATTCGGTGATGCCCTTGCGCACGTACTCGCTGTCGGTGTAGATCACCACGGTGCAACTGCGCTTGAGTGAAGCGAGTGCCTCAATAGGTGCGGTCAGCTCCATGCGGTTGTTGGTGGTCAGCTTGTCGCCGCCGCACAGCTCCTTCTCATGGCCTTCGGTGCTGAGCCAGGCACCCCAGCCACCTGGGCCGGGGTTGCCTTTGCAGGCGCCGTCGGTGTAGACGGTAACGCGCGGACGCTGGATCTCGGCGCGCGCAGACCCCACCGATGATGGCGTTGTCGTCGCGGTCGCGGTTGTCGTTGCTGCTGTGTCCGCGCTCACTGGAGTACCTTCGTGCTGCGCAGTCCGGAATTCGCCCTTGGGACGGCCCGGCGTGCTCATGCCGATTCCTTGTTGCTGCTGTTGTTCACCACCACCGCCGGCGCGCCGTTGGGCCGCGCGTGCTGCTGTCGCACCAGGCCCACCAGGCGCATGCCGCGCACCCGCTTGACCGCGACCAGCGCGTACACCGCGCCAAACACGGGCCACCAGCGCTCGCCGGTGCGGTCCATCCAGCCGAAACGCTGCAACCACTTCTCCGACGTGAACGGCGGCCGGTAGCAACCGAAACGCCCGCCCTCGACCTCGAAGCTCAACAACCGCAGCCAGTCGCGCAGGCGCCGGTAGCCGATGAACTCACCCTCGCTCGGCAGGTACAGCGGCCGCTCGCTGCGCGGCGCGAGCCGCTGCCGCAAGTGGCCGAAGCGCTGGCGCAGGCCCCACAGGCTGGCCGGGTTGAAGCCGAGGATGACGACCCGGCCCTCCGGCCGCAACACCCGCTCGACTTCGCGCAGCGCCAGGTGCGCATCACGCGCCAACTCCAGCGTGTGCGGCAGCACGATCAGGTCGAGGCTTTGGCTGTCGAGCGGCAGCGCATCGAAATCGCAGCGCAGCAGCGCGGCGGTGGGCGTGGCGCCTGGGGCTGCCGGCAGCATGGCGCTGTGGGCATCGAGCGCGATCCAGCGGTGTGGCATGCGGTTTGCTCGCAATGCATCGAGCTCAGGCAGGCCGAGCTGCAAGGCATGGAAACCGAAGATGTCGGCCACCGCCTGGTCGAGCTGGGCCTGCTCCCAATCGAGGAGATAGTGACCGACAGGTGTTTGCAACCAGTGGGCCAAACCTATAATCGCGCCGGATTCCGTCATGACCTTGACTGCACTGCCTGCCTTCAGCGACACCACGCTCTGGATGAGCGACGATGCCCATGCAGTGATCGTCCTCGATCCCGGAAAATCGGCGCCGCTTGAAAGCGCGCCACCGGCGCGCGGGCCCGGGCCTTGTTGGGCATTCTAGTGACCCGTCGCCGCGCCGATCGTGCTGACGCCGCCCACGGCGCGGCCCGACCGTCCTTACCGAGACCCCACGCCATGATGATCCGCCTTGGTTGCCTGTTCGCCGGCCTGCTGCTGGCCGGCTGTGCCACCACCACCGCGCCCCCGAGCGCCACCACGCCCACCGAGCCGACCGCAGGCAACGCCATCGCAAGCGCTGCTGCCGGCATCACCGGCGCGACGGTCTCGCCAGCTGTTCAACCCACGCAAGCCCTGGCGCGCGGGGCTCGGCGCAGCGGCCTCGACCTTGACGACGAAGCCGCGCGCACCGACCTGTGGGTCCGCGTGCGGCGCGGCTTTGCGATGCCCGACCTCGACACGCCGCTGGTGCGCGACCGCGAGCAGTGGTACGCCACGCGGCCCGACTACGTCGCCCGCATGACCGGCCGCTCCAGCCGCTACATGTTCTACATCGTCGAAGAGATCGAACGCCGCGGCATGCCGACCGAGCTGGCGCTGTTGCCGTACATCGAGAGCGCGTTCAACCCGCAGGCCGTGTCGAGCGCCAAGGCCTCGGGCATGTGGCAGTTCATGGCCGCGACCGGGAAAGACTTCGACCTGAAGCAGAACGTGTTCCGCGACGACCGGCGCGATGTGTTGGCCTCGACCCGCGCCGCGCTCGACTACCTGGCCCGCCTGCACGCGATGTTCGGCGACTGGCAGTTGGCACTCGCCGCCTACAACTGGGGCGAAGGCAGCGTGCAGCGCGCCATTGCCAAGAACCAGAAGGCCGGCCTGCCGACCGACTACATCAGCCTGAAGATGCCCGAGGAGACGCGCTACTACGTGCCCAAGCTGCAAGCGGTGAAGAACATCGTCGCCGCACCGGAAACCTTCGGCCTGGTGCTCCCGGAGCTGGCCAACCACCCGTACTTCCTGAGCGTGCCGATAGAACGCGACATCGATGTCGAGCTGGCGGTGCGCTTGTCGGGCGTGTCGATGGAAGAGTTCAAGACCCTGAACCCGCACATGAACAAGCCGGTCATCCTGGCCGCCGGCACGCCGCAGGTGCTGCTGCCGTACGACAACGCGAACCGCTTTCTGCACGGCCTGGCGGCCCACCGCGGCGCGCAGTCAAGCTGGACGGCCTGGGTCGCGCCAACGACCTTGAAGCCAGCCGACGCGGCCGCGCAGGTGGGCATGAGCGAAGCCTCGCTGCGCGAGGTGAACCAGATCCCGCCGAAGATGCTGATCCGCGCCGGCTCGACCTTGCTGGTGGCACGCAGCGCCAGCCGTGAGGCCGACGTGTCGCAACTCGTTGCCAACGGCGCGGTGATGGCGCTGGCCCCCGATGCGCCGCCGCTGCGCAAGGTCGCGTTCAAGGCCGGCAAGAAGGACACCGTGGCCACGGTGGCCAGGCGCTACCGCGTCAGCGTGGTGCAGGTCGCGCAGTGGAACAACGTCGATGGCGGCGCAAGCTTCAAGGCCGGGCAGACGGTGGTGATCTTCACCGCCGCCAAGACCGTTCGCGTGGCATCGCAGCGGGCCGCGGCGCCGGCCGTCAAGGCCAAGCCGAAGGCCGCCACGGTGGCCGCCAAGAAAACCGCGACGACGCGGTTCGCGAGCACGCCGTCACAGCGCGCCCAATGAAAAAGAGCCGGTCGTCGCGACCGGCTCGTTTGCTTTTGAAGCCTGTCGCGGTCAGGCGAAATTGGCTTCGGCGAACTTCCAGTTGACCAGCGAAGTCAGGTACGTCTCGACCCACTTCGGGCGCAGGTTGCGGTAGTCGATGTAGTAGGCGTGCTCCCACACGTCGATCGTCAGCAGCGCCTTGTCGGCGGTCGTCAGCGGGGTGCCGGCGGCGCCCATGTTGACGATGTCGACGCTGCCGTCGGCCTTCTTCACGAGCCAGGTCCAGGCCGAGCCGAAGTTGCCGACGGCGCTCTTCGTGATTGCTTCCTTGAAGGCAGCGTAACTGCCCCACTTCGCACCTTTGGCGGCCGCGAGCGCACCGGTGGGCTCACCGCCGCCGGCCGGCTTCATGCAACTCCAGAGGAAGGTGTGATTCCAGATCTGCGCCGAGT
>JANNGZ010000085.1:0-5661 GCA_031404155.1 Burkholderiales bacterium
CACGGTACCCGCTTCGTCGGCTGGATGTCGCAGCTCGGCGAGATCTTGATCCCGTTCGAGAGCTTCGCGCAGATCGACCAGAACCCCTTCTTCGCACCGAACGCGGCGATGGTGCCGCAGCTCGAAGCGCATATGGACGCGCTGCGCAAGGCCGGCGACAGCTGCGGCGCGCGCATCGAAGTGATCGCGCGGGGCATGCCGGTGGGGCTGGGCGAGCCGCTGTTCGACAAGCTCGACGCGGAGGTCGCCTACGCGATGATGGGCATCAACGCGGTCAAGGGCGTCGAGATCGGCGCCGGCTTCGGCGTCGTCGCACAACGCGGCAGCGAACATGGCGACGAACTCTCGCCGCAAGGCTTTCGCAGCAACCATGCCGGCGGGGTGCTCGGCGGCATCAGCACCGGGCAGGATTTGCGCGTCTCGCTGGCGATCAAGCCGACCAGCTCGATCCGCCTGCCGCGGGCCTCGATCGACCGTGCCGGCCAGCCGACCACGGTCGAAACCCACGGCCGGCACGACCCCTGCGTCGGCATCCGCGCCACCCCGATCGCCGAGGCGATGCTCGCACTCGTGGTGATGGACCATGCGCTGCGCCTTCGCGCGCAATGTGGTGACGTGAGCCACGACACCGCACCGATCCCGGGGGCCGCCCCGAGCTGATGACGACGCAGGCGACGACCCCGGAAACACCGCCGGCGACCACCCCGGCGACCCCCCCGGCGGCAGCCCCGAAACCCTTCATCGCCTTCGGCGCGCTCTGGTTCAGCTACTTCGCGTCGCTCGGCCTGTTCAACCCCTACGCGCCGCTGTGGTTCCAGAGCCTGGGTTACGGTACCGTGGCCATCGGCGCGATCGCGTCGCTGCAATCCTGGACCCGCGTGGTGGCGCCGTATGCCTGGGGCTGGCTCGCCGACCATCGCGGCCATCGCGTCAGCCTGCTGCGCACCGCCTGCGCGATGGCGCTGCTCGCCTCGGTGGGCTTCCTCTTCACCACCGACTACACCGCGCTGGCGCTGATCACGCTGTGCGTCTTCCTGGCCAACGGCGCGGTGATTCCGCTGTCCGAGGCGGCGCTGGGCACGCTGCTGCACGCCACGGGCGGCATGAACAGCGGGCGCTACGGGCGGGTGCGTGCCTGGGGCTCGGTGGGTTTCATCGTGGCCGTGGGCGCCTACGGCGTGGTGCTCGACTCGGTCGGCATCGACCTCTTCCCGTGGTTCGTGGTGGCGATGTTCGGTCTGCTCGCACTCGCCTCGTTGCGCCTGCCGCCCAGCGCCGACACGGTGGCGCACCCGGGGCCGGAGGGCAGCGCCAGCGTGCTGGCGGTGCTGCGCAACCCGGCGGTGCGCTGGTTCTTCGCCAGCGTGTTTTTCACCGTGCTCGCGCACACCAGCCTGTACGCGTTCCTGTCGCTCTACCTCGACTCGCTCGGCTTCGGCAAACCCGTGGTGGGCGCGGTGTGGATCGTGTCGGTGGCGGTCGAGATCGGATTTTTCTGGACCCAGGGCCGCTGGTTCAGCCGTTACTCGCCGCACGGCTGGCTGATCGCCGCGGCGGCGGTTTCGGTGTTGCGCTTTGCCGCGATGGCCGCCTTCGGCACCCACCTCGTGGTGCTGGTGCTGGCGCAGGCCCTGCATGCGGTCACCTTCGCGGCGCATCACGCCGCCTGCGTCTCGCTGCTGGCGCGCCACTTCCCCGGCCGCCTGCGCGCGCGCGGGCAGGCGCTGTACACCACGCTCGGCTACGGCATCTCGGGCGTCATCGGCGGTTTTGGCGGCGGGCTGCTGAGCGAGCAACTCGGTTTCGCCGCGGTGTTCTGGGCCGCGGCGCTGGCGGCGGCCTGCGGCGTGGCTTGCGCGACTGTGGCCTTTCGGCGCGAACGTCGGGGGTGAGCGCGGGGCTTCGCCGCTCAGCACCCGCGCGGCAAGCCGCATGAAAGCGGCGGCCCGTCGCTTCTGGGCAGCTCGTCGTCCCACGTGCCGAGGCGCTTGGCGCCGGTGGCCAGGTTCCACGCCCCAATGTTCCCACTCGGTGAGGGCGGCTTCGACGATGTCTTGGCGCTCGACTGGCATGTTGATCGGCTCCGTCGGCAAGGGGTCGGTCGCCACATCGCGCAGAGCTCGGTGGACGAGCCCTCACCGTAGCCCCTGGCCCGAGCGCGAACATCCCTTTGGCTGTGGATGACGAGTTCGCGCGCGTGCTGTCGGCCGAGGCCAGACATCGGCAGACGCATCGGCGTTGCCTGGTCGAGGCCAAGGCCTCGACGCACGTCCACGGCGCGGCGCCGCGGCCACCGGCCGGGCGCTCGGGCTCAAGGCTTCAGCGCCGGCGCCCGCCGCCGCCGAGGATCGAGCCGAGCACGCCGCGCACGATCTCGCGGCCGACCGCCGAGCCCACGCTGCGCATCGCGCTGCGCGCGGCCGATTCGGCCAGGCCTTCGTGTTTGCCGCCGCGTGGGCCGGTGGAGCCGAAGAGCACGTCCTTCAGACCACCGAAGAGGCCGCCGCCTTGCTGTGCCGGCGCCGATGCGGTCGGCGTGGGGGTGTTCGCCCCGCCGCCGCGTACCGCCACCTCGGCCTCCTGCTGCATGCTCTGCGCGGCGTCCGCACCGACCACCGCACGGCCTTTGATCTTTTCGTAGGCCGACTCGCGGTCGATGGTTTTTTCGTAGGTGCCCGCCACCAGCGAGCCGTCGATCAAGGCCTGGCGCTGCGCCGGTGTGATCGGCCCGATCTGGCTGCCCGGCGGCAGCACGAAGACCCGCTCGGTGATGCTCGGCCGGCCCTTGGCGTCGAGAAAACTCACCAGCGCCTCGCCCACCGCCAGCTCGGTGATCGCGGTTTCCACGTCGAGCTTGGGGTTCGCGCGCATCGTGCTCGCGGCCGACTTCACCGCCTTCTGGTCGCGCGGGGTGAAAGCCCGCAGCGCGTGCTGTACCCGGTTGCCAAGCTGCGCCAGCACCGTGTCGGGAATATCGAGCGGGTTCTGGGTCACGAAGTACACGCCCACGCCCTTGCTGCGCACCAGGCGCACCACCAGCTCGATGCGCTCGACCAGCGCGCTGGGTGCGTCCTTGAACAGCAGGTGCGCTTCGTCGAAGAAGAACACTAGCTTGGGTTTGTCCACATCGCCGATTTCGGGCAACTGCTCGAACAGCTCGCTCAGCATCCAGAGCAGGAAGGTGGCGTACAGCCGCGGCGCGTTCATCAGCTGGTCGGCGCTGAGGATGTTGATCACGCCCATCGGCATCGACGGGCCGCCCCTAGACGCCGATGCGCCCCCTTGGGGGGCCGTCGCCGAAGGCGACTGGGGGGCCAGGCTCACGTCGACTGTCTGCATGAAGTCGGCGATGTCGAGCATCGGCTCGCCGAAGAACTTGTCGCCGCCTTGCTCCTCGATCTGCAGCAGGCCGCGCTGGATCGCGCCGACGCTGGCCGCGCTCACGTTGCCGTATTCGGTGGTGAAGTCGCGGGCATTTTCGCCCACATGCTGGAGCATTGCGCGCAGGTCTTTCAGGTCCAGCAGCGCCATGCCGTTGTCGTCGGCAATCTTGAACACCAGGTTCAGCACGCCCGCCTGGGTTTCGTTCAGCGCCAGCATGCGCGCGAGCAGCAGCGGGCCCATGTCGGAGATGGTGGCGCGCACCGGGTGGCCCTGCACCCCGAACACGTCCCACAGCGTCGTCGGGCAGGCGATGCTTTCAGGGGCCGCAAGGCCCCGCTCTTGCATCAGCTTTGCGACCTTCTCGGGCAGCTTGCCGGCCTGCGAGATGCCGGTGAGGTCGCCCTTCACGTCGGCCATGAACACCGGTACGCCGAGCTTGCTCAGGTTCTCGGCCAGGGTCTGCAGGGTGATCGTTTTGCCGGTGCCGGTGGCGCCGGTGATCAGCCCATGGCGGTTGGCCAGGCCGGGCAGCAGGTGGCATTCGATGTCGCCATGTTTGGCAACCAGGATCGCTTCGGGCATGGCGGGCTCCGCGGGTAGTGTGGCGTCGGGCGTGGAGTCTATCGATTCAACCGCGGCCCCCGCCGCTGCACCGGCCGCGGCCCTTGCCGGCACCACCAGCCGCGGCTCTTGCGCAGGCCGCGTCGATTTGGCAACCTTGCGGCACCACCTACTTGGAGTTGCCCGTGAACCGTGCCCCTGCCCGCCTCGCCGCCGCCGTCACCCTGGCCCTGCTGCTCCACACCGCGATGGCGGCCGACACGCCGTCCACCCCCGCCGTGCCGGACAAGCTCACCCCGGTGCGTGCCCTGATCGCCGAGAAGAAATGGGGCCATGCGGTCGACGAGCTCAAGCGTGTCAACGACCCCGCCAACGCCGACTGGAACAACCTGATGGGCTACAGCCTGCGCAAGTCCGCCACACCCGACCTCGCCGCCGCCGAGCGTTTCTACAACGAAGCCTTGCGCATCGAGCCGAAACACCGCGGCGCGCTCGAATACTCCGGCGAGCTCTACCTGATCCAGGGCAACCTGCCCAAGGCCGAGCAACGCCTGGCCGCGCTGGACAATCTCTGTTTCATGCCTTGCGAGGAGTACACCGACCTGAAAAACGCGATAGCGCGCTACAAGGCCAACGGCAACAAGTACAGCGCGAAAAACTGAGCGAGGTGCCACGTGTACCCGGCCCTGCGCCAATGCGGCCGCAGAGCGGGCCTGTGCCGGCCCACGGGGGATGCCGCCCCGTAGAATCTGCGCCTTTCACACACATGCAAGCCCCGCCTCGTGGCTCACGAGCGCCGGGCAGGAGCGCGCGCCGATGGCCGGTCATTCCAAGTGGGCCAACATCCAGCACCGCAAGGGCCGCCAGGACGAAAAGCGCGGCAAGGCCTGGACCCGGGTGATCCGCGAAATCATGGTGGCCGCGCGCCTGGGTGGCGGTGATGCGTCGGCCAACCCGCGCCTGCGCCTGGCGATCGAGAAGGCCAAGGCGGTGAACCTGCCGGTCGAAACCGTCAAGCGCAACATCGACAAGGCCACCGGCAACCTCGAAGGCGTGAACTACGAGGAGATCCGCTACGAGGGCTACGGCATCGGCGGCGCCGCGATCATCGTCGACTGCATGACCGACAACCGGGTGCGCACCGTGGCCGAAGTGCGCCACGCGTTCAGCAAGTACGGCGGCAACATGGGCACCGAGGGCTCGGTGGCCTTCCAGTTCAAGCACTGCGGCCAATTGGTGTTTGCGCCCGGCACCAGCGAAGACAAGGTGTTGGACGTGGCGCTGGAGTCCGGCGCCGAGGACGTGATCGCCGGCGACGACGGCTCGATCGAAGTGCTCACCGCGCCGACCGAATTCGAGGCGGTGAAAAATGCGCTCGAAGCTGCCGGCCTGAAGCCCGAAATCGCCGAGGTGACCATGCGCGCCGAGAACACGGTGGAGCTTGGCGGCAGCGACGCCGAACGCATGCAGAAGCTGCTCGACGTGATCGAGGAGCTTGACGACGTGCAGGACGTCTATCACAACGCCGAGATGAACGAATGAGCGCCGCCGGGCCGCTCCCAAGGCGCTCGCTCCCCCTTTGGGGGACCGGCGTGACGCGCCGTAGGGGGTGCAAATGAACGTGCAGAGCCTCCAGAAGGCGGCAGCCGAAGCTCACCGCCTGGATCGGGCTCGATGAGCCCGGCGGGCGACGGGCGCGAAGCCAGCGTCGAGCAG
>JANNGZ010000086.1:0-2214 GCA_031404155.1 Burkholderiales bacterium
CGCTTCCTGCGCCGCGCGCTGCTCGCCTACGGCTACCCGCCGCATGCGCTCGACGCCGCGCTTCAATGCCGCTTCATGGCCTACGCGATACTGCACCGCTACAGCAAACTGCGCTGGTACCTCGACCGCCTGCCGGCGCCGGACGCGAAGACGTTCGAACAGCTGGCCGCGCGCTGGTGGTCCTTCGACGATGCCGATGCGGCAGGAGTCCATGCATGATCACCGTTCACCACCTCGAAAACTCGCGCTCGCAACGTGTACTCTGGCTGCTCGAAGAGCTCGGCGTGCCCTACGAGGTGAAGCGCTACGAGCGCAACAAACAAACCAACCTGGCGCCGCCGGAACTGAAGGCGGTGCACCCGCTGGGCAAGTCGCCGGTGATCACCGACGGCGCGCTCACCGTGGCCGAAACCGGCGCGATCATCGAGTACCTGGTCGAGCGCCACGGCGGCGCCCACCTGGTGCCCGCGGCGGGCACGCCCGAGAAGCTGCGCTATTCGTACTGGCTGCACTTTGCCGAGGGCTCGGCGATGCCGCCGCTGGTGATGACGCTGGTGTTCAACCGGGTGCGCAACGCACCGCTGCCCTTCTTCCTGAAGCCGGTGGCGCGTGGCATTGCCGACAAGGTGATCAACGGCTACATCGCGCCGAACATCGCCGCGCAACTCGACTTCATGGAAAGCGAACTGAAAGACCGCGACTGGTTCGCCGGCAACGCGTTCAGCGCGGCCGATGTGCAGATGAGCTTCCCGCTCGAAGCCGCCGCGTCGCGCGGCGGGCTGGACGCGCGCTACCCGCGGCTGACCGACTTCCTCGCCCGCATCCACGCGCGGCCCGCGTACCAGGCCGCGCTGGAACGCGGCGGGCCCTACGCCTTGCTGAAGTAGCGCGGCGCGCAGGCCGTCAGGGCCCGCGCCGCGCCTGCTTTCGCAGCTGGCGCGCCCAACTTCACTTGCCCGGCTGCTTGACGATGCGCAGGTAGGGCTTGGGTGCCTTCCAGCCGGCGGGGAAGAGTTTTTTCGCGTCCTCATCGGTCACCGAGCCGGCGATGATCACGTCCTCGCCCTGCTTCCAGTTCACCGGCGTGGCCACCTTGTGCGCCGCGGTGAGCTGCATCGAATCCAGCGCGCGCAGGATCTCGTCGAAGTTGCGCCCGGTGGTCATCGGGTAGGTCATCATCAGCTTGATCTTCTTGTCCGGCCCGATCACGAACACCGAGCGCACCGTGGCGTTCGTGGCGGCGGTGCGGCCCTCGGAGGTGCCCGCCTCGTCCGCCGGCAGCATGTTGTAGAGCTTGGCCACAGCCAGGTCGCTGTCGCCGATCATCGGGTACTTGGGCAAGTGGCCCTGGGTCTCCTCGATGTCCTGGGCCCAGCGTTCATGGTTGCCCACCGGGTCGACCGAGAGGCCGATGAGCTTGGTGTTGCGGCGGGTGAACTCGGGCTCGATCTTGGCCATGTAGCCGAGCTCGGTGGTGCACACCGGGGTGAAGTCCTTCGGGTGCGAAAACAGGATCGCCCAGCTGTCGCCGATCCACTCGTGCAAGCGGATCGTCCCCTGGGTGGTCTCGGCCGTGAAGTTGGGGGCGGTGTCGTTGATGCGCAGTGACATGATCGTCAAACCTTCTTTCGCGCGCCCGGTGGCTAACGGCGACCGGCCGGCGCGCAACCGCGCAGTCGCAAACGGATTACAGCACCGCGGGCGAGACCATCTCAAGCAAGCGGCTACGCAGCCCGCCACGCACGGCTGAGGTCATTTCTGCCCCCCGCTCACTCGACCAGCTTGCGCAGCCAGTCAGGCAGGGGCCGCGACTTCTGCGCCTTGAAGTCGGTCCACACGGTGGTCGATCCGCCCTCGGCATGAATGACACCGGGGTGCTCGGTGCGCTCCAGCGTGATGTAGGTGTCGAAGCTGGAGCGGCCGGGGTTGGCCACATAGTGCTTGGCCAGGATGTCGCCCGGGAATTCGAGTTGGCGCAGGAAGTTGCAGAAGGCGTTGACGATGACGCAGCCTTCGCCCTGCGGGTTCGGCCGGCCGCCGACTTTGAACAGCCACTCCAGCCGCGCGATTTCCAGGTAGCGAAAGTAGACCGTGTTGTTGACATGGCCCATCAGGTCCATGTCGCCCCAGCGGATCGGGAACACGGTCTCGTGGGTGAGCTTTTTCTGCTCGGGGATTTCGAAGCGCATCGCCAACAGCCTCTCTCGGTTTGCC
>JANNGZ010000087.1:0-8680 GCA_031404155.1 Burkholderiales bacterium
CGGCGCCACGCCGCAAACCCGCAACTGCGGCGCGAGCGCCTGGGCGAGCAGGGTGGTGGCGGCTTCGAGTGCGGCCTTGGACAGGGTGTACGAGAGGTAGTCGGGGTTCGGGTTCCAGAGTTTCTGGTCGAGCAGGTTCACCACGCAGCCCACCTCGGTGCAGCCGGCCAGGTGGCGGTGCAGCGCACGCGCGAGCAGGATCGCCGGCGCGGTGTTGGCGCGCCAGTGGCGCTCCATCGCCTCGACGCTGAAGCTCTGCACATCGTCGTACTCGAAGGCCGACGCGTTGTTCACCACCGCGTCCAGGCGTTTGAAGCGCGCCACCACCGCGGGCACCAAGGCTTCACAGGACGCGGCGTCGGCGAGGTCGGCGGCGAAGGCCTCGGCACCCGCGCCGAGCGCTTGCAGTTCGCGCACCGTGTCCTGCGCATCGCTCGCTGAGGCGCGGTAATGCACGGCCACATCGAAGCCGCTGCGCGCCAGCTCCAGCGCGATCGCGCGCCCGAGCCGGCGTGCGCCGCCGGTGACCAGAACAACAGGGCGCGAAGACATGCTTCCTACAATGCCGCGATGCAAGATGACGAGCCCGAGAGTGTATCGGCGGCCCTCACACAAAAGATTGAACAAGCCATCGCCAGCGCCGGCGGCTGGATCGGCTTCGACCGTTTCATGACGCTGGCGCTGTACACGCCCGGCCTGGGCTACTACGCCAATCACGCGCCCAAGTTCGGGCTGATGCCGCAATCGGGCAGCGACTTCGTCACCGCGCCGGAGCTCTCACCGCTGTTCGGCCGCGCGCTCGCGCGCCAGGTGGCGCAGGCGCTGCGCGCGGTTTCGTCGGCGGCTGAGGGCGCCGCGGTCTGGGAGTTCGGCGCCGGCTCGGGCGCGCTGGCCGAACAACTGCTGGATGCGCTCGACACCCTCGGCGCCGCGGCCGTGCGCTACACCATCGTCGAACTCTCGGGTGTGCTGCGCGAGCGCCAGCAAACCCGCCTGGCGCGCTTCGGAGAACGGGTGTGCTGGGCCGACACGCTGCCCGAGCGGATGCGCGGCGTGGTGCTCGGCAACGAGGTGCTCGACGCGATGCCGGTGCAATTGCTGCACTGGCGCGGTGAGCGTGCAGGCGGGTCCTGGCGCGAGCGTGGCGTGGCGCTGCACCGGGGCCACTTCGTGTTCGCCGACCGCGAGAGCGAGTTGCGCCCGCCGTTGCAACAGGGTGTGGTGCCCGGCACCACCACCGAGATCCACCCGCAGGCCGAGGCGTTCATCCGCACGCTGGTCTCCAGGCTCGACTGCGCCGCCGCGTTTTTCATCGACTACGGTTTCCCCGAAGCCGAGTACTACCACCCGCAGCGCAGCGGCGGCACCCTGATGTGCCACCAGGCGCATCGCGCCGACGCCAACCCGTTGGAGGCGGTGGGCGCCAAGGACATCACCGCGCATGTCAACTTCACCGGCATCGCGCTCGCGGCGCAGGAGGCCGGCGCCGAGGTGCTCGGCTACACCTCGCAGGCGCGTTTTCTCTTCAACTGCGGCCTGGCCGAACTGCTGCAAGACGCCGACCTGCGCCAGCGGGCGATGGCGCAGAAGCTGGTGAACGAACACGAGATGGGCGAGCTGTTCAAGGTGATCGGCTTCGCCCGTGGGCTGGCGGGCAAGCGCGGCTTCGACGCCATCGGCTTCGCGGCCGGCGACCGCAGCCATCGCCTTTGAGCCGGCTGATGCCCCATTCATCGATGAGACCTCGATGCGCTGGCTGATCGTCTTCCTGCTCGCCTGCCTGGTCTTCAGCGGCCTGAAAACCTGGCTGCAACGCATTGGCCTGGGCCGCCTGCCCGGCGACTTCAGCGTTCGCATCCGCGGCCGTGAGGTCTACCTGCCGCTGGCGAGCAGCCTCTTGCTCAGCCTGCTCGCGATGATCGTCAGCGCCTTGCTATAGGAGCCTGTCGGGCTTGGGGTTGAGCCCGCGCCGAGGTGAGTTGCCGTGCCAGGCTAGGCGCCAGCGAGGCGTGTGGCGGTGCCACACAACGAATTGGCAACGACGCCTGGCGCGGCAAATCACCTCGGCCCTTCGGGTTGGGCCTGCAAAGGTGCTGATCCGTCGTTGCAAAGCCACGCTGTGCCGCCCGGCACAGCTGCGTTTTTCGCCTAGGCTGAGCCCCTTTGCAGGCCCAACGCGGGCGCAACCCCAAGCCCGACAGGCTCCTAGGCGCCTGTCGGGCTTTGGGTCGGGCCCGCGCCTTCAAGGCTCGATGCGCCACTGGTGCCCGCAAGCGCGGCAGCAGACCTCGACCTCGTGTTTGTGGTGGTCCTCGCCGACCAGGGTGAAGCGGCCATAGGCCTTGCACTGCGGGCAGTCGGCCTGGTGGGCGGTGGCCTCGGCATGCATCAGCAGGAACAGGTAGCGGCGCAGCGCCCACACGCCGACGCCGGCACACAGCAACACGGTGAAGAGGTCGAAGGCCTGGTCGGCGCGGGAGACGCTGGAGCGCATGCCTTCGAGCGCGGCGAAGACGCCGATCAGGCAGCAGAAGGTGAGCAGCAGGTGCGCATGGCATTGCAGCAGCTCACGTTCGTACCATTTGCGAAAGCCGTGTTTGCGTATGCCTTCAGAAAGTTTCATCGGGCCTCCCGGTGTGCGGGGCGGTAGCGTCGCCGGGCCTCGCCGGGAGATGGTGGCACATCACCTCGGGGCTTGCTTGCGTGAGCCCTCCCCCTTGACGGGGGAGGGTTGGGTGGGGGTGGTGCATTGCGCGCTCGTCGCGACGCGCCCACCCCCATCCCGACCTTCCCCCGTCAAGGGGGAAGGAGTCAATCAGGGAGCGGCGAACGCCGCCGCCAAGCGCGCCAGCCGCGCGCGCCGAATCTCGTCCCCGATCGCCGGCCCGGCCAGGCCGCGCGCCGCACCGTCGCGCGCCACCGCCGCGGTGTCCACCGCCAGCACCGCGGCGAGGGCCTGGCGCAGCCGCGGCGCCGGGGCGTAGGGCGCCTCTTCGAAGCCGGTGCGCCCGCGCGCATCACATTCACAGGCCAGCAGGGCGGCCTCGAAACGCTCGGGCCGGCGCAGCGCGTCGCAGCGCTCCAGCAGGCGCAGCGTGGCGGCCGCGTCGAGCTCGCCGCTGCGGTGGATGTTGCCGTGTTCGCGCGCCACCACCTCGGCCAGCTCGCGGCAATCCTGCGGCACCCGCCAGCGGTCGGCCACCTGGTGCATCAGGCGGGCGCTGCGTGCTTCATGCGCGATATGGCGCGGCCACAACGCGGGGTCGGTGCGCGCCTTGCCCAGGTCGTGGGTGAGGCAGGCAAAGCGCACCGGTAGCGGCGCTTGCAATCTCGCGGCCATGTCCAGCACCAGCAGCAGGTGCACACCGGTGTCGACCTCCGGGTGGTGTTCGGGCGGCTGCGGCACACCGAAGAGTGCGTCCACCTCGGCCAGCAGCGAGGCCAGGGCGCCGCATTCCCGCAGCACCTGGAACATGCGGCTGGGCTGCTCCGCCATCAGGCCGCGCGACAGCTCCTGCCAGACACGCTCGGGCACCAGCGTGTCCACCTCGCCTTCGGCCACCATCTGCTGCATCAGCGCGATCGTCTCGGGCGCGACCTGGAACGTGGGCAGGCGCGCCGCAAAACGCGCCACGCGCAGGATGCGCACCGGGTCTTCGGCAAAGGCCTCGCTCACATGGCGCAGGCAACGATTGTCGAGATCACGCCGGCCGCCAAAGGGGTCGATCAGCGTGCCGTCGTCGGCCTGCGCCATCGCATTCACCGTCAGGTCGCGCCGGCGCAAATCGTCTTCCAGCGTGACCGTGGGGTCGAAGCCGGTGGCGAAGCCGCGGTAGCCCGGCCCGGTTTTGCGCTCGGTGCGCGCGAGCGCGTATTCCTCATGCGTCTTCGGGTGCAGGAAGACCGGGAAGTCGCGGCCCACGGCCAGGAAACCGGCTTCGAGCATCTGCTGCGGCGTGGCGCCCACCACCACCCAGTCGCGGTCGTTCACCGGCAGCCCGAGCAATGCGTCGCGCACCGCGCCACCGACGATCAGGCAGCGCATCGTGGGGCGAACGGGGCTGACGCGGCGATTTCCGATGCTCCTGGGCTTGCCGAAAAGCGCCCCGGTGCAGGTGCTTCCTTCGACAAGCTCAGGACATTCGCAAACGCAGGCTCAGCGCGAACGGACATTCTTTTCGCGACTCGGTGCGGAGTCGTATCAGTCGCGCCGCGCATGGGCCCGGAACACGTCGAGCGCCGACGCGGCGCCGCGTTTGGGGTCGAGCACCGCCGGCATCACCGCCGCCAGGCCGCTCGGCACGATGCCCAGCGTGGCCAGCCCCGGCATGCCCTCGGTGGCGATGTTGGGCGTGGCCATCGAGTCCAGGTTGTCGCGGCTCATCAGCGGCGTGCCGGGCAGGCACTCCAGCAGCAGCGCCTGCAAGCGCCCGAGCACCGCGGGCAGCGGCCACACCGGCCGCTCGTGGCCGGACCATTGGCCGGCCAGCCGCACCAGCTCGGCGAGGGTGTAGCGCTGCGGGCCGGCACATTCGATCGTGCGGCTGATCGTCTCCGGCGTGTCGAGGCAGCGCACGATCGCCTCGGCCACGTCCTCCACCCACACCGGCTGGAACTGCGCCGCGGCGCCGGCCAGCGGCACCACCGGCAACAAGGCCTGCATCTGCGCAAAGAGGTTGAGGAAGCGGTCGGCCTCGCCGAAGATCACCGAGGGGCGCAGCACGGTGCGGTGGATGCGCGCGGCGCGCAAGGCCGCTTCGCCCGCCGCCTTGCTCTTCAAGTAGTTCGAGCGCGCCGGCGGCCCGACACCGAGCGCGCTCACATGCAGCAGGCGCAGTTTTCCGGTGGCATCGCCGGCCCGTTCACAGGCCGCCGCCAAGCGTGTCGGCAAGCCCACATGCACCTGCTCGAACGCCGCCGCGCTGCCGTGCAGGATGGCCACCAGGTTGATCACCGCGTCGGCATCGGCCACCAGGCGGCGCAAGGTGGCGTCGTCGTGGATGTCGGCGAGAACCGGCTCCACCGTGGGCAGCGAGCGGATCGCATCGGCGTGCCAGGCGCGCCGCGTCGGCACCACGATGCGCCCGCCGGCGCCACCGTTGCGCCGCACCAGCCGCGCACACACCGAGCGGCCGACGAAGCCGGTGCCGCCGAGCACCAGGATGCGTTTGAGTTCGGTCATGGGCGCGGGCTGGTTTGATTGTTCATCAAGTCGTTCATTGGCCTCGTCAAGGCAGCTCGGTATTGGCCAGCGGCGCGCTGGCCGCGCGCGGCCCGATGCTCTGGCCCAGGCGCAGCTTGAGCGGCTGCGGCGCGGTGCCGCCGAGCAGCGCGGCGTAGTAGACCGCGTTGGACAACACCTTCTTGACGTAGTCGCGGGTTTCGGCAAACGGGATGTTCTCGGCCCAGACGGCGGGTTCGAGCGCGGGGCCTTCGCGCCAGCGCCGCGGCCGGCTCGGGCCGGCGTTGTAGGCCGCGGCGGCCAGGGCCTGCGAGCCCTCGAAATCGTCGAGCACCAGCTTCAGGTAGGCGGTGCCGAGCTTCAGGTTCACGTCGCGGTCGGTGATCATGTCGCCGCGGTAGTCCAGCCCGATCTTCTTGGCCGTCCAGCGTGCGGTGGCCGGCATCAGCTGCATCAGGCCGGAGGCGCCGACACTCGAGCGCGCGTCCATCACGAAGCGCGACTCCTGGCGGATCAGCCCATACACATACGCCGGATCGAGGCCGATCTCGCGCGCCTTGGCCACCACCTCGTTGCGGAACGGCGTGGGGAAGCGCTGCTGGATGTCGATCTCGCCGCGGCTGCGGTCGCTGGTGTTGATGCAGCGGTCCCACACCTCGCGCTCGCAGGCCAGCTGTGCCGCAGCGAGGAGCTCGCGGTCGCCCATGCCGCGCAGCGTGAAGTTCCATTCGCGCACGCCTTCGTTGCGCAGCCCGATCGCGATCAGCTGCAAGGCGCGCGCGAAGCCGGGTTGGGCGCGCGCGGCGTCGCGCTCGGCGGGGGTCAGTGGCGCAGGGGGCGACGGCAGCACGAGCGGCTGGCCGAGCGCCTCGGCGCTGAGCTTGCCGTAGAAGTGGAGCTGGCCGGCCAGGGCTTGGAACATCTGCCGCGCCTCGCCACGCTGCAGTTCGCCTTCCGCGTTGTCGCCGGCTTCCTGGCGCAGCGCGCGCGCCTGCCAGTACTGCCAGGCCGGCTCGCGCTGCTCGCTGGCGCTCATCGCGTCGATGGCGCGGCGCACATGGACGAAGCGCTCACGGTCGTTGCCGCGCAGCGCCGCCCGCACCGCCCAGCCCAGGGTTTCGTCGCCCCAGGGTGCGCCCTTGGGCTGCTGGCTGCTTTGCCGCCAGGCGTCGCGGAAGAGGCCGGCGGCTTCGGCTTGCAGCTTCTGCGCCGAATGCCGCGCCACCTGCGACCAGGCCCAAGCGGAGAGGTCGCCGGGCAGCGTGCGCTGCCAGCGCTCGCGCAGTTGTTCGGCGGCAGGCAGCGGGTCGTTGGCCGCCATGCGCGCGACGGCGAGCGCAATGATTTCGGCGGCGGTGCGGGCCGCCAGCGCGGCGGAGGGCGCGGCCGGCGCCGCCCACGCCTCCGCGCCCGCGGGCGACGGGGGTGGTGAGTGGCGTGGTGGGCGTTTCAACGCCGGTTTGGTTGCGGGCCGCTGCGTCTCGGGCGCCTGGGCTGGCCCCGGCGCCCGGCCCGCCATCCCGGCGGGGTTGCGCGAAAGCTGCCGCGCGGGTTGGTCGAAAGCCTCGCCCACTGCGGCGGCCACCGGGGCACCGAGCAGCGCCGCCGCGGCGCGTGCGGCGCGTGCCCGGCCCCGTTCGGCCGAGGAGCGCAGCTTTTCGAACACCACCTCGGCGTCGAACACCTTGGCTTCGAACAGCGTCTCGGCCATCTGCTGGCAGCCTTCGTCGGCGTCACGTTGTGCGAGCCAGGCTGCCCGCGCCGCGTCGCGCACCGGCTTGCCGGCCAGGTGTTCGGTGAGCAGCCAGTAGCAGGTGACTTCGCGGTCGTCGTTCATGCGAAAGCGCGGGAAGTCGCGCGCAAATGCGGCCCAGTCGCGCCGGTGGCCGAGCTCGAGCAGCCAGTCGTTGCGCAGCCGGTCTTCCACATAGGTGCCGCGCCAGCGCGTGTAGAAGGCTTCGAGCTCGTCGACGCGGGCTTCGCCGAGCCGGTTGCCGAGTTCCCAGTACTCCACCCATTGCGCCAGCGGGTGGCGTTCGCTGTTGGCGGTGGCACGCAGCGCGGCCAGGCGCGCCCGGTCCTTCTTGCGCAGCGCCTCGCGTGCTTCGAGCACCGCCGCGTCGCCGTTTTGCGCGCAAGCCGGTGCGGCCGTGGCGCCGATGCACAGGGCCAGGCCGAGGCGGATGAAGGCACGGGTGAACACGCGGGTGAAGGGGCGGCTGGCGCGGAGCGTTGTTCGAGCGAGCATTCGACGGGCCATTTGGCGCCAACGGGAGCAGTTTTCAGTCGTAGGCATTCGCGGCCACTTTAGCCGACCGGCGTGAGGTGCATACGCTGTCGCGGGATAGGAGCGCCGGCCCGCATTGCGCACCTCACCACTCGACACACCCCGCTCCTCACCCCGCACCTCACCCCGCACCCGTCAGCGCACGTGTGGCCGCGGCCTGTGCACGAACCCAATGCACAAAGGCCTGCACTTCGGGCCGCTGCACGGCGGTGCCGTCCGCGCCTTCGCTGTCGGCCCCACCCGGCACCAGCCAGTAGGCATACGGCGAGGTGATGCGGCCCGCAGGGCCGAAAGGCTCGACCAGCTCACCGCGCTGCAAGGGCTCGGCCACCAGGGCCAGCCGCGCCAGCGCCACACCCTGGCCGGCGAGCGCGGCCTGGATCTGCTGGTAGGTGAAGTTCAGGTACATCCAGCGCGCCGGCTCGAGCTTGGGCGCGCCGTTGTTGCGCAGCCAGTGGCGCCAGCTCAGGTACTCCGCGCTTGGGCGCGGGTCGTCCTCTTCGAGCAGGGTGTGAGCGGCGAGGTCGGCGGCGCGCTTGAGCGGCGTGGCGCGGCGCTGCACCAGCGAGCGCGAGGCCACCGGCGTCAGCACCTCGCCGAACAAGCGCTCGGCCGGCGCGGGGGCCTGGTCGGGGTGGCAATACCGCAGCGCGAGGTCGAACTCGCCGTCGACCAGGTCGGTGAGGGCGTCGCCGGCCGAAACCCGGATGTCGATGTCCGGGTGCCGGGCCTGGAAGTCCTGCAGGCGCGGAATCAGCCACAGCGATGCGAAGGACGCGAACGTCGTGAGCGCCACGCTGCGCCGGCCGCGCGCGGTGCGGATCTGGCGCACCGAGGCGTCGACGCGGTCGAGCAGCGGCGCCACGCTGCGCAACAGCGTTGCGCCCGCGCCGGTGAGCTCGACAAAACGGGTGCCGCGCAGGAACAGCGGCGCGCCGACATCGTCTTCCAGCGAACGGATCTGCCGGCTCACCGCCGACTGCGTGAGGTGCAGCTCCAGCGCCGCGGCGCTGAAGTTCAGGTGCCGAGCCACCGCTTCGAAGGCGCGGATCGGGCCCACGGCCAGCGGTCGTTGGCGGATCGGGGTATTCATGCGGTTTGAGAATCAGTGTGGGGCCGCGAAGTCATTTCCGGAAACGCCTCCTGTCGCTCAATATTCAAGGCATCGATCGACCCACAGGGAGCATGCCATGAACGCCACATTGATGCTG
>JANNGZ010000088.1:0-24610 GCA_031404155.1 Burkholderiales bacterium
CCACGGCGCCGAACGGCCCGGTACCGGTCATCATGGCGGCCGTGTTGTCGGGCAGCGGCATCTCCATCTCGGTCATGTCTTTCATGCCTCGCTCGCCCATCACCATGTAGTCGGGGATCAGTTGCGTGATCTGCTTGGCCACGCCGCGGTGGTCAACGCCGATCATCGTGGGCACGTCGTGGCCCATCGCGTTCATGGTGTGGTGGCTCTTGTGGCAGTGGAATGCCCAGTCGCCTTCCTCGTCGGCCAGGAAGTCGATCTGCCGCATCTGGCCCACCGCCACGTCGGTGGTCACCTCGTACTGGCGGCTGCTCTTTGGTGTAGGCCCGCCGTCGGTGCCTGTCACTAGAAACTCGTGCCCGTGCAGGTGGATCGGGTGGTTGGTCATCGTCAGGTTGCCGATGCGGATGCGCACCTTGTCGTTCTTCCTCACCACCAACGGGTCGATGCCGGGGAAGATGCGGCTGTTCCAGCTCCACAGGTTGAAGTCCAGCATCGTCATGATCTTCGGCGTGTAGCTGCCGGGGTCGATGTCGTAGGCGTTGAGCAGGAAGACGAAGTCGCGGTCGACCTCGTCGATCAGCGGATGTTTCTGTTTCGGGTGCGTGATCCAGAAGCCCATCATCCCCATCGCCATCTGCACCATCTCGTCGGCATGCGGGTGGTACATGAAGGTGCCGGGGCGGCGCGCCACGAACTCGTAGACGTAGGTCTTGCCGGGCGGGATGCCCGGCTGGTTCAGGCCCGTCACGCCGTCCATGCCGTTGGGCAGGCGCTGGCCGTGCCAGTGGATGCTGGTCAGCTCACCGAGCTTGTTGGTGACGAACAGGCGCACCCGGTCTCCTTCCACCACCTCGATGGTCGGCCCCGGGCTCTGGCCGTTGTAGCCCCAGAGGTGGGCCTTGAAGCCGGGGGTCATTTCGCGCACCACCGGTTCGGCGACGAGGTGGAATTCCTTGACGCCGTTGTTCATGCGCCAGGGCAATGTCCAGCCATTGAGCGTGACCACCGGGTTGTAGGGCCGGCCGGTGTTGGGCACCAGCGGCGGCATCGTGTCGGGCTTGCTTTGCATCACCGGTTCGGGCAGCGCGGCCAGCGCCACCTTGCTGATGGAGGCGGCGGCTGCGGCCGCCGTGATGGCGCCGGCCCCGCCGAGCATCTTGCGTCGGGAAAGCATGTGAGAGTCCTTCATGTTCAATGTCCCGGGCCGGCGGCATCGGCCGCCATTGCGGGGCCCGAGGCAGCGGACATGCTGGGCTTGCCGATAAGCGCCATGTCGAGATCGGCCTGCGCGACCCAAAAGTCGCGCTTGGCTTCAATGGCGGCGTTGACGCTGGCGATCTGAGACCGCGCGTCGGCCAAGAGTTCGAACACGCCGATCAGCATGCCGTTGTAGCGAAGCAGGTTTTCTTCGGCGATGCGCTGGCGCAGCGGAACGATCTCGTCGCGGTGGTGGCGCGCGATGTCGTAAGCCGAGCGGTAGCCGGCGTAGGCCTCGCGGACCTCCGAGCGGGCGTTGATCGCGGTTTCGGCGGCGCGGTGGACCGTCTGCATGTAGACCGCCTCGGCACGCGCCACCCGAGCACCACCCCAATCGAACAGCGGTAGTTCCAGACCGATCTCCCAGCCGCGCTGGGTGGGCAGTTCGTTGGAGCGGTTGTTCAGCAGCCCCAGTTCCAGCACGTTGACGAAGCGCGTGGCGCGAGTCAGGCCGAGGTTCCTTGCCGTTTGTTCCGCAGCGAGCTTGGCGCCCTGAACGTCGAGCCGCTGCGCAAGCGCGACACGTTCGAGATCGGGCAGGTCGAGTGCCTCCTTGGGCAATTCGGGCAGGCGTTCGGGCAGGCTGAACTTCGTCTGTTCGCCCCAGACGCCGAGCAGCCTCGTCAATCGCTCGCGCGTGGCGCGCTGCGCCTGCTCGGCTCGGGCCAGGTTCAGTGTGGCATCGGCATAAAAGCCCTGCTCGCGTGCCCGTTGAAGTTTGCTGAAGTTGCCCACCTGCTCCATGCGCCGCGCCAGTTCCGCACTCGCATCGGCGGTTTGTTTCACCTGTCGCATATAGCGCACGGTTTCTTCGGCGGACAGGGCGTTGACATAGGCCTTGCGCGTCTCGGCGGCTAGCGCCAGCACGCTCATCGCGACCATGCCCTGGGTCTGCTTGAAGCGGCGCGCTTCCATCTGGCCGATGAGTGGCATGGCCAGCAGGCGCGCGAGGTTGAAGTGCAGGCCGCGTTCGAGTTCGACCTCGCTGCCGCGCGTCAGGCGGCCGAAGCTGAAACCAGGGTTGGGCAGGCGGCCCGCCTGTACCACCTCGGCCTCGGTGATGCCCAGCTCCTGGAAGCTGGCGTGCAGGCCCCGGTTGTTCAGCAGCGCCACCTGGACGGCGTCGTCCGCCGTGAGTGGCTTGGCCAGCAGTTCGGCCACACGCTTGTCCACGCTGTCCTGGTCGGCGTCGGATCGTGCCCAACGGACCTCCTTGCCAAGCCGATCCTTGGTGGTTTGTTCCACGACCGAGAAACCCCCATCGCGGCTGAATGAGGCACAACCGCCCAGAACTGCGGCGGCGGACAGCAGGGCGCACAGGCGCATGTGGCCCAAGCCTGCATGGCGGGTTGTCGTCATGGCAACCGTCATGTCGCCGTCCTTCATGGAGACTTGTGGCCACCGTGCCCCTGGGGCATGGGCTTGGCCGGTTCGGCGGGTGGCGCCGGGGAAGGCGGAGCCTCGGCCGGTGGCGTCGCTGCGGCCGCGTCGGGTTGCTGCGCTTCTCTCGCATACACACGCCAGCCGCCGATGCGGGTGACCGTGTCGTTCGCTTCACGCCACGGGATCGGCTTCGTGTCACCGAGGCGCCGGTATTGTGTCAACGACGATTCGTAGCTCAGCCTGGGCACGCTCGCATTGGCGTCGAGCGGGTCGAGCCTTGCGGGTCGAGCTGTGGGCTGCGCCTGTGAGGCGAACGCTGCGGCGAGCAATGCGGCGTGCGCGAGCCAGCGCAATAGGGTTGGGACCATGGTGTTCTCGCGTGACGAAGTTTCGGACCCCAACCACCCAAGGGGGCAGCCAGGCCGGGTTCAACGGGGCACTCGCGCGCGTGCCAAAGCACACCGCCGGGTGGTGCCGACTACGCGAGCGTGCTTCGAGGGGGCCGGTCAGGCCCGTCGGTGAGGAAAGCCGGCACCGACGCGATAGGTTCGTCGACGGTCGAGGTCGCGGACTCCGCGGTCACCATGGTCAGCGCGACACAGGGCAGCGCGACCGACGAACAACAGGACGCGCAAGCGCTGCATTTGAATCCGCCAGCGTCGGGCAGATTCTCCGACCCGGCCGAAGCAGGGTCGTCATGGCTGAGGTGATGGCTGGCGTCCTGGTGCGCCGAGTGGTCGGTCGCCTGCTGCATGCGATCGTGGCTTGGGCCGCAGAACAGCATGGTCGATGCCGCGATGCCCTGCAAGGGAAACGCCAACACCACCATCCAGATCAGCAGAGTCCTCAGCAACGGCCGCATGAGGTCGACTCTACCGCAGGTTCTTCTTCTGTGTGGTGGCCGCGTGGATGCGTCCCCGGCCCGCAGATTCCTGGTTGGCCGAGGCCGCTGCGGCCGCACCGGACGCTTGCGCCGCACTCACTTGGCTGCATGCTGGAGGCTACTTCGCCGGGCCGACGTACTGGTAGGTCGAATAGAGCTGATTCCAGCGGTAGCCCTTGGCAGCCATCTGGCGGAACTCTTCGGCTTCTTCAGCCCGCTTTTGCTCGCGCGTGAAGCTGATCGCAGGCCGGCCGGCGGCTCCGACCGGCTGCCAGACGCCGTAGAGCTGATTCCACCTGAGGCCGCGTGCGGCCATGCGCTGGGCCTCCTCGGCGTCGCGCGCGACCGTCTGTTCGCGTGTCATCGGGCCTTTGACCTGTGCGGGGTGCTCGGTGAAACCGGCCTCGCCAGGCGCGAGGTGCCACAGTTCGGTAGCCTGACCCGCCGCGGGCAATACAAGGGCCATTGCGATCGCGAGTCGAGCGATGCTTGAACGGTTCATGTGTTTCTCCTTGGGTCGGTGAACGCGGTGCCCCCGGATCCCAGGGCCTCCGGGCCCGCTCGGGTATGAGCCGGCCGGTCCACAAGATATCGAGCCGATGCCGACGCAACGCTGACCCGCGGATTACGGTTCGGTAATCCAAGCGCCGATGCCGGAAGCGGGCCGGGAATGGCGAGGCACACTTGTCGGGACACTACCTGGCCCGTCTGCATGCGCCTGCTGATCATCGAAGACGAGCGTCGCCTTGCCGAATACCTGCGCAAGGGCTTGGCCGAGAACGGCCATGTCGTGGACGTGGCCGCGGACGGCATCGACGGCCTGCACCTGGCCACCCAGGGCAGTTATGACCTCATTCTTCTGGACCTCACCTTGCCCGGCATCGATGGCTTCGGCGTGCTCGACCGCCTGCGCAAGCAGAAGAACACACCGGTGTTGATGCTGACGGCCCGCGACAAGGTCGAGGACCGCGTGCGCGGACTGCGCGCCGGTGCCGACGACTACCTCGTCAAACCCTTTGCGTTCTCGGAGCTGCTTGCCCGCGTCGATGCCCTGCTGCGCCGAGGCACTTACCAGGGCGCCCAGAAGTCCTTTCAAATGCGGCTGGCAGATTTGGAACTGGACTTGGGCAACAGGCGCGCCTACCGAGGCGGGCACAGGCTGGAATTGACGGCGCGCGATTTCACCCTGCTCGCCGTGCTGATGCAACACGTCGGGCAGGTCATGTCGCGCACCGCGATCACCGAGCAGGTTTGGGACGTCAACTTCGACACCGATACCAACGTGGTCGAAGTCGCCGTGCGGCGCTTGCGCGCGAAGATGGACGATCCGTTCGACCTGAAGTTGCTGCACACGGTGCGTGGCATGGGCTACGTTCTCGAACTGCGCGACTGAGCGCGACCGCGGCGACGACGGGCATGCAATCGATCACCGCCCGGCTGACCTTGTCGCTCGGCTCGATCGCCATGCTCGTTTTGGGCGCCGTGGCGGGTTCGCTCTACTGGACCCTCGCCAACGAGCTTGAGAAGAGCAACCGCGACGAGCTGATCGGAAAGGCGCAGATGGTCCGCCACTTCGTGGACGAGGCGAGGGCAAGCGGTGATCTTCCCGCGCTGCGGCACCACCTCAGCGACGCGCTGATCGGACACGCGGGCTTGCGGGTGTGGCTCGTCAGCGCCGACGGCACGATGGTGTTCGGCGAGGGCGGTGTACCCCGCACCACCGCGACGGCCGGCGACGTGTTGCTGCTTGAGGGCGAAGGCGGCGTGCCGATGGAGGGACGGCGCGAGGACGTGCTCGATGCCGGGCGGTTGCCGGTGTCTTCGATCGTCGTGGCCGTCGACGTGCGGCCACGCTTCAAGCTGCTCGGCGCCTATGCCCGCGCGCTTTGGTTGGTTTGCGGCGCCGGCGTTCTCGCGAGCGTCGCGCTTGCATTGGCGGCCACGCGCCGCGGGCTGAGGTCCGTGCACCGCCTTTCGCTTGACGCCGCGCAGGTGTCGGCCACCGCGTTGTCTCATCGGCTGCCAGCCGCGGGCGTCGACAGCGAACTCCAGGAGTTGGTAAGGGCCTTCAACGCCGTGCTGGATCGGGTGGAGCTGGCGTACCGCCATATGGAGGCTTTCAACGCCGATGTCGCACACGAACTGCGCACGCCGCTGGCCACACTGATCAACGCGGCGCAGGTCACCCTGAGCGGCGACCGGCCGGCCGCCGTGCTGAGGGAGACGATGGTCGAGCAGCTCGAAGACCTGGAGCAGATTGCGGCCATGGTCAACGACATGCTGTTTCTCGCACGCGCCGACCAAGGCGCACAACCGCCTGACACCGCCTTGGTCAGCCTCGCCGCGGTCGTCCACCAGGCTGTCGACTACTTCGAAGCGGCTTTGGAGGCAGCGGCGGTGCGTGTGGTGGTTCAAGGCGAGGCGAAGCTGCGATGCAACGCCGGGTTGATTCGGCGCGCGCTGTCGAACCTGTTGTCCAACGCGATCAAGCACACGCCTGCCGGCCGGGAGATCGTGGTGTCCTTGCGCGAAAGCGCAGGCTGCGCGCGGATCGAAGTGGTGAACCCGGGGCTTGCGCCCAGCCCCCAAGTGCGCGCGCGCATGTTCGATCGTTTCTATCGCGCGGACACGGCGAGGGGCCAGTCCGCCGAGAGCAGCGGCCTGGGCCTGGCGATCGTCAAGGCCATCGCGACGATGCACAAGGGGAGCGTGCATGTCGAGGCCACCGCTGCGGGTACCGTGGTCGGGTTCACGGTGCCGCTGTCGGAATGAGCTGCCACCGCAGCTTGCGAAACGCCGCATCTACAATTTCTGGCGAAATTGCCCAGTTCTCCACAGGCCTTGTCATGAAACCAGACCACGCACCGCCGAACGTCGACCACATCACCCCGCGCGAGAAGGCCGAGATCCTGGCCCAGGCGCTGCCCTACATCCGCAAATACCACGGCAAGACGCTGGTCATCAAGTACGGCGGCAACGCGATGACCGACCCGGGCTTGCAGCAGGATTTTGCCGAGGACGTGGTGCTGCTCAAGCTGGTGGGCATGAACCCGATCGTGGTGCATGGCGGCGGGCCGCAGATCGACGAGGCCTTGAACCGCCTGGGCAAGAAGGGCACCTTCGTGCAGGGCATGCGGGTCACCGACGAGGAGACGATGGAAGTCGTCGAATGGGTACTCGCCGGCGAGGTGCAGCAGGACATCGTCGGCCTGATCAATGCCGCGGGCGGCAAGGCGGTGGGCCTCACCGGGCGCGACGGCGGCCTGATCCGCGCGCGCAAGCTCAAGCTGCTCGACAAGGACAACCCGAGCGTCGAACACGACGTGGGCCAGGTGGGCGAGATCACCGCGATCGACCCCAGCGTGGTGAAGGCCTTGCAGGACGACCAGTTCATCCCGGTGATCAGCCCGATCGGCTTCGGCGAGCAGAACGAGAGCTACAACATCAACGCCGACCTGGTGGCCGGCAAGTTGGCGATCGTGCTCAAGGCCGAGAAGCTGATGCTGCTGACCAACACGCCGGGCGTGCTCGACAAGGCCGGCACGCTGCTCACCGACCTGAGCGCAAGGCGCATCGACGAACTCTTCGCCGACGGCACCATCTCCGGCGGCATGCTGCCAAAAATTGCCGGCGCGCTGGACGCGGCCAAGAGCGGGGTCAACGCGGTGCACATCATCGACGGCCGCGTGCCTCACGCGATGCTGCTGGAGATCCTGACCGAGCAGGCTTACGGAACCATGATCCGCTCGCATTGAAGGCGGAGCAGCGTGTCGCCACCTGGCGCCGGAAACATGATCCGCTGCCATTGATGCCGCACCGCCGCGACCGCGTCTGGCTCTTCGACCTCGACGACACCCTGCACGATGCGGGCGGCGCGGCGATGCCGGGCATCAACGCCGCGATGGGCGAGTACGTGCAGCACGAACTGGCGCTGTCCAAGGACGATGCCGATGCGCTGCGCCGCCACTATTGGCGCCGCTACGGCGCCACGCTGCTCGGCCTGGTGCGGCACCATGGGGTGGACCCCGCGCATTTCCTGCACCAGACCCATCTGCTGCCGGGCCTGGAGGGTCGGCTGCGCCGGCACCCGCACGACGTGGCCGCGCTGGCCCGCCTGCGCGGCCGCAAGTTCATCCTGACCAACGCGCCGCGGGTTTATGCCGAGCGTGTGCTCGCCGAGCTGGGCTTGCGCCGCCACTTCAACGGTGTGGTCTGCATCGAGGACATGCGCATGTTCGGCCAGCTGCGGCCCAAGCCCGACCTGCGCATGTTCAGGCGCCTGTCCGCGCGGCTCAAGGTGCACCCGAGCCGCTGTGTGCTGGTGGAGGACACGCTGGCGCACCAGAAGTCCGCGCGCCAGCTCGGCATGACCACGGTCTGGATGCAACGCTGGGCGAAACACGGCGCGGCTCATGGTGCGGCTCATGGTGCAAGCGGGCAGAAAGTTGGTGTTTACCTGCACCGAAAGCCTGCGTATGTCTGTGCAAGAATCGTCTCGCTACAACAGCTGATGCGACTGCCGTGACGCCAGAACCCACCGACAACACGGCCGACGCCCCCACCGAAGACGACGCCGACGCCGCGCCTGCCACGCGCAAGCGGCCCAAGCCGGGCGAGCGCCGGATCCAGATCCTGCAAACCCTGGCCACGATGTTGGAGCAGCCGGGCGCCGAACGCATCACCACCGCAGCCCTGGCCGCGCGCCTGTCGGTGAGCGAGGCGGCGCTGTACCGGCACTTTGCGAGCAAGGCGCAGATGTTCGAGGGGCTGATCGAGTTCATCGAATCGAGTGTCTTCACGCTGGTCAACCAGATTGCCGAACGTGAGCCCTCGGGCGCGGTGCAGGCGCAGCGCATGCTGCAGGTGCTGCTTCAGTTCGGCGAGAAGAACCCGGGCATGACCCGGGTGATGGTGGGCGACGCGCTGGTGTTCGAGAACGAGCGCCTGTCGGCCCGCATGAACCAGTTTTTCGATCGCCTGGAGTCGCAATTGCGGCAGAGCCTGCGCGGCGCCGCCGACGCTGCCGGCTCGGCCACGCCGACCGTGGAGGCCAACGCGATGGCCTCGATCCTGGTGGCCTACGCGGTGGGCCGGCTGCAGCGTTATGCGCGCTCGGGGTTCAAGCGCAGCCCCACCGAGAACCTGGATGCGGTGCTCGGGTTGATGCAAGCCTGAGCGGTTCGCGACCTGCGGCGACGAGGCTGCGCCATAGACCTCAAGCCGGGCCTCGAGCGATGCGAGGACGATCTCGGCTTGTTTCTGGTGGCCGGCGAGCGTGTGCCGTCGCTGCCGGCGTCACAGCCGCTTCGGTGCACAGGCGCCACGTAAACTTCACCCATGCCTTTGACCGAAACCACGCCCAGCGAACAACTCTTCCGCCGCGCCGAGGCGCTGGTCGGCAGGCTCGAACGCCTGTTGCCGCATGCGCCCGCTGCGCCCGACTGGCAGGCGTCGATTGCCTTCCGCTACCGCAAACGCGCCGGCTCGGGCACGCTCGAGCCGGTGCGGCATGTGGCCACGATCCGCCTGGCCAACCTGAAGGAAGTCGACCCGCAAAAGGAGCGTCTGCTGCGCAACACCGCCACCTTCGTGGCCGGGCGCAGCGCCAACAATGTGCTGCTCACCGGCGCGCGCGGCACCGGCAAGAGTTCGTTGATCAAGGCCTGCCTGAACGAGTTTGCGGCGCAGGGTTTGCGGCTGATCGAGGTCGACAAAGCCGACCTGGTCGACCTGCCCGACCTGGTGGACCTGGTGGCCGAGCGGCCCGAGCGTTTCATCGTCTTCTGCGACGACCTCAGCTTCGACGAGGGCGAGCCGGGCTACAAGGCCTTGAAGTCGATGCTCGACGGCTCGATCGCGCAATCGAGCGAAAACGTGCTGATCTATGCCACCAGCAACCGCCGCCACCTGCTGCCCGAGTACATGAAGGAGAACCTGAGCTACCAGCACACCGAGGACGGCGAGGTGCATCCCGGCGAGGTGGTGGAAGAAAAGATTTCGTTGTCCGAGCGCTTCGGGCTGTGGATCAGTTTTTATCCGTTTACCCAGGCCGAGTACCTGGCCATCGCGGCACAGTGGCTGCACCACTACCAGGTGAGCAATGCGGCAATTGCCGCGGCGCGGCCCGAGGCGCTGGTGTGGGCGCTGGAGCGCGGCTCGCGCTCGGGGCGCGTGGCCTACCAATTCGCGCGCGACTACGCCGGGCGCGACCATGCTTGACCTGACCGCCCCTAGCTCGTTTCACTCGGCCTTGCAGGCTGCGCCGGACCCATCGGCCCGGCCCCTCGCCAGGCACAAACAGTCCACCGGACTGTTTGTGTCCGGGCTCGGTCCCCCGAGGGGATCTCAGGCCGCTTGGGGCGGCCCGGCGCTGGCCTGAGCGCGTTGTGAGGCGTGTCGCAGTGGATGTGGCCGTGGGTGTTCTCATCGACGCGCAAGGCCGCTTCCTGCTCACCTCGCGCCCCGAGGGCAAGGTCTACGCCGGCTACTGGGAGTTCCCGGGTGGCAAGCTCGAAGCGGGCGAGTCGGTGGAGCAGGCCTTGCGCCGCGAACTGCACGAAGAAATCGGCATCACCATCGGCGCGGTGAACCCCTGGCAGGTTGAAGAGATGGACTACCCGCACGCTCGGGTGCGGCTGCATTTCTGCAAGGTGTTCGACTGGACCGGCGGCTTCGAGATGCGCGAGGGCCAGCGCATGGCCTGGCAGAGCCTGCCGGTGGCCGTGTCCCCGGTGCTTCCCGGCACGCTGCCGGTGCTGCGCTGGTTTGCCGACGAACGCGGTTTTTCAGGCGAGCATGTTTGCAGCGCTTGAGCGTCGCTAAACTGCTGTGCATGAGCACGCCGGGCCGCCCCAAGGGCGAATACCGGAGTGCGCAGCACGGAGGTTGCCTGATAAGCACGCCGGGCCGCCCCAAGGGCGAATACCGGAGTGCGCAGCACGGAGGTTGCCTGATGAACTGGCTCGACGCCGTGAAATGGGACGCCGACGGCTTGGTGCCGGTGATTGCGCAGGAGCGTGGCAGCAACCATGTGCTGATGTTCGCGTTCATGAACCGCGAGGCATTGCAGCGCACCGCCGAGCTCGGCCAGGTGGTCTACTGGAGCCGCTCGCGTCAACGCCTCTGGCACAAGGGCGAAGAGTCCGGCCATTTCCAGACGGTGCACGAGTTGCGCCTGGACTGCGACAACGATGTCGTGCTGCTCCAGGTCACGCAGGAAGGCCACGCCGCCGGCGAGCCTGGCATCGCCTGCCACAGCGGCCGCCACTCCTGTTTTTTCCAGCGCCTTGAAAATGGCGAATGGAAAACTGTCGACCCGGTCTTGAAAGACCCGGCATCGATCTACAGATAGGGCCCGAATGAACTTCAAAGCCAGCAGCAAGGACGGTAGCAAGGACAGCGGCAACGACACGCTTGCACGCCTGGCCGCGGTGATCGAGTCGCGCAAGGCGGGCGACCCGCAATCGAGTTATGTGGCGCGCCTGTTCCACAAGGGCACCGACGCGATCCTGAAGAAGATCGGCGAAGAGGCCACCGAGACCGTGATCGCGGCCAAGGACGGCGACCGCGCGAAGATCGTCTACGAGGTGGCCGACCTTTGGTTCCACACCCTGATTGCGCTGAGCGTGTTTGGCTTGAAGCCGGCCGACGTGCTGGCCGAGCTGGAGCGGCGCGAGGGCCTGTCGGGGCTGGAGGAGTTTGCGATGCGCAAGGTTCAATCACGAGAAGAGGAAGGTTTATGAACGACACCGTAGAACTGGTTCCCGTGGACCGCGCGCGCGAGGACAGCCTGCGCACCGTCGGCCATATCAGCTATGCGCTGCACGCGGTCGTGGCCGTGGGCGCGGTACTGCCCGGTTTTCAGCCCGGCATCCTGCTGCTGGTGGTGGCCTTCGTGCTCGACCTGGTGAGGAAGGGCGACGCCGCCGGCACCTGGCAGGCCTCGCATTTCGACTGGCGAATCCGCAGCGTCATCTGGGCCGCCGTGTTGTACGTGCTCACCATTCCGCTGTGGGTGCTGTTCGTGCTGCCGGGTTGGATCGCCTGGACCCTGATCTCGATCTGGTTCCTCTACCGCGTCGCGCGCGGCTGGATGGCGCTGAACGACCGCAAGGCACTGCCGCAGTGAGGGCCCGATGACCGGCGCCGACCCGAACTGCATCTTCTGCCGCATTGCCGCCGGGCAGATTCCGGCCAAGAAGGTGTTCGAGGACGAACGGGTCGTCGTCTTCCACGACATCAACCCCTGGGCGCCGGTGCATGTGCTGTTGGTGCCCAAGGTGCATATTGTGTCGATGGCCGACGTGGGGCCGGAGCACCACGACCTGATGGGCCACATGATGGTGCTGGCGCCGAAGCTGATGCGCGAGCTGGGCGTCAGCAACGGCTTTCGTCATGTGATCAACACCGGCCACGACGGCAACCAGGAAGTGCAACACCTGCACATGCATGTGATGGGCGGCCCGCGCCCCTGGCTGCGCGGGTGACCGGCGGCCGCGGGCCTTCGGGTGCCCGCGGCGCCGCCGAAGGCAGCCTGGCTCGGACCTGATAGCCGCCGCGAGCGCCGCCGCGAACGCCGCCGCAAGCGGACGAGGCTGAACTTCGACCCCGCGGGCGGGTCACCTAGAATCCGTTCATTCGCTCTTCCGGAGATACGTCATGGGATCGTTCAGCATTTGGCATTGGCTGATCGTGCTGTTGGTGGTGGTGCTGATCTTCGGCACCAAGAAGCTCAAGAACATCGGCGCCGATTTGGGCGGTGCGGTCAAGGGTTTCAAGGACGGCGTCAAGAGCGGTGGCGAAGCGGCCACCACGCCGGAGTCGGCGGCGCAGCAGGTGGCGGCGGGCAAGGCGGTGGAAGCCAACACGATCGACGTCGAGGCCAAGGCCAAGCATTGACCAAGCCGCGACGCTGCCCGCGCCACGGCGTGGGCGCGCACCTGCCCCGCCCATGATCGACTTCGGTTTCGACAAGATCGCGCTGATCGGCGCGGTGGCGCTCATCGTCATCGGCCCCGAGAAGCTACCCCGCGTGGCGCGCACCGTGGGCCACCTGATCGGCAAGGCGCAGCGTTATGTGGCCGACGTGAAGGCGGAGGTCAACCGCTCGATCGAACTCGAAGAACTCAAGAAGATGAAGACCGAGTTCGAGGACGCGGCGCGTAACGTGGAGCAGACGGTGAATTCCGAGGTGCAGCAGGCCTCGAGCGAATTCGACAAGAGTTGGAGCGAGGCGAACCACGCCTATTCCTCCGCGGCGCTGACAGATGGCAGCAGCAACGGCTTCGCCAGCGTGCTCGCCCCGCCGCCGGAATACAAACACCCGCACAAGAAGTGGCGCCTCAAACGTGGTGCCACGCCGCAGTGGTACAAGGCCCGCAACGGCGTGCGCACCAAGGCGCTGTCGGGTGCGGCGCGGGTGGCGCGCTACCGGCCGCCGCGGACGACGGCATGACCGGGCCGGTCGATCCCGAAGACGAACTCGCAGGCACCGAGCAGCCGTTCGTCTCGCACCTGGTCGAGTTGCGCGACCGCCTGATCCGCGCCTTCATCGCGGTCGGCATCGCCTTCGGTGTGTTGTGCCTTTGGCCCGGCCCCGGGGCGCTCTACGACCTGCTCTCGGCGCCGCTGGTGGCGCAGTTGCCCAAGGGCGCAACGCTGATCGCCACCAACGTGATCTCGCCTTTCATCGTGCCGCTGAAGATCACGCTGATGGCCGCGTTCCTGATCGCGCTGCCGGTGGTGCTGTGGCAGGTCTGGGCCTTCGTGGCACCGGGGCTGTACAGCCACGAGAAGCGGCTGGTGCTGCCGCTGGTGGTGTCGAGCACCTTGCTCTTCCTGGTCGGCGTGGCGTTCTGCTACTTTTTCGTGTTCGGCCAGGTGTTTGCGTTCATCCAGAGCTTTGCGCCCAAGAGCATCACCGCGGCGCCGGATATCGAGGCCTACCTGAGCTTCGTGCTCACCATGTTCATCGCCTTCGGCGCCGCGTTCGAGGTGCCGGTGGTGGTGGTGGTGCTGGCGCGCATGGGCATCGTGAGCATCGAGAAGATGCGCGCCTTCCGCGGCTATTTCGTGGTGATCGCCTTCATCATCGCCGCGGTGATCACCCCGCCGGACGTGGTGTCGCAGTTGGCGCTGGCGATCCCGATGTGCCTGCTCTACGAGGTCGGCTTGGTCGCTGCGCGGGTGTTCATCAAACACACCCAGGCGCCCGATGCCACGGCGAAAGACGCGCCGACCTGAATTCCTCCCTCCCCTCGACGGGGGAGGGACGGGGTGCTTGGTGTGGCCGTCGGGAATACTTCACCCCCATCCCAACCTTCCCCCATCAAGAGGGAAGGAGCCGGACTCACTCCCGCCGCTGCGGCTTCGGCCGCTGCCCCACGCTGACCTTGAGGTCGGCCGTTTGCGCGCCGCGCTGCACCACGATCACTGTGTCGCTCTTGGGCTTCAGGCCTGCGACTGCGTCGAGCAACTGGCGCTGGTTGGCGACCGAGGTGCCGGCCACCTTGAGCACCACGTCACCCGGTTTCATGCCCGCGGCGCCGGCCGGCCCGTCTTGCAGCACGCCGGTGATCAGCACGCCGTCCTTGACCGGCAGGCGCAGGTTTTCGGCCATCTCGGGTGAGAGATCGCGTGTTTCCACGCCGATCCAGCCGCGCGACACCGTGCCGTCGCGGACCAGGTTTTCCATCACCTGGCGCGCGGTGTTGGCAGGGATCGCGAAGCCGATGCCCAGGCTGCCGCCGGAGCGGCTGAAGATCGCGGTGTTGATGCCCACCAGGTGGCCGTTGGCGTCGACCAGCGCACCGCCCGAGTTGCCTGGGTTGATCGCGGCGTCGGTCTGGATGAAGTTCTCGAAGGTTTTGATGCCCAGGCGGCAGCGGCCGAGCGCACTGACGATGCCCGAGGTGACCGTCTGGCCGACGATGAACGGGTTGCCGATCGCGAGCACCACGTCGCCGACCTGCAACTGCTCCACGTCGCCGAAGGCGATCACCGGCAGCTTGTCGAGCTCGATCTTGAGCACCGCCACGTCGGTTTCGGGGTCGGTGCCGACCAGCTTGGCGCGCGCTTCGCGGCCGTCGGCCAGGCGCACTTCGATCTCGGCGGCGTCGTCGATGACATGGTTGTTGGTGAGCAGGTAGCCCTCGGGCGAAACGATCACGCCCGAGCCCAGGCCCACCTGCGCCTGCTGCGATTGCCGCTCGCGGCCGCCGAAGAAGAATCGGAACCAGGGGTCGTCGGCATGCGGGATGCGCGCCGGCGGCTTGCTTGCGGTGACACTCACCACCGCGGGCGACGCGATACGGGCGGCGCTGCTGTAGCCGAGCGATGCGGCGGCACTTGCGGCACCCGGCGGCGCGCTGGCGATTGAGACGATTTGCGGCAGCAACCGCGACGGCCCGCGTTGCAGCCATTCGGGCTTGAGCGTGGCCACCACAAAAAGCACTGCAAGCGCCACGGTCACGGCCTGCGAGAAAATGAGCCAGGTTCTGCGCATTGACAAGAAGGGAGTTGACTGCGATGGCCCAGCGCAATGAGGTCGAGAATTTTCTCGCGGGATTGTTGAGCGTGGACCGCTTCGCCGATTATGGGCCGAACGGTTTGCAGGTCGAGGGCCGCGCGGAGGTGCGGCGCATCGTCTCGGGCGTCACCGCGAGCCTGGCCTTCATCAATGCCGCGATCGACGCCGGCGCGGATACGCTGCTGGTGCACCACGGCCTCTTCTGGCGCGGCCAGGACGGGCGGCTCACAGGCTGGCTGAAGGCCCGGGTGGCGCGGCTGATCGCACACGACATCAACCTCTTCGCCTACCACCTGCCGCTGGACGCGCATGCCGAGTTCGGCAACAACGCGCAACTCGGCGGGCGGCTCGGGCTGGTGGCCGATGCTCGCTTCGGCGAGCAGGCACTGGGTTTCATCGGCGCTGCGGGTGCGCATCACGATGCGCGGACGCTGGCGCGCAATGTCGAAACCTCGTTGGCGCGCGCACCGCTGCTGCTGCCTGGCGACGGCAGGCCGCTGCGGCGCATCGCCTGGTGTACCGGCGCTGCGCAAGGCGACTTCGAAGACGCCATCGCGGCAGGCGCCGACGCCTACATTACCGGCGAAGTGAGCGAACCACAGGCGCACCTGGCGCGCGAGACCGGCGTCGCCTTCCTGGCTTGCGGCCACCATGCCACCGAACGCTACGGCGCGCCTGCGGTGGCCGAACAGGTGGCGCGGCACTTCGGGCTCGAACACCGCTTCATCGAGATCGAGAATCCGGCATGAGTGTCGATACACCGCTGCCGCTGCTGCTCACGATGGGCGATGCGGTGGGTATCGGCCCCGAGATCATCGCGCGGGCATTCGTTCAGGGCGCCTGTGGTGGCGTGGTGGTGGTGGGCGAGCTGGCCACGATGCAGCGTGCGATGGCACTGCTGCCCGAGCGCTGGCCGCTGGCGCTGATCGAACAGCCGGGTGACCTGGTGGACGTGCCGCCGCGCTGCGTGCCGGTGCTTCAGCCCACCGGCTTGCCCGAGGGCCTGGTGGCATTGCCCTGGGGTGTGATCGACCGGCGCGCGGGCAGCGCCGCGGCCCGCTGCATCGAGACTGCGGTGCGCTGGGTGATCAACGGCGACGCGGCGGGCCTCGTCACCGCGCCGGTCCACAAGGAGGCGCTCTCGCGGGCCGGTGTGCCCTACCCGGGCCACACCGAGATGCTGCAAGCGCTGGCCGCGCAGGGCGGCGCCCCGGCGCCGGTGCGCATGATGCTGGCCAACCCCGAACTGCGGGTGGTGCTGGCCACGATCCATCTGTCGCTGCGCGATGCGATCGCCGCGCTGAATTTCGATCTGGTGTTGCAGACGATCCGCATCGCCCACGCATCGGCCGCACGCTGGCGCCAACCGTGGCCGCGCATCGCGGTGGCCGGCCTCAACCCACATGCCGGCGAAGGTGGCCTCTTCGGCGACGAGGAGCTGCGCTTCATCGCGCCCGCGGTGGCCGCGGCGCGCGCTGAAGGCATCGACGCCAGCGGCCCGTTTGCGCCCGACACCGTGTTCATGCGCGCGCGCCATAGCGCCGAGCACGCGGGCGAGTTCGACTGCGTGATCGCGATGACGCACGACCACGGCCTGATCCCGGTCAAGTACCTGGGCGTGGAGCAGGGCGTGAACGTGACCCTGGGCCTGCCCTTCGTGCGCACCAGCCCCGACCACGGCACCGGGTTCGACATCGCCGGGCGCGGTGTGGCGGACGCGTCGAGCCTGAAGGCGGCGCTGCGCATGGCGCGGGAGCTTGCTGCGGCGTAGCGCCCGCGGCGCGCGCTCAGTGCCGCGTCGCCACGCCCAGATCGGCCAGCTGCTTGCGCGCCCGCGCGGTGGCGCGTTCGAGCAGGTAGGCGTTTTCGAAGGCGCGCATGCGCTGGGTGTCGCACAGGCGCTTGAGCATGCGCGCGGTCATCGACACAGTGCGCTGGTGCTGCTTGCCGCCGGTGAAGATGAAAAACGCGCGCCCGGGGCTCACATAGCTGAGCTTGACCTTCTGCCACTGCCCGTCCAAGTGCATCTGGTAGGCGAAGCCGAGCTGCACGTTGTCGGCCAGCGACGCGCCGCGCGTGGGCTCGGCGGCATCGGCAGGCGGCAGGCCGTCGATGTGGATGTCCACCGCGGTCAGCTCGGGCTCGGCGGAAAGGTCAATGTCGACGACGCCATTCCAGTCGACCTTGGCCTCCTCCACCAGCCCGATGCGGCGCGCTTCGTCGGCGCTGAACCGGGCCTCGTCCACCGCGTCGTGCAACACCGGAATCGACGCCACCGCCGGCGGCAGGTCTTCGGGCCGGGGCGCGGGGGCGCCGAGGATGCTGTCGAGCTCCTTGGCCAGCAGGTTGTAGTCCAGGTGGCTCAGCGACTGGCCCTTGAGCGACTCGGCATGCGCGGGCAGCAACTGGGCGAAGAACCGCTTGCGCGCTGTCTCGGGCCAGCCGACGAGCGCCATCCCGTCGTTCAGGTCCTTCATCAACTGCGGCAGCAGGCGCAGGAAACGCTGCCGGTCGGCCGGTGAGCTCTTGGGCTGCACGCTCATCACCAGGTCGCGCGCGGCGCCCTTGTAGCGCGCGAAGAGTGCGCCGCCGTCGTTGCGGCCGGCCGCCGCGAGCAGGGCCTGGCTCCACACCTGCGACAGGAACTCGAGGATGAAGTCGTGCATGCCGCCCACCGGCGCGAGCGCGGACTTCAGCTGCAGCATGTAGCGCTGGTGCAGCAGCGCGACCTGTTCCTTGTTTTCCAGCAGCGCGGCGGCGCCCTCGGCGTGTTGTTTGACTTCGCTCTCGGCCTGCCGGGCGACAAAACCTTCCAGCGCCGCGAGCTGCTGCTCGTAGACCTCCATCTGGTCGAAGTCGCCGTCGACGATGTCCTGCACCAGCGCCCGCACCAGGCCGAGAAACTCCTTGCCCGCGCCTTCGTTCAGGTCGTCGAAGGCACAGGCGAGCGAGGCGATGCGGTTGACGAAACGGCGCACCGGGTGCCGGCGCGACGAGAAGAACGTGACATCGCCCAGCGCTACCCGCAGCACCGGCAGTTGCAGCCGCGCGAGCTGGCGCGCCATGCCCGGCGGCACCTTGGGGTCCGACAGGATCTGCTCGAACAGGCCACCGACGACGTCGATGACCATGTGGTCCAGCGCGCCGCTGGAGGCTTGCCGCAGCTCGCTGCGGTGGGCCTGGATGATGTTGGGCGGCATGCGCTCGCTGCCCAGGCCGGTGCTCGGCGCCGAGGACAGGTAGTCGCCGCTGCCACCACTTGAGCTGGTAGCGACAAACGTGAGGCGGCGGATCAGCGACATCAACTGGGCGTCGACATGACCGAAGCTGCCGCCGGGGCGGGTGCCGCCGAAGCCGCCGTGCAGCGACGAGGGCAGGCTGCCCTCGTCGCTGTGCCGTGCGGCACCGGCCCGCAGCGCGGCGTCGCTCGGCATCTCGCGGCCGTGCCCGCTCTGGCGCATCGGCTCGCTTGCGAGGTGAACCTGCTCTTGCAGGTAGCCGCCTTGCAGGCCGGTGTCCTGGCCGTAGGCGGTGGCAGCCGCGGCCACGGCCGCCGCGCCGTCCAGCCCGTGCAGGCGGCTGTCATAGCCCGAGGTGTTGTAGCCGAGCACGTTGCCGGGCCCCTCCACGCCGCGGACCGAAAGGCGCACCGGCGTGATGCCGGCGGCGCGCATGTCGGCCACGATGTCGGCGTACACCTTGGGCATGGTGGTGACGAGCCTGCGGCTGAGCTCGGTGGCGAGCAGCTTGCGCAACTCGGGGCGCTCGCTCACCTGGTCGACCGCGGAGACCAGGGCCTTGCCCACCACCTCCGGGCGCAACGGGTTGCGTTCGTGGTCCGGGCTGCTGAGTTCAAGCAGGGAGCCGATGTAGGCGTCGAGCTCGCGCAACTCCCATTCGCAGGCATGCTGGATTGCCATGCCGAATCGGTCGGCGCTCACCTGCGCCTCCACCTCGTGGTCGCTGACCAGCGTCAGGGACTCCCACTGCGTGGTGGCCAGCGGTCGTCGCCCCGCGGTCTGCGGCGCGGTTTCGCGCGCCAGGCGGCGATCGATCTCGTCGTTGAAGGCGAGCGCAAACACGTTCACCTTGCGGCTGAGGTCGAACTGGGCAGCCATCAGGTCGTCCCGGTCGCGCAGGCGCGCGGTCGACAGCGCCGACATGCCAAGGCTGTCCACGCAGGCGCGGGCGGCGTCTCGGACCGAGAGCTTGAGTCGGTGCGCGGCCGCCTCGAGGGCAGCCATTCGGCGCGGGGAGGTCGGGTTCATCGATGCCTGATGCAGCGTGCGGCGAGGCGCGGGGCGCATCGCCGCCGGTACCCTGCCACGCAGTTGTCGGCAAGTATGGCCGCGAACCCGGCCCGGGCGATGCTTCAAAAGCACGCTCCGGGCCGCAACAACAGTTGCTTACTTCTTGAGCGCGTCGCGGATTTCGCGCAGCAGCACAACGTCCTCGGCGGGTGCCGCGGGCGGCGGCGGCGCGGCCTTCTTCATCTTGTTCACCTGCCGGATCATGATGAAGATGATCAGCGCCAGGATCGCAAAATTCAGTGCGATGGTGACGAAGTTGCCGTAGGCCCACACCGCACCGGCCTCCTTGGCCTTGGCCAGCGCGAGGCCCGGTGCCTGCCCGGCGAGCGCGATGTAGTAACTCGAAAAATCGAGCCCGCCGAAGATCTTGCTGACCAGCGGCATGATCAGGTCGCCGACGATCGAGTCGACGATCTTGCCGAAGGCGGCACCGATGATCACGCCAACCGCAAGGTCCATCACGTTGCCCTTGACGGCAAACTCCTTGAACTCCGATGCAAAACTCATGAGCTTGTCTCCATTGTGTTGATTCCCGTTTCACGGCGACGGGCCGCGCAGTATTGCGAGCCAAGGCACGAAGTCAATCGGGTCCGCCGTGAGGCGCCGCCCAGGGCCACACACGCGGCCTCCGCTAGAATCGATGGTTGCCCCCGACCCCGATCAAAACAAGCCCCACCAGACCTCCTAAGGGACGCACATGAGTCAATCCGAAGTCGACCAAGGCCGCCGCACCTGGGTGGCGATCACCTGCGGCGCCGGTGCCGTCGGCGGTCTCGCCGCCGCGGTGCCGTTTGTCGCGAGCTTCGCCCCGTCCGAGCGCGCCAAGGCCGCCGGCGCGCCGGTGGAAGTGGACATCAGCGCGCTCAAGCCCGGCGAGAAACAAGTCGTCGAATGGCGCGGCAAGCCGGTCTGGATCGTCAAGCGCACACCTGAACAGCTCGAAGCCTTGAAAAAGACCGACGCGCAGGTGGCCGACCCGAAATCCCTGCGCAACCCGGGCGAGTTGACCCCGGAGTACGCGCGCAACGAGTACCGCTCGCGCAAGCCCGAGGTGTTCATCGCCGTGGGCATCTGCTCGCACCTGGGCTGCTCGCCGATCGACAAGTTCCAGACCGGCGCCCAGCCGTCGCTGCCCGACGACTGGAACGGCGGTTTCCTCTGCCCGTGCCACGGCTCCACCTTCGACCTGGCCGGCCGCGTCTTCAAGAACAAGCCCGCGCCGGACAACCTCGAAGTGCCGCCGCACATGTACCTCTCCGACAGCCGCCTGCTGATCGGCGAGGACAAGAAGGCCTGAAAGATGACAGCCCCTAGCTCGCTGTGCTCGCGCCATTCGGCTTGCAAGCCGAACGGCGTTCGCCAGCCACTCGCGAGCGCGCAGGCGCTCGCTCGGCGCGGGCTCACGCCCCCGAGGGGAGCGCAGGCCGCTTGGGGCGGCCCGGCGCGACCTGCGTGCCCTTCGCGAAATCGGACAACAAGGCAACAACATGGCTGAATTCAAGGATGCGCCGGCTGGAGCGTCGATCGCCCAGCAGCTGACGGTCTGGACCCAGAACCGTTTCCCGACCGCGTTCGACGCGTACCGGGTCCACATGTCGGAGTACTACGCGCCGAAGAACTTCAACTTCTGGTACTACTTCGGCGTGCTGGCGATGGTGGTGCTGGTGATCCAGATCGTCACCGGCATCTTCCTCACGATGCACTACAAGCCCGACGCTGCGCAGGCCTTCGCTTCGGTGGACTACATCATGCGCGATGTGCCCTGGGGCTGGCTGGTGCGCTATATGCACTCCACCGGCGCGAGCGCGTTTTTCGTCGTCGTCTACCTGCACATGTTTCGCGGCCTGCTCTACGGCAGCTACCGCAAGCCGCGCGAACTGGTCTGGCTCTTCGGCTGCGGCATCTTCTTGTGTCTGATGGCCGAGGCCTTCTTCGGTTATCTGCTGCCCTGGGGCCAGATGAGCTACTGGGGCGCCCAGGTCATCGTCAACCTGTTCGCGGCAGTGCCCTTCATCGGCCCCGACCTGGCGCTGTTGATCCGCGGCGACTACGTGGTCGGCGACGCCACCTTGAACCGCTTCTTCGCGTTCCATGTGATCGCGGTGCCGCTGGTGCTGCTCGGCCTGGTGGTGGCGCACATCTTTGCGCTGCACGACGTCGGCTCCAACAACCCCGACGGCATCGAGATCAAGGCGAAGAAGGATCCGAAGACCGGCATTCCGCTGGACGGCATCCCCTTCCACCCCTACTACACGGTGCACGACATCGTCGGCGTGGGCGTGTTCCTGATGATCTTCTCGGCGATCATCTTCTTCGCGCCCGAACTCGGCGGCTACTTCCTCGAGTACAACAACTTCATCCCGGCCGACCCGCTGAAGACACCGCTGCATATCGCGCCGGTTTGGTACTTCACGCCGTTCTATTCGATGCTCCGAGCCACAAACGACACGTTGATGGGGGTGTTGTGTTTGATCTTAGTGGCGGCGACCGTACTCATGGTCCTGCGCGCACGATTGAACGGGGTGGCGAAATTGACACTCGTCGGCGTCGCAGTCTTGACGCTGGTGATGTTTGGTGGTCTGAAGGCTCTAGTGGCGCTGTTCGGCGTTGCGCCGGATGCGTTGTCGGCGTTCCTTGCGGGCTTCGACGCGAAATTCTGGGGCGTGGTGGTGATGGGTGCCGCCGTGGTCATCCTGTTCTTCCTGCCCTGGCTGGACCGCAGCCCGGCGAGGTCGATCCGCTACCGCCCGACCTGGCACATGGTGGTCTACGCTGTCTTCGTGGTGGTCTTCCTGCTGCTCGGCTGGCTCGGCATCGAGCCGCCGTCGGAGATGAAAACGCTGATGGCGCAGGTCGGCACGGTTTTCTACTTCGGCTTTTTCCTGCTGATGCCCTGGTGGAGCCAGCTCGGCACCTTCAAGCCCGTGCCCGACCGCGTGGTCTTCGAGGCGCATTGATCGACGACGAGCACGGAGCGACATACAAATGAAAAAACTCTTCCTTGCCTTGAGCCTTGTTCTCGCGGCAACGCTGTCGATGTTCAGCGGCGCCCATGCGGCCAGCGAAGGGATCGCCTGGGACAAGTTCCCGCAGGAAAAGATGAACGATCAGTCCGCGCTGCAAAACGGCGCCAAGCTGTTCGTCAACTACTGCCTCAACTGCCACGCGGCCGCCTTCGTGCGCTACAACCGGCTCACCGACATCGGCCTGTCCAAAGAGCAGATCGAGGGTAACCTGATGTTCGCCTCCGACAAGGTGGGTGAGCTGATGAAGGTCTCGCTCGAGGCCAAGCAGGCCAAGGCCTGGTTCGGCGGCTTGCCGCCCGACTTGAGCGTGATCGCGCGTTCGCGCGCGGTGCCGGGCCAGGGCTCGGGCGCCGACTACCTCTACACCTACTTGCGCGGCTACTACCGCGACGACAGCAAGGCCACTGGCTGGAACAACCTCGCCTTCCCGAGCGTGGGCATGCCACATGTGCTGTGGGAGTTGCAAGGCGAACGCCGCCCGGTGATGGTCAAGGCGATGAGCCATGGCCAGGAGGTCGAGATCTTCAGCGGCCGCTGGGAAACGGTGAAGCCGGGCACGCTGAGCGCCGCCGACTACGACAACGCGGCGGCTGACCTGGTGGCGTTCCTGCAGTGGATGGGCGAGCCGCACCAGGAAGTCAGGGTCCGCCTGGGGGTCTGGGTGCTGATCTTCCTCGGTTTGTTCACGGTCATCGCGTGGCGCCTGAACGCGGCGTACTGGAAGGACATCAAGTAAGACGACGCGGCCGGCGTGACACGCCGGCGCGACCTGCGCAGTGCACCGTCCCGGTTCACTGCGCTTTGTGTTTTGAGGGCCGCGAGGTTCTCGTCGATTGAGCAGAAAGGCAGCCCACCGCCATGATGGTGCTTTACTCCGGAACCACCGACCCCTACTCGCACCGTTGCCGCTTCGTGCTGTTCGAGAAGGGCATGGACTTCGAGATTCGCGATGTCGACCTCTTCGCCAAACCCGAAGACATCGCGCTGATGAATCCGTACAACGAGGTGCCGATCCTGGTCGAGCGCGACCTGATCCTGTACGAGTCGCACATCATCAACGAGTACATCGACGAGCGCTTCCCGCACCCGCAACTGATGCCGGGCGACCCGGTGGCGCGCGCCCGGGTGCGCCTGTTCCTGCTCAACTTCGAGAAGGAATTGTTTGCACATGTGAACCTGCTCGAAGGGCGCGGCGCCAAGGCCAGCGACAAGCAGTTGGAGAAGGCGCGCTCGCAGATCAAGGACCGGCTGACCCAGCTCGCGCCGATCTTCCTGAAGAACAAGTTCATGCTCGGCGACGACTTCTCGATGCTCGACGTGGCGATTGCGCCGCTGCTCTGGCGCCTGGACTATTACGGCATCGACATGTCGAAAAACGCGCTGCCGCTGCTGAAGTACGCCGAGCGCATCTTCTCGCGCCCGGCCTACATCGAGGCGCTGACGCCGTCCGAGAAGGTGATGCGCAAGTAGGGCGCTCCGGTGCGTAGTTCGACGCTTACGAGCCCGACGCCGGGCCGCCTCAAGGCGGGCGAGTCCCCTCCGGGGGGTCGCGCGCGGTACTCCGCGACCGGGGGGTGGTCATGACCGTTCCGACCACTCGGGACGCCCAGGGTACGTCCACCCGGCCGTACCTGATCCGTGCCCTGCACGACTGGTGCACCGACAACGGCTTCACCCCGTACATCGCGGTGTTCGTCGACGCGCAGGTGCAGGTGCCGGTGGAGTACGTCAAGAACAACGAGATCGTGCTCAATGTCGGCTTCGAAGCCACCTCGGGCCTGAAGCTGGGCAACGAGTTCATCGAATTCAAGGCCCGCTTCGGTGGCACCTCGCGCGAGATCACGGTGCCCGTGGACCATGTGGTTGCGATCTATGCCCGCGAGAATGGCCAGGGCATGGCGTTTCCGGTGCCCACAGCCGCTGCCGGTGGTGCGTCGGCCGACGCGCCGGCACCGCGGCCGCCTTCGCGCGGCCTGCGCCTGGCGGCGGTCGATGCCGAAGCCGGCAACTCAGCGTCGGAACATCCGGCATCGCCGCCGGCCGACGAGCCGCCACCCGACGCCCCGGTGGGTGGCCGCCCAGCGCTCAAACGCGTGAAGTAGCCGGCGCGGTTCGCCGTGCCGGCCGCCTAGAATTGCCCCCCGCGCCGGCTTAGCTCAGTTGGTAGAGCACCCGCCTTGTAAGCGGAAGGTCGTCCGTTCGATTCGGACAGCCGGCACCA
>JANNGZ010000089.1:0-7871 GCA_031404155.1 Burkholderiales bacterium
GACGATCGTCAGCGTCGGGTTTTCGGCGCCGCCGGTGGTGAACTGGCTGCCGTCGCTGATGAACAGGTTGCCGATGTCGTGGGTCTGGCCGAAGTTGTTGCACACGCTGTCCTTGGCTGACGCGCCCATGCGGCAGGTGCCCAGGTTGTGCGTGCTCGGGTAGGGCGGCGTGCGGAACGTCTTGACCGCGCCGGCCGCTTCGTACACGCGCTCACCCTGCTTGAACGCGTGCTCGCGCATCGCGATGTCGTTGTCGTGGTCGTCGAAGTGCACGTTGGGTACGGCGTTGCCCCACTTGTCCTTGACCTTGTCGTTGAGCGTGATGCGGTTCGTCTCGCGTGGCATGTCCTCGCCCACCAGCCACATGCCGGCGGTGTTGACGTAGTGGTCCATCCACCAGCCGAAGTCGTCGCCCCAGCTGCCGGGGTCGAGGAAGGCGGCAATGAACGGCAGGCCGAGCGAGAGGGTTTCCATCTCGTAGCCGCCGACGAAGCCGCGTTTGGTGTTGTTCTTGGCCTCGTCGCGGATGATGCCGGCCATGGTGGTGCCGCGGTACATGTGCACCGGCTGCTTGAAGACGGCGTAGACCGATCCCGTCATGTGACGCATGTAGTTGCGCCCGACCTGGCCCGAGCTGTTGGCCAGCCCGTCCTTGAACTTGTCCGACGCCGACAGCAGCAGCAGCCGCGGCGTTTCGATCGAGTTGCCGGCGACGCAGACGATGCGCGCCTTCTGGCGCTGTTCCTTGCCGTCCTTGTCCTTGTAGACGACGCCCGTCACCTTGCCGGCTTCGTTGTGCTCGATGCGCGTGACGTGCGACTCGGGGCGCAGGTCCATGTTGCCGGTCTTTTCGGCCTTCGGCAGCTCGGTGTAGAGCGTGCTCCACTTGGCGCCGCTCTTGCAGCCCTGGAAGCAGAAGCCGAGCTGCATGCAGCGCCCGCGGCCGTCGCGCGGCTGGCTGTTGATCGCCATGTTGCCGGTGTGCACTTCCTTGTAGCCGAGCTTCATCGCGCCGGCATGCATGACCTTGTAGTTGTTGTTGCCCGGCAGCCCGGGGATGCCGTGGGTGCGCGTGACGCCCATCTTGTCTTCGGCCTTGTCGTACCAGGGCTCGAGTTCCTTCAGCGTCAGCGGCCAGTCCATCAGGTTGGCGCCCTTGAGGTCGCCATAGGTCGTCTTGGCCTTGAACTCGTGCTCCTCCAGGCGCAGCGACGCGCCGGCCCAGTGCGTGGTGGTGCCGCCGACGGTCTTGCAAATCCACGCCGGCAGGCCGGCGAAGTCTTTGGCCAGGCGAAAGCTGCCCGACGTGGTGCGCGGGTCGAGCCAGGCGAGCTGGCTGAAGGACTTCCACTCGTCGTTGACGAAGCTGGCGAGCGACTGCGCCGCGCCGGCCTCGAGCACCACGACCTTGATGCCTTTCTGGCACAACTCGTTGGCGAGCGTGCCGCCGCCCGCGCCCGAGCCGATGATGACGACGACGGACTCGTCGTTCTGGTCGAACTTCGCCATGGTGTGTCTCCGATGTTTCGGGTTGGGCGCCGTGTGCCGGCGCGCTCGGGGATGAAGGCTTTTGCGGTCAGCCGAAATAGGGCTTCGGGCTCGCTTGCAGCGACGGCGCCGGCAGCCACTTCAGGTCCTGGAAGCCGCGCGTGATGTAGCCGCCCTTCTCCCAGGCCGAACCCGGGTAACCGAAGGTGGCATAGGCCATGTCGTTGTCGTAGAGCGAGGTGATGCACTGCCCCCGCACCGTGGCGAAGAAGGGCTGGCCTTCGAGCGCCTTGACGATCTCGCGCTTCTTCTTGTCGTTGGCCTTCGCGAAGCTGCCGCCCGCGGCCGTGTTCAGCCCGGCGATGCCTTCGCGCAACTGCTTGGCCGCAGCCGCGTCGCCGCTGGCCTTGGCGTCGAGGTCTTTGGCCAACAAGGCATAGACCGCGTCGGAGAGTTTCTTGTGTGGGTAGAGCACACGGCCCATCTTCATCAAGGCCTCGCCCTCGGCCTTGGTCAGCGTCTTCAACTCCACCGCCCACACCGGCGACGGCGCGAGCGTGGCGAGCACGCTGCCGGTGGCGATGCTGCCCATCAGGATGCCCGAGCCCTTCAAAAACTCGCGCCGCGCCAGAGGCAGGTTCAGCTTGGGCACCTCGCCACTCTGATCGTTGCAGCCGCCGCTGTCGACCGCTGGTTCGGCAATCGGAATCACGCGCATGTTTGTCTCCTTCGGTGTCGCTCTGGCGCCGCGTTGGCGCCGCTTGGCGGCGGTGCTCCGCCGACTACTGCGCGCAGTCTTGCACCCGCAGCCATGCCTGAGGTGATAAAGGGCTACATACGCGGGCAAGCCCTATGTGCGACAAGTTGTCGTGGGACGACTGCGTGCGCCCGTGACAACAGTATTTGTCAGCCGAGCGGTCCACGCATGGAGTGGCGCCTGGCGCGCGGGCGAAGATGCGGATCAGCGGGCGCCACGCGCACCGGAAGGGCGGTCGCGGGCGTGGGTCACAATGCGCCGCCTTTCGCTCTGCACCTTGCCAATGCGCTGGTGCATGAGCTCGTCAGTCGCTGGATTCGCTTGCTGCCGGTTTGCGATCCTGCGCCGCGAAAACCCGAGATCGCCGCCCACGCCAACGCATGTTGAACAGCCTCTTCGCCACCCTCGAGATCGAAAGCTGGAAGCCGGTGCTGACCGCACTGCTGCTGCCGCCGGTGCCCCTGCTGGTGCTGGCGCTGCTCGGGGCGCGGCTGATGGCGTGGCGGCGCGTGTTGGGCTGGAGCTTGCTGATGCTGTCGCTCGTTTTGATCTGGCTGAGTTGCAGCGCCGCGGCGGCCGACGCACTGGTGCGCGGATTGCTCGCGCCGCCGCCGCCGCTGAGCCCGGTGGCGCTGGCCAAGCTCAAGCTGGAGGTTCAGGCGAGGCTGCCCACCGCGATCGTGGTGCTTGGCGGCGGGCGTGAATCCCTGGCGCCGGAGTACGGTGTGTCCAGCCTCGAACCGCTGTCGCTCGAGCGCTTGCGCTACGGTATCTGGCTGTCGCGCCAGACCGGCGCACCGCTGGCGTTTTCGGGTGGCACCGGGCATGGCCAGGTTGAAGGTGCGCCCGAGGCGCAGATCGCCGCGCAGATTGCCGAGCGCGAATTCCTGCGCCCGTTGCGCTGGGTCGAGGACGACTCGCGCGACACCCGCGAGAACGCGCGCCGCACCGCGGTGCTGCTGCAGCGCGACGGCATCCAGCAGGTGGTGCTGGTGACGCACGGCTGGCACATGCCGCGTGCGCGCCGCGCTTTCGAGGAAGCCGCCGCGCACAGCGTGCCGGTGTTCCGGGTGGTGCCGGCGCCGATGGGCCTGGCCACCGGGCAGGACCGGCCGGTGCTGCGCTGGCTGCCGAGTTCGGAGGGCTTCGGCAAGGTGCGCCGTGCGCTGCGCGAAAAATTCGGCTTGTGGATGGGGGCCTGAAACCGCGCCACGGTTGCCAGGTGAGCCCGCACGGCCGCCACGGACCCGCAGGGGCCACCCCGTGGCCCGTGGGCGAACACCGGAGGGCGAAGTCTGGCGCTTGCCCGATCAGCTTCAAACGCGGCGCGGGCTGAAGGCGGCCACCAGCGCAGCAGCCGCCGAAGCGAACGGCCGTGCGTGCGACATGTCGGCGATCCGCGCCCAATGTGCGGCCACCGCCTCGGGCGAGACCTCGTTGGGCGGCAGTTGCACACCCAGGCTTTCCACGATTTGCACGCGCGCGAAGTAGCCCGCACCCGCGGCCACCACTTCATTGGTCAGCGTGCAGGTTTCGCTGGCCAGCCAGGCCACCGCCGCCGCCACGCGCTCGGGCGTGGCTTCCTGAAGCATGGCCGCGGCCGGCAGCCCTTCGGTCATGCGGGTGAGCGCCCCCGGCGCCACCGTGTTGACCGTGATGCCGTACTTATGCACCTCGAGCTTGAGCGCATTCATCAGCCCCACCACACCCAGCTTCGCGGCGGCGTATTGGTCTGGCCGAAGTTGCCGTACAGGCCCGCGTCCGAGGTGGTCATCACGATGCTGCCGTAGCCCTGCGCCTTCATCGGGTTGAGCACCGCCTGCGAACAATGGGCCGAGCCGAGCAGGTGCACCGCGAGCACCGAGGCAAAGTCGGCCGGCTCCATCTTGGCCAGCGACCTGTCGCGCAGGATGCCGGCACTGTTGATCAACACGTCAATGCGGCCCCAGGCCTGCAGCGCGCTCGCGACGAGCTCGCGCGCACCGTCGACCTCGGCCACGTTGTGGTGGTCGGCCAGGGCCTGGCCGCCGGCGGCGCGGTCGACGCCGCACCGGCGTCAGAACCGCTGCACACGCAGCGGCAAGGCCTGCATGCCGTGGAAGACGAGGGAGTTGATCCACTTCGGCTGGCTGTCGGCCAGCGCGACCTGCGCAAAGGCTTGCAGGAACGCCGGGAACGCCACCTGGCCTTCGGTGCGCGCCAGCGGGAAGCCCAGGCAGATGTGGGTGCCGAAGCCAAAGCTGAGATGCGGCACGCCGTCGCGGCGCAGGTCCAGGCGGTCGGGGTCGGGGTAGGCGCGCGGGTCGCGGTTGGCGGCGTTGAGCATCATGAAGACGCGCTCGCCTTCTGCGAGCGTCTTGCCGTGCAGTTCGTGCGCGGCGCTGACCACACGCACCTGCGCGCCCGAGGGGCCGTCGTAGCGAAGCAGTTCCTCCACCGCGGCGGCGGCCAGGGCCGGGTCGGCGCGCAACGCAGCCAACTGCTCGGGAAAGCGCAGCAGCGAGAGCATGCCGTTGGCGATGTGGTTGGTGGTGGTTTCGTGGCCGGCGAACAGCAGCAGGATGCAGGTGGCGACGAGTTCATCGTCGCTCAAGCCGCCGTCGCCGTCGCGGGTGCAGACCAGTTCACTGAGCAGGTCGTCGCGCGCTTGCCGCCGCGCCGAGGCGATCAGCTCGCGGAAGTACGAGGCCATCTCCTGCGTGGCGGCTTGCGCGGTGTCGTACTTCTCGGGCGAAGTGCGCGAGGAGCCGATGAAGAGCGCGATGTCGTCGGACAGGCGCTTCACCTGTGCGAGCTGCTCGCGCGGCACACCGAGCATGGCCATGATCGCCAGGCAGGGCAGCGGGCCGGCGAACTCGGCGATGAAGTCGAACTCGTCGCGGTCGCCGCTACGCTCATGTATGCGCTCGATCAACCATTGGGCGATCTGCTCGATGCGCGGCCGCATGCCCTGCATTGATTTGGCGTGGAACATCTTCGAGGTGAGCCGGCGCAAGCGGGTGTGCTCTGGCGGGTCCTTGAACACCATCCACAGCGAGAGGTAGCGCACGATGTCGCCGATGCGCGCGGCCTCGCCGCCGGGCATCGACTCGAAGAACGGGCGCAGCCGGTCGGAGGACAAGCGCTCCTTGTCCATGCAGGCGCTTTTGACATCGTCGTAGCGGGTCAGCACCCAGCTCTTCAGGCGCGGGCTCCAGTGGCACGGGTCCTCGTCGCGCATGCGCGCAAAGAGAGGATAAGGATCGGCGAGCGTGGCGGGGTCTTCGGGCCTCCAGTCCAGGGTCATCTGCACTTCTCCAGGATCGTGACCGCGCAGGCGGCTTCGTCGAAGCCGATCACACCGCCACCGTTTTCGATCAGGCCCAGTGCTGCGCCACGCACCTGGCGCGCGCCGGCTTCGCCACGCAGTTGCTCGCACACCTCGTAGACCATCGACAAGCCGGTGGCGCCCACCGGGTGGCCCTTGCTGACCAGCCCACCTGAGACGTTGACAGGCAGTGCGGCGCCGAGCATGGTCGCGCCCGATTCGACAAAACGACCGCCTTCGCCGTCCTTGCACAGGCGCAGCATTTCAAGCTGATAGAGCTCGCAGAACGAGGTGGCGTCGTGCAGCTCGACCAGGTCGATGTCTGCGGGCGCCAGGCCGCTGCGCGCGTAGGCCTTGTCGGCGGCGATGCGCGACAAACCCGGCTCGTCCAGGGCACGGTACTTGCCGCCTGCAAGCTGGCAGGTGCGTACCTTCACCGCCCTGGCGCGGGCGGCAGGCGGGAAGTTGGCGAGCGCGGACTCGGAGCAGAGCAAGGCCGCCGCGGCACCGTCGCCCATCGGCGAGCACATCGAACGTGTGAGCGGCCAGCTGACTTCGCGGTCGGCCAGCACCTCGTCGACGCTGAGCTCGAAGCGGTATTGCGCCTTCGGATTGAGGCTGCCGTGGTGATGGTTCTTGGACGCGGCGATGGCGATCTGCCGCTGCGTGCTGCCGTGCGTCTTGATGTGCCAGGCCGCCTGCATCGCGTAGGTGTCCATGTACAGGGTGCGACCCGGCCCGGTCTCGAAGGGCTTGCCCGCCAGCTGGCCTGCACGGGCATAGTAGGCCTGCCAATCCTGCGGGTCGAAGTTGTCGATCGCGGTGCCGAAGATCGCGGGCACACGCGCCGGGTTGTCGGGCCTGACCAGCTTCTCAACGCCGATCGCGAGGCTGACGTCGCATTGCCCCGAGAGCACGTCCTTCCACGCGCCGTGAAATGCGAAGGATGCGGTAGCGCAGCCACCTTCAACATTGACCAGCGGAACCCGCTCGGGGAAAAGGCGCTCCTGTACCAGCGGGGTGAAACAGACCTGCCCGCGAATGCCACCCTGCCCCCACTGGCCCATGCCGCAATTGCCGAACCAGGCCTGCTCGATGAGCTGAGATTCGGAGGCCTCCAGGCCAGCGTCGGCGAGCAATTCCAGGTAGACCCAGCGGGTAAGGTCCTTGAAGGATTTGTCGGCGTGTTTTCCGAACGGCGTGCAAGCGCTGCCTATGACGTAGACGTCCCTCACGGTGGGCAGGCCCGGATTGAAGCGCACACCCTGTCGAAGATCAGCGGTCTGAGCGTTTGCAGCCTGCACATGCCGGCGATTGTTCGATCTTCGCGCCAGCCACTCAATGCTCGAATCCACCAGCGCCGGAAGGTGGCCACACAGTGGTGCAGAGCCCCAAAAAGCGAAACCCCTCCGCACCGTGAGGAGGGAGGGGCGGGCGGCTGACGCCACCGTTGGGGCTCCAGAGGAATGAAGTCCGGGGCTCCGTTTGCGCAGAGACTGCGACAGAGGTTTTGCCTGCAAGCAGGCCTCCAAAGACTAGTGCACGCGCGGTCCAACATCAAGGCCGCAAGTGAAACGGTTGGACGTTCGGTGCACGCAGTGTGCAACGACGATCGCGCTACCGGGAATCGGGCCGCCGGGTCATGAGCGCATCAAAGATCGGTGCCACACGCGCACTCACCGCCGCATCCATCCGGATGGCACGGCCCCATTCGCGGCTGGTTTCGCCGGGCCATTTGTTGGTCGCATCCAGGCCCAGCTTGCCGCCGAGGCCGCTGGTGGGCGAGGCGAAGTCGAGGTAGTCGATCGGCGTCTCGGACACCAAAGTGGTGTCGCGCACCGGATCGACCCGGGTGGTGATGGCCCACACTCAATCTCGCACTGGACCAGATGACACCAGCCCCCTGATGGCCGCAACCGATACCGACGCAGCGCCCAAACCTTTGCCGGAGCAAAACCGCAAGATCGGGCGCGGCAAGCTCAAGGTCTTTCTCGGCGCATCGCCCGGCGTCGGAAAGACCTTTGCCATGCTGGAGGAGGCGGCGATCCGCAGGAAGGCGGGCGTCGACGTGGTCGTCGGCCTGGTCGAAACCCATGGCCGCCCGGAAACCGCGGCGCTGCTGACCGGGCTTGAGGCTCTGCCGCGCCGGCGGATCGAGTATCGCGGGCAAGTGCTCGAGGAATTCGATCTCGATGCGCTGCTGGCTAGAAAGCCGCATCTGGCGCTGATCGACGAGTTGGCTCACACCAACGTGCCGGTCTCCCGCCACCTCAATCGCTGGCAAGATGTGTTCGAAGTGCTCGACGCCGTCGTCGATGT
>JANNGZ010000090.1:0-1944 GCA_031404155.1 Burkholderiales bacterium
CCAGAGCACCGGGTCGGCACCCGCGGCCACCATCACGCCGTTGAGCAAGCCTTCGCGCTGCAGGATCCATTTCCAGATGAGTGCCACCACCACCGGCGAGAGCAGCACCGGGTAGAAGTACACCCCGCGCCAGAAGCCGCGGCCGACGATCTTGCGGTTGAGCACCAGCGCGGTGATCAGGCTGAACAGGACCATCAACGACACCTGGAACAGCGAGAAGCGTGCGGTGTTCCAGACGGCGCGCCAGAAGATGTCCTTGCGGCAACTCGACGGGTCGAGGTAGTTGCCGCAGTCCAGCAGCGTGCTCAGGTTCTCGAAGCCGACAAACGGGCGGTCGCGCGGGTAGAGCTGCACCCCGCCGGTGAAGGCGTAGACCAGGTTGATCGCAATCGGCAGGAAAGTGAAGACGCCGAAGATGACGAGGTTGGGCCCGAGGAAGAGCCAGGGCGTGCGCGCCGCTTGCCGCATGGGTCGCCCCGGTTACCCGACAGCGCGGTGCCTGCCGCGCCGCGGCTTACTTGCTCGCGGCCTTCACCTGCTCGTCGACATCGGCGGCCAGGCGCTTGATCGCGTCGTCGGCCGACATCTCGCCGGCCACCGCCTGGCCCAGGCGCTGCGCGGTGGGCAGGAACACGGCGCGGTTGAAACGGTAGCCCTGCAGGTCGTAGTTCGGCTTGGCGATCTTGGGCACATCGGCGACGAAGGAGTTGAGCGCGGCCTTGGCGTTCGGCGACACGTTGTAGGCGACACCGGCCTTGGCCACCGCCAGGCTGGCCGGGATGTTCTCGGTGCGCGCCATCAGTTCCTTGTAGTTCTCGTCGCGCGCGATGAAGTCGAGAAACTTCGCCGCCTCGGCCGCGACCTTGGTGTGCTTGAAGGCCACGTACGCGGCGCCACCGGGCATCGCGGTGCAGCCGGCCGGGCCGCAGGGTGCCGGCGCCACCGCCCAGTCGAAAGACTTGGTGACCTGGGTGTCCATGCGGCGCACCTGCCACGAGCCCGAGTAGTACATGACCACGCGGCCGTTGGCGAACTCTTCGAAGGCGTCGCGGTACTGCGAACCGCCGACGCCGCCCCACACCTCCTTGGGCATCAGTCCGGCCTTGTGCCAGTCGATGAACTTGCGCATCGCGGTCTGGTAGCCGGCGTCGATCACCGGCGCGCCATTGGCGTCGAAGATCTTCGCGCCGTAGGCCACGGCCAGCGGCGCAAAGCGGTGCCCGCTGCGGTCCATCGCCATCGCGAAGGGCGTCTTGGTGGCCACGGCCACCTTGCGTGCCGCTTCCATCCATTCGTCCCAGGTTGCGGTGGGTCCGGGCATCGGCACCTTGGCCTGCTCGAACAGCGTCTTGTTGACGAACGAACCGGTGACCGTGAGCTGCGACATCAGGCCGTAGATGCCGCGGTCGGCAGGGCCGGCACGGAACCAGGCCAGGCTGGACGAGAAGTTGTCTGCCCAGGCCTTGGCACGCGCTGCGGGCAGCAGCGGAGTGAGGTCGAGGTAGTACTTGTTCAGCCCGCCGAGGTCGGTGACGCGGGCAATGTCCGGGCCCTCGCCGGCAGCGAGCTGCACCGGCAGTTGCTCGACCACGGCCTTATACGGCACCTTGTCGATAATGACCTTGGTGCCCGGGTTCTCGACCTCGAAGCGCTTGGCCAGGTCGCCGGTGACCTCGCACTCGTTGCCGTCGGAATAACACTGGACCCGCAGGTCCGCCGAGTGCGCTGTAAGGGCCGCACCGACGAGCAGGGACAGACCGAGCAAGCTGCGTACGGCGGTCGATGGAATCATGATCGAGTCTCCAGGCAAGTCGGGCGGTGGCTGCGCAGAATAGCGCAGCAGGTGCGGGCCCGGCGCCGTGCTGGACTCGGGCAAAACACCTAGCGCCAGCGGCGGTGGCGCCGGCCTTCCACCAAGAAAAACGCCCGCTGCGAAGCGGGCGT
>JANNGZ010000091.1:0-4461 GCA_031404155.1 Burkholderiales bacterium
CTGGACGCGGCGATGCATCAACGCTTCCAGGCGCTGGCGGCTTATGCCATCGCCACCGGCGCCGAGGGCATCCTGTTCACCTGCTCGGCGTTTGGCTCCTGCATCGACGCGGTCAAGCGCCGCTGGCCCGCGGTGCCGGTGCTCAAACCCAACGAGGCGATGGTGGAGCAAGCGAGCGCGCTCGCACTCTCGCGCGGCACCTGCCTCGGCCTCGTGGCCAGTTTTGCGCCGACGCTGCAGTCGATGCCGCCCGAGTTCGATCCGGCGGTGCAGCTCGACGCCGAGCTGGCCCGTGGCGCGCTGGCTGCGCTCGGCGCGGGCGATCTCGCAGCGCACGACACCGCGGCGCTGGCGGCGGCGCAGGCCTTGTGCGAGCGAGGCTGCGGCGTGATCGCCCTCGCGCAGTTCAGCCTGGCCCGCGCCGCGCCGCTGCTGCGCGACGCGCTGCCCGGCATACCGGTGCTGACCACAGTGGACAGCGCGATCGAGGCGCTGCGGCGGCGGGTCCAGGCCGGCGCGGGCTGACGGGCGCCGGCGCAGCCCCGCGGCGTTCCCCGGGCGTGGTGCGTAGCCGGCACGCAGAACAAAAAAAGCCCGCACTCGGCGGGCCTGGATGGCGCTGCGTTTGCAGCCGGCGCCGGCTCAAGCTCTCAGCGGCGCGGCGCGTTGCTGCCGGTGACGGTGCGGCGCAGCCAGTTGCCGAGCGGGCGCAGGCTGTCGAAGAACGAATCGGCGTCGGCCTCGCGTTCGCGCAGCAGGCCGCGGCGGTCGAGCATGTCCAGGAAGCCACGCACCTGCACCCGCTTGGCACCGCTGCTGGACATCAGCTGCGCGGTGGTCACATAGCGGTGCGACATGTCGCTCAGCATGCGCCGATAGGAGGTGTGGTGGTACGCGGCCGGCAGTTCCGGCCAGGAGAAAAGTCTGAACGATTTCATGGTCCCAACTTGGGTGGCGTCCCGCTGGGGGCCGCACTCTTGAATCAGTGTCCCCAGCGTAATCGGCCGCACCCCGCTCGGTCTAGGGGTGCTGTGGCAAAGAAGGGGTTGGCTCGGGCCTTCTTTGTGTCCGATTGCAAGCCGCCGCGCGCCAGACCAGACCCTAAACTCGGCTCGATGATCGTTCTTGGCATTGAATCATCTTGTGACGAAACAGGGGTCGCGATCGTCGATGCCAGCGCGGCGCCCCGGCGGCTGCTCGCGCATGCGCTGCACAGCCAGGTGGCGATGCATGAAGCCTACGGTGGGGTGGTGCCGGAGCTGGCCTCGCGCGACCACATCCGCCGCCTGGTGCCGCTGACCCGCGAGGTGCTGGCCAGTGCCGGGCGCTCGTTCGCGGATCTCGATGTGGTGGCCTACACCCGCGGCCCGGGCCTCGCGGGCGCGCTGCTGGTGGGCGCGGGCCTGGCCTGCGCGCTGGCGGCCGCTTTGGGCAAGAAGACGCTCGGGGTGCACCACCTCGAAGGGCACCTGCTGTCGCCCTTCCTCTGCGCCGACCCGCCGAGCTTCCCGTTCGTCGCGCTGCTCGTCTCGGGCGGGCACACCCAGTTGATGCGGGTGGACGGTGTAGGCCGCTACGGCCTGCTCGGCGAAACCATCGACGACGCGGCGGGTGAAGCCTTCGACAAGAGTGCCAAGCTGCTCGGGCTCGGTTATCCGGGTGGCCCAGCGCTGGCGCACCTGGCCCAGAGCGGCGACCCCAGCGCGTTCAAGCTGCCGCGCCCGCTGCTGCACAGCGGCGACCTCGACTTTTCGTTTGCCGGGCTGAAGACCGCGGTGCTGACCCAGGTGCGCCGGCTCGGCGCTGTGCCGAGCGAAGCCGAGCGCGCGAATCTCGCCGCGTCGACGCAGGCCGCGATCGTCGATGTGCTGGTGAAGAAGTCGATGCGCGCGCTGACCGCCAGCGGCCTCAGCCGGCTGGTGGTGGCTGGCGGCGTGGGCGCCAACCGCGAGCTGCGGCGCCAGCTCGGCGCCGCTTGCTCGTTGCGCGGCGCGCGGGTGCACTACCCCGAGCTGCACCTGTGCACCGACAACGGCGCGATGATCGCGCTCGCCGCTGCGATGCGTTTGCAAAGCGGCTGCGAAGCCGCACGCCACGACTACGCGTTCGACGTGCGGCCACGCTGGGCCCTCGGCGCGGCGGAGCCCGACGCGCCGGCAGGCGCGTCAGTCCCTGGCGCGGCGCCGGCAGGCGTGTGAGTCTTTTCTGCGCGGCGTCGCTCGAACTCAGTTGATCGCGAGCTGGGCCACGGCGCTGGCGCGCTTCTTGTTCAGCGTCAGAGTCAGCACGCCGTTCTCCAGCTTGGCGCTGGACTCGCCTTGGTCCACCTCTTCGGGCAGCGTGAACACGCGTGAGTAGCCGGTGGCTGCACGTTCGCGGTAGACGATGCGCTCGCCATTGGAGTCGGCAGCCGCGCCCTCGGTGGCTTCGGGCGATGACGGGTTTTGAGCCAGCACGCTGACGCGCTTGCCGTCGATCGACACCTTCACGTCCTGCTTGGCCACGCCGGGCATGTCCAGCACCACGGCGTAGGCGGCTTCGCTCTCCTGGACATCGAGCGCCGGGCTGCGCAAGGCGCGGGTGCGTTGCGCGCTTGGGTCGGGCGCGAAGACGCGGTCGAAACCGCCATCCAGAAGACGGTCGATCGAGCGCGAGAAATGAGACGGGTAACGGGTCACGGGAACGAGGAACATGTGCCACTCCTACAATCTGGGTTGAGTGCCGCAAACCGTTTCACGCAGCACCATGCCGCTGAACTTGGCAGCGGCATTTTTGTTTTCAAGCCCCTTGAAATTCAGCTCGATCAAGGCGGCGAACGACGTGGCTTGAACGGCCGAACCCTTCGGCCCAACTCGGCCGAGCGAAGCCGCGAGCAGAGGAACCCCATGCGCCAGACCATCACCGAACTGCCCGGCTCGAAGATCCGCGAAGTGGCCAACGCCGGCCTCGGGCGCAGTGATGTGCTGGCGTTCTGGTTCGGTGAGAGCGACGAGGTCACGCCCGAAGCGGTGCGCCGCGCCGCGAGCGAATCGCTGCTGCGCGGAGAGACCTTCTACGCGCACAACCTCGGCTTGGCCGAACTGCGCGAGGCGATCGCGGCCTACACCAGCCGCCTGCACAGGCCGGTAGGCGTCGACCGCATCGCGGTCACCTCTTCGGGCGTGAGCGCGCTGATGATCGCGATGCAGATGCTCGCCGGCCCCGGCGACGAGGTGGTGGTGGTGGTGCCGGTGTGGCCGAACATCACGGCGCAGCCGGAGATCCTGGGCGCGCGGGTGCGGCGTGTCTCGCTGACCGCGGAACAGGGCGCCTGGCGCCTGAACCTGCAAGGCCTGCTCGACGCGGTGACCGCGTCGACGCGGGTGCTGGTGCTCAACGCGCCGAACAACCCGACCGGCTGGACCCTCACCCGCGGCGAGCAGCACGCGATCCTCGAGCATTGCCGGCGCACCGGCACCTGGATCGTTGCCGACGAGGTCTACGAGCGGGTCTGGTTCGGCGACCAACGAAACGCCAGCTGTCCCGCCGCGTCGAGTTTTCTCGATATCGCTGACAGCGACGACCGTGTCATCGTCGCCCACAGTTTTTCCAAGAGCTTCCTGATGACCGGCTGGCGCCTGGGCTGGCTGGTGCTGCCCGCCGGCCACCTCGACGCCGCGGGCAAGCTGATCGAGTTCAACAGCTCCTGTGCACCGGTGTTTGTCCAGCGCGGTGGCCTGGTGGCGCTGGCGATCGCCGAGGACTTCGTGCCCGGCCTGGTGCAACGCCTGCGCCACTGCCGCGACACCTTGCTGCCGGCGCTGGCCGCGCTGCCGCGGGTGCAGGTGGCCACACCGCTGGGCGGCATGTACGCGTTTTTCCAGGTCGACGGCCAGCCTGATTCGCTGGCGTTCGCCAAGCACCTGGTGCGCGAACACGGTCTCGGCCTCGCGCCCGGGGCGGCCTTCGGCGCCGAAGGGGAGGGCTGGCTGCGCTGGTGTTTTGCCTCGCGCGAGCCGCAGCGCCTGCTCCAGGGTGTCGAGCGGCTGAGCGGGGCCCTGCGGCTATAATCGCCCGGCTTTGTGCAGCACCGCTGCGCGAAGCAGGCACGGCGCGGGTTGGTTTCACCCGCGTTCGCAAGTGGAACCGGAAACCGTTGAGGCTGCCCTGCACAGGCTGTGGCCCACGGCTTCCACATCAGAGGAAATCGTCGTGGCAATGACCAGCACCAGCAAGGCAGAAGTGATCAAGTCCAACGCGCGTGGCGCGGCGGACACCGGGTCCCCCGAAGTTCAAGTGGCGCTGCTCACCGCGCGCATCAACGAACTCACCCCGCACTTCAAAACCCATTTGAAAGACCACCACGGCCGTCGCGGCCTGCTGAAGATGGTCAACCAGCGCAAGAGCCTGCTGTCCTACCTGAAGGACAAGGACGCCGACCGCTACACCGCACTGATCCAGAAACTGGGTCTGCGCAAGTAA
>JANNGZ010000092.1:0-28296 GCA_031404155.1 Burkholderiales bacterium
GCGGCCACAGGATGAACACCATCAGTGAAGTGAATTGGGAATGAAATCCAACTCGCGCCTTCATCCATGCTCCCAACTACCGAACCGACCGGCACAGCTGCGTTTTGCGCCTAGGCTGAGCCCCTATGCAGGCCCAACGCGGGCCCGACCCAAAGCCCGACAGCCTCCCTAGCCGCGTGTTTTCTCCTTCGAGCCCTCCTTCGAGCATGCACCACCCAGGCTTTGGCGCCACCGTGGCGGCCTTGTCGTTCGGGCAACTGGTGAGTTGGGCGGCGCTCTACTACACCTTCACCTCGATGGTGCTGCCGATGCAGCGCGAGCTCGGCTGGAGCAACACCGTGTTGATGGGCGCCTTCACGCTCGCGCTGGCGGTCTGGGGTGCGGCCAGCTATGCAGTGGGCGCGGCGATCGACCGTGGCCAGGGCCGTGCGGTGATGACCGCCGGCAGCGTCGTCGCGGCCCTGAGCTGCGTGCTCTGGTCGCAGGCCGTGCTGCCGTGGATGTTGTACGCCGCCGCCGCCGCGATGGGCATGGCGATGGCGATGACGCTGTACGACCCCGCGTTCAGCGTGCTCACCCGCCGATACCCGGAGCGCTACCGCGAGGGCATCACCGCGCTCACGCTCGTCGGCGGCCTTGCCAGCACGCTCGCGTTCCCCGCGGTGGCGGGCCTGCTGGCCTGTTGCGGCTGGCGCGGCGCGCTGCTCCTCATCGGCGGCGTCTTGCTCTTGGTGATCGCGCCGCTGCATGCCTGGGCGTTGCGCGGGCCGGCGCTGGTCGCGGCCGCCGAAGGTGTCGACGAGTCGGCCGACTCCACCTTGCGCCAGGCGCTCGCCACGCGCGCCTTCTGGTTGCTCGCCACCGCCTTCACCTTCTTCGCTTTTGCCACCGCGGCCCTGTGGTCGCATGCGGTGCCGGCCTTCGCCAGCAAGGGCGTGAGCGACGCGCAGGTGCTGGTGGTGTTGATGTGCATCGGCCCGGCGCAGGTGGCGGCGCGCTTGTTCTACGCCGGCCTGCTGCGCCTGGGCTGGCGCATTTCGCTGCACCGCCTGGGTGTGTTCGTGCTCGCCGGTTTGCCGCTCGGGTTGACGCTCTTCGCGCTCGCCGAATCGATGGCCTTGCTGGTCCTCTTCGCGCTCCTGTTCGGTTTCGCCAACGGGCTGGTGACCATCGTGCGCGGCGGGCTGGTGCCGGAGTACTTCGGCCGCAGCCACATCGGCCGCATCGGCGGTGCGCTCTCGGCGGTGGCGCTGTTCGCGCGCGCGGCAGCGCCGCTGGCCGCGGCCTGGCTGCTGCTGGTGATGCCGGGCTATCGCGAACTGGTGCTGTTCCTGGCCGGGCTCGGGGTGGTGGCACTGCTCGCGTTCGCGCTGGCTCACGCGCCGCCGGCGGTGCTCGACGACGCTTCGCGCTGAACGCCGCAGCGCGCGCCCGCAGCGCCGGGATGCCGGCGGCACTCTGCCTCCCAAAAACTAGGGATGGCGCACAGCGTTGCCCGCGGGCGCATACGCAGAACTGCTCATGTTGCTTAAGGACGTTTAAGCCCCGAAAGTTCCGCGCCCGACTAATCTTCAATCAGCCAGTGCGATAGAGCTTCCATCGATGCAACTGGCGGCCCCCGCAACCCAGGAGATTCATCATGCTCAAGCTCAATCTGATCGCCAGCGCAGCCGCCGTGCTGCTTTGCTCCGCCGCCTTCGCCCAAGGCACGGCGAAGTTCACCCCCGACGCCGAGGCCTATGACTTCAGCGTGCACCAGCAGTCCCGCGACGGCGCGCAAGGCCGCTCCTTCGCCGGCCGCGACGAAGTCAGCCGCGAACTGGCCCGCGCCATCGCCGCCGGCGAAATGACGCCGAGCAACGAGGCCTGGAACGGCCCCACGGGTGTCTCGCCCGCCGGTGCGCAGGGCCGCTCGTTCGGCCTCACCCGCGAAGCGGTGCTGGCCGACCTGGCCGACGCCAAAGCCAGCGGCTGGATGAACCGCGTCAAGCAAGGCTACCTCGGTCATTGAGCCATGCCGACGCCACCGCGTTTCGGTGCCCTCGCGCCGAAGCGCGGTGACCGCGCGTTGCCGCGCCCGGCGACGGCTCGAAGGACCGCGCGGCGCCGCAGCCGCACCCTGCCCGCAGCGAGCGGCAGTTTCTTTCTTCAGCCCAGAGGCCTAAGCTTCATGCAAGCAAACCGGGCCCCGGCGCATGAAGCTTGTTTCCCCCCGCACCGTCGCGACGCTCGCGTTGATGTTTTGCGCGCTGGCGCCAAGCCTTGCCGCCGAGCCGAATCTCGGCGCCCCGGGCACGCCGGTGCACCTGCACGTGGGCTACATGCCCTACCACTGCGCCACCTGGTCCGGCATGGTGATGCGCGGCAAGAGGCTGTTCGAAAAGTACCTGCCCGAAGGCTCGACGGTTGAGTTCTCGAGCGCCATTGAAGGCCGCAAGATCGTGAACGCGCTGCAAGCCGGGGAACAACAGATCGGCTACCTGCCCGACGTGGCCGCGGTCCAGGCGGCGTCGCAGGTGCAACTGGCCGACGTGCGCCTGGTGGCGGTGCTCGGCATCGCACAGGACCAGTGCAGCGTGTTGCTGGTGCGCGCCGACGCGCCGCGCTTCGCCAGTGCCGACGCCGCGCTGGCCTGGCTCAACGGCCGCACGCTCGCCGCGCCGAAAGAAAGTTGCATGGAGCGCTTCGCGCGGCAGCTGATCGCGCGCAAGGGCGTGGCGCCGCAGCTCATCCTCGACCAAAACGTGGACGTGATCACCGCGGGCTTCCGCGCCGGCCGGCTCGACGCGGCCGTGGTGTCCGAGCCGAGTGCGTCGCGCCTGGTCGGCGAGGGCATCGCGCGGCGTGTGGCCTCGGGCTCCAGCGTGGGCCAGTTCGACGGCGGCTTCCTGGCGATGCGCGCCGACCTGGTCGAGCAGCGGCCGGACGTGGCGCGGGCGTGGCTGCGCGCCGAGCTCGACGCCCAACGCTTCCTGGCCGACCCGGCGAATGCGCGCGAGATTTTGTCGATGGCCGGCGCGCAGACTTCCGGCTTCGACCCGGTCGACCTCTGGAACGGCTTGTACGGCCGCCACTCCGAGCTCGAAGGCGGCGCGGCAAGCCGCATGTCGATGCCGTTTGTGTTCAGCGCCGAGGCGATGAAGGTCGTCTCGGAAGCGAGCATCTTCTTGCGCGGCCTGGGTGGCGCCGCACAGACCGGCTTGCGTGGCGCGGCGCTGATGCCCGAGCTGGCGCAGCGGGTGCTGGCCGAGGGCAGCGCGGTCACCCAGCCCGACGAAATCCGCGCCTTGCCCTTGCCGCAAGGTGTGGCCGGGCGCTCGGCCGGTGCCGGCAAAGTGGCCCTGCAGGTCGACCCGCAAGGCTGGGGCGGCGGCGACGCGCGCAAGATCGCCACCGTGCTCGACGCGGTCGCCGCGGAGTTGCTCTCGCGCTTCCCGGGGCGGCCGCTGGCGCCGATCCAGGTCACCCGCTCGAAGCAGGCGCCGGTGGCCCTGTACGACCGCGGGCCGGCGGGCGAGGTCCGCATCGAGCTCACCGCCAGCGGCAGCGACGCCGGCCCCTATGTGTACGAGTTTGCGCATGAGTTCTGCCATGTGCTGTCCAACTACGAGCGCCACCCGCACCACGCGGTGACGCGCAAGCACCAGTGGTTCGAGGAAGCCTTGTGCGAGGTGGCCTCGCTGTACACGCTCAAGACTCTGGCCGCGGCCTGGCGCACCGCCGCGCCGAACCCGGAGTTGGCCGCGGCGGCGCCGCAGTTGCAGGCCATCGCCGAGCGCTTCGAGCAGGAGGCGCACCGCAAGCTGCCCGCCGGCATGACGCTGGCGGCGTGGTTCCGCGAGTCCAGCCGCGGCTTGAGCGGCAGCGCCTACGACCGTAACCGCAACGAGGTGGTGGCCAACCTGATGCTGCCGCTGTTCGAGGAGAACCCCGCGCTGTGGGAGGCGATCGGGTTTCTCAACCTCGACGCGCCCGGTGCGAGCTTCCAGCAGTACCTGCAAACCTGGTTCGACAACGCGCCGCCGCGCTACCGCGACGAGATTCGCTACCTCACGACGCTGTTCTTCGCGCGCCAAGCCCCGCCAGCCGGCAGCGCGTCGCGTTTCCCGGCGCGGCCGCTGGAGATCATCGTCACCTTCGGGCCCGGCGGCGGCGCCGACAGCATGGCGCGCATGCTGGCGCAACTGCTCGAGCCGCTGCTCGGTGTGCCGGTGCTCGTGAACAACGTGCCGGGCGCGTCGGGCAATGCCGGTTTGACCAAGCTGCTGCTCAGCGCCGACCCCGACCACACGCTCGGCACCTTGATTGCGTTGACCGCGGCGGCCTGGGTCGGCGGTGTGGGCAGCGTCGGCCCGGCCGACTTCACGATGCTCGGCGTGGTGCAGGACTCGCCTTCGATGTTGTTCGTGGCCGCCGACAGCCCGATCAAGACCTTCCAGGACTACCTCGCGCAGGCCAAGGCGCGCCCCGGCAGCCTGCGCGTGGCCACCGCCGGCCACGGCACGCTGGACGATGTGACGCTGGCGTTCCTCAGTGGCGCCGGCTACCGCGCGCTGAACGCGCCCTTTGCCAAACCCGAGGAGCGCTACGAGGCCGCGCTGGCGCGGCGCACCGACGCCTTGTTCGAGGAGCCGGGCGACGTGCTGGTGCACCTGGAGTCGGGCCGCCTGCGTCCGATCGTCGCCTTTGCCAACGAGCGCCACCCGAGCTTCAAGGACGTGCCCTCGATCCGCGAGTTCAACCTGGCGATCGGCGACCTGCCGAACTTCCGCAGCCTGGTGATGCATTCGCGCACCGCGCCGGAAAAGGTCAAGGTGCTGGTCGACGCGATCCAGAAGGCCACGCAGTCGGCGGAGTGGAAACGCTTTTGCGCACAAACCTACAGCTGCATTGCCGTGACCACGCCGGCGCAATCCAAGGCGCGGGTGCAGGCCATGCTCGACAAGGTGGCGACGCTGCGGGAGCGGCTGCCGCGCTGACGCGCGCGCCGGGAACAAGATGCGGTCGCGCCTGTTGCGTTGTTGGCTCGCCGGCCCGCTGCTGGCCTTCGCGGTGGCGACGGCGTGGGCGCAGGCCACGGCGAGCGAACAATTCATCCCGATCTTCACAGGCCGCGAAATCGCCGGCCCCGCCGGCACCGTGGCGCCCGCCGGCATGGTCGACTACCTGCAACTGCTGAACCGGCGCGACGGCGGCATCAACGGGGTGCACCTGGCCTGGGAGGAATGCGAAACCGCGTTCGAGGACGCTCGCGGCGTGCAATGTTTCGAGCGCCTGAAAGGGCGCGGCGCGCAGGGTGCGGCGTTGATCGTGCCGCTCTCCAGCGGCATCTCGTATGCGCTCACCGAGCGCTCGCGCAGCGCGCGCATTCCGATGCTGATGCTCGGCTACGGCCGCAGCGACGCCTCCGACGGCCGCGCCTTCCCGTTTGCCTTCCCGGTGGTGACCAACCTGTTGAGCCAGGCCAGCGCGCAAGTCGGCTTCATCGGCCGGAGTGAAGGCGGCATGCAGCGGCTGCGCGGCAAAAAAATCGTTTACCTGTACCTGGACCTGCCCACCGGGCGCGAAGCCTTGCCGCTGCTCGAAACCCATGCGCAGCAGTTCGGCTTCGAGCTGCACCGCATCGGGCTGCCGATACCCGGGGTGGAGCAGGGCGACGCCTGGGCGCAGGTGCGCCGCATCGCGCCCGACTGGGTGCTGCTCGCCGGCCCCGGCCCGATGACCCCGGCGGCGCTGAAGGCCGCGGCCGCGGCGGGCTTCCCGGCGCGCCGCATCATCGGCTTTGCCCTGAGCGGCGCCGAGCAGGACGTGCTGCCCGCGGGCGCGGCGGCGGTGGGCTATCTGGCGGTGGCGCTCAACCCCTCGGGGGTGAACTTCGGCGTGGTGCGCGACATCCTCAGGTTCGTGCACGCGGCCGAGCCGGGCGAGCGCGCTGCGAACCTCACCCACATTGGCAGCGCCTACTACAACCGCGGCGTGATCCAGGGCATTCTGGTGGCCGAGGCGATCCGCAACGCGCAGCGCCAGTTTGGCGCAAGGCCCTTGAGCGGCGAGCAGATCCGCTGGGGCCTGGAGCGCTTGGCCATCGACGAGGAGCGGCTCGCGCAACTCGGCGCCACCGACCTGCTGCAACCGCTGTCGATTTCCTGCTACGACCATGAAGGCGGCGGCGCGGTGAAGTTCCAGCAATGGCTCGGCGCCCGCTGGAACGTGATCTCCGACTGGGTCGGCGGCGACCAGGCCCTGGTGCGGCAAATGGTCGAGGACGCGGCGCGGCGCTATGCCGCGGACAAGGGCATCGCGCTGCGCGATTGCGCCAGCGAACCCTGAACCCGCCGAGTCGCGACACAATGCGGGCGCCCGCAAACCCACGAGCACAGGAGTTCAGCGCATGGCGCTCATCAAGTACATCACCGATATTCAGTTCGATTTCGGCGCCGTGGCGCTGCTTGCCGAGGAATGCGCCAAGGCCGGCATCACGCGGCCGCTGGTCGTCACCGACAAAGGTGTGGTCGCCGCGGGTGTGGCGGAGCAGGCGCTGCGCTCGATCGACGGCAAGCTGCCCTACAAAGTGTTCGACGAAACCCCCGGCAACCCGACCGAGGCCGCGGTCGAGGCCGCACTCGTGCGCTACCGCGAACATGGCGCCGACGGCATCGTGGCAGTCGGCGGCGGCTCGTCGATCGACCTCGCGAAAGGCCTCGCGATCCTGGCCGGCCACCCGGCGCCGCTGTCGCAGTACTGCACCATCGACGGCGGTGCGGCCAAGATCACCGCGGCCTGCGCGCCGGTGATCGCGATACCCACCACCGCGGGCACCGGCAGCGAGGTGGCGCGTGGCGCCATCGTGATCCTGCACGACGGGCGCAAGGTCGGCTTTCACTCCTGGCACCTGGTCGCGCGCTGCGCCATCTGCGACCCCGAACTCACCCTCGGCCTGCCCGCCGGCCTGACCGCCGCCACCGGCATGGACGCGGTGGCGCATTGCATCGAAACCTTTCTCACCCCGGCCTTCAACCCACCCGCCGAAGGCATTGCGCTGGACGGGTTGGAGCGCGCGGTGAACTGGATCGACAAGGCGGTGAACGACGGCCGCGACCGCGAGGCGCGCAAGCAGATGATGTGCGCGTCGATGCAGGGCGCGTTGGCCTTCCAGAAGGGCCTCGGCGCGGTGCATTCGCTCTCGCACGCCCTGGGCAGCTACCGCGGCACGACGCTGCACCACGGCACGCTCAATGCGGTGGTGCTGCCCGCGGTGCTGCGCTTCAACGAGATTGCCGAGTCGGTGGTGGCCCAGGGCAAGTACGCCAAGCTGCGCCGCGCGATGGGCATCGGCGCCGACGCGCGGGTCGATCAATTCATCGCCGGCCTCAACCGCCGCATCGGCATGCCGAATGGCCTCGCGGCGATGGGCGTGCCCGAGTCCTTTATCGACGAGACGATCGGCAAGGCGATGAAGGACCATTGCCATGGCACCAACCCCCGTATCGCGACGGCGGACGAATACCGGCAGATGCTGCGCGAGAGCTGGTGAGTGGGCGCGGTGCGGGCCGCGGGCCGCGGGCCCGACACACCGGCATGCACCCGAAGCCCCCGCAGCCGGCGGCGCGGGCGGCGGCGCCGGCCTGACGATGCCGCGCTGCTGCCCTGGCCTGACGATGCCGCGCTTGCGCTGCATCAAGCCCGCCCGAGCCCGGCCCCGCGCCGCACTACCCAGCGGCGCCGCATCGCGCTACCGTCGCGCAGCGGCCCTTTCGCCGCCGTCTCCGTGTTGACTGCCTTCGACCTCTGGCGCTCCGGCGCCATTTCCCTGGACATCGCTGCTGCCGCATGGGGCACACGCGCTGGCGTGGGCGCGCGCCAGCAAAGCCGCCTCGCCGCGCTGCTCGCCCATGCGGCCGCGCACTCGCCGCTGTACCGCGAACGCCTCGCCGGCCACGACCCAGCGGCCATGCCGCTTCAGGGCATCGCGCCGGTGAGCAAGGCCGAGCTGATGCACCGCTTCGACGACTGGGTTACCGACCCGCGCCTGAAGCTCGATGCGCTGCTGCGTTTTGCGGCCGACCCGGCGCGCATCGGCCAGGCCTGTGCCGAGGGCTGCCTGATGTGGACCAGCTCGGGCAGCAGCGGCGAGCCCGGCGTCTTCGTGCAGGACGCCCAGGCGATCGCGGTGTACGACGCGCTGGAGGCGCTGCGCCGCCCGCCGCTGCGCTCGCTTGCCAGCCGGCTCGGTGGCGGCTGGCCGGCCAGCGAGCGCATCGCCTTCGTCGGTGCCACCACCGGGCACTTTGCGAGCACGGTGTCGATGGAGCGGATGCGCCGGCTGCTGCCGAACCTGACGGCGACGCTGCGCGGCTTCTCGTTCCTGCAGCCCACGGCGCAGCTTGCCGCGCAACTCGAAGCCTTCGCGCCGACCGTGCTCGCCACCTACCCGACCGTGGCTCTGCTGCTCGCCGAAGAGGCGCGCGGCGGCCGGCTTTCGATCGCGCCGCAGGAAGTCTGGACCGGCGGCGAAACCCTGACCCCGGCCACGCGCGCCCTGGTCGAGCGCAGCTTCGGCTGCCGCGTCGGCAACCACTACGGCGCCTCGGAGTTCCTTGCGATCGCCAGCGACTGCCGCTGCGGCCAGCTGCATGTCAACGCCGACTGGGTGATCCTCGAATCAGTGGATGAACACCATGCGCCGGTGCCCGACGGCCAGCGCGGCGACACCACGCTGCTGACCAACCTGGCCAACCATTTGCAGCCGCTGATCCGCTACGACCTCGGCGACCGCATCGGCCTGCTCAGCGGCCCTTGCGCCTGCGGCTCGCCGCTGCCGCGGGTCGAGGTCGACGGCCGCTGCGACGACCTGCTGGCCTTGCGCGATGCGCGCCGCCGTGTGGTGCGGCTGGCGCCGCTGGCGCTGGCCACGGTGCTCGAAGAGCAGGCCCAGGTGTTCGAGTTCCAACTGGTGCAGACCGGCGAGGCGAGCCTGCGTCTGTCCATCGACGCCGGCGGCGACGCAGGCCGGCGCGAACTCGGCCGCGCCTGCGCCGCGCTCGCCGGCTACCTGCAGGCGCAGGGCCTGCCACGGGTGCGGGTCGATGCGGCCTGCGGCGTGCCGAGCCGGCGCGGCGCCACCGGGAAGCTTCAGCGTGTGGTCGCTCAGCGCAAGAGCACGTAGCTCCCCGGCGCGTCTTGCAGCGGCGCCAGCCCGGCCTGCGGCGCGCCGGTCGCGGGCGGGCGGCGCCGCGGCGCCGGTGAATGCCGCGCCAGCCAGCCGCTCAAAGCGGTCCACCAGGAGCCGTCGATGCTCGGGGTCCGCGCGACCGGGGCGCCGCCCAACAACTTGGGGGCACGGGTTGGCGGCCGCCCGCGGCACCGCTAGAGTTGAAGTGACTTCGGGTCACGACTTGTCTACGACCACCGGGAGCACGACATGGCCACCCCAGGTATTTCGGCATCGGTCGGACGCAGTGGCGCCAACCAACTGCAAGACGTTTCGATGGTGCAAAAGCTGCTGCTCGCGCGCGGCTTCTCCGGCGTCGGCCGTGCTGACGGCGTTTGTGCCGACAACACGGTGACGGCCATCGTTTCGTTCCAGGCCGGCTTCCTGCGAACGCCCGACGGCGTGGTTGATCCCGGCGGCAACACCTGGCGACACTTGGCGGCCAGCTTTTCCGGCACCAGCACCAGCCCGCCCACGGACACCCACTCGCTCACCCGGCCCGTGCCCCGGCCGGCCGCTGGCTCCATCAACACAGGCCTGGCCGCGGTCGGCAACGAGTACATGTTGCGCAAGCTCGGCGGGCCGCTGGCGGGTGGGTTCAGCCCGCTGTGCCAGACGCCCACTGACCTGCGCCTTCGGCGCAACCTGGTCACCGACACGGTGGGGCCGTTCCGCGCCACCGGCCTGGTGCCGGCGGTACTGAGCCTGAAGGCGGTGATGGCGGATATCGCGCGCGAGCAGCCGGCGGTGCAGCGCGCGCTCGGCACCGCGGGCATGTTGTGCTGCCGGCTGGTGCGCGGCTCCGCGACGGCCATCTCCAACCACTCCTGGGGCACCGCGATCGACCTCACGCTCAACGGCGTGCTGGACGCCTACGGCGACGACAAGGTGCAGTACGGCCTGACCCTGATCGCGCCGATCTTCAACCGCCACGGCTGGTACTGGGGTGCGGCATTCCGCAAGGAAGACGCGATGCACTTCGAGGGCAGCAAGGCCCTCGTCGACCAGTGGGCCGGGCAGCTCGCCTGATGCTGGCGCCGCGGCTGCGCGATGTCCTGTTGGTCGCCGCGCTGGGTGCCGCGGCGGGGCCGCAGCCCGCGCAGGCTTCCGGCACGCCCTCACTGGCCGGGCCCGCGCATTGCCGCTTCGTGGCGCCGCAGGGTTGGCCGGCGCGTGGTGTGCGCTGGACCGGCGCTTGCCGCGCCGGCTTCGCGCAGGGCCTGGGCACGCTGCGCGCCTACAACGGCGGCCGGGTGGCTCGTGCCTTCTACGGCCGGCTCCAAGCCGGCCAGTCGGCGCTGGGCGTCATCGACCAGGACGACGGCTTCATCGCCGGCCGTTTCGAGGCGGGCAGGGTGCTGGACGACGGCGAGCGCAACACCTTGATCCTGGCCTTCGGCGAGGCCAGCGCGGCGGCGTGGCAAATGGCCGACGGTTATCGCAGGGCAGGCAACGCAGCATCGGCGCGCTTCTACGAGAACAAAGCGAAGCAGCTTTCGCAGCAGATGGACTGACACCGGTGGCGGCGGCAGCGGCCTGTGCCTCTCTCGATCCAGAACCCACCAGGAGACGCATGCCCACGAGGCCCCGCGCGTCCATCACCCGTCATGCCAGTGCGACCGTGCTGCTGCTCGCCTTGCTCGCCGCCTGCGCGACGCCGCGCGTCGAGCCCTGGGCGATCAGCGAGGGGCTCAACGAGCACCCCAACGGCCTGCTCGTCGAGGGCGACAGCCTGGTCGTGGCCGCCTGGGGCAAGCCCGAGGCCGACTTCTCGACCAAGGTGCCCGGGCACCTGTACCGGCTGAACCTCGCCAGCGGCGCCAAGACCCTGATCACGCCCAAGCCCACCGGCAACCTCGACGGGCTGGAGTCCGACGGCCGCGGTGGCTACATCACATCGTCAGCGACTGGGTGGCGGGCAAGATCCTCTGGATCGCGGCCAACGGCGACACACGCCTGCTCAGGCAGTTCAAGCAAGGCAGCGCGGACATCGTCTAGGGCTTGACGGCCTGCCCCTTCCGCGTAAGCGGGGCTCACGGGCTCCTGTTCTTCTTCAGGCGGCAGCACGCGGCCGGCAAACAGCGGCAGCACCCGCGTCTCCAGACTTTCTTGCAAGCCTGCCCGGCGCTTGCCCGCGGGCAGCAGCAAGATCACTCGAAGCTCACCGGGCGGGCGGAGGCCTTGCTGCGCACTTTCTCGAAGACGGCAAACTCCTCATCGGTCAGCTTGGCCCGCCGCCCCATGTCAGCCAGCAGCGAACCCAGCTTCACTCGGCCTTTCGGGCTGACGGCGGACTCCAGAATCCCGCGCACCTCGGCCTCCATGCTTTGGCCGTGCTGGGCAGCCCGCACGCGCAGGGCCCGGTGCACCTCGTCGGGAATGTTGCGGACAGTCAGCATGGCCATTTTCATCGCCTCGTTGCGCAATCAGTGCGTGCATGGTACGTCGCTGCCTGCATCCAGGCGGGCCCTCAGCCAGCCGGGACGGAGTCTTGTGTTCCGAACGGAGGCGCCTGTGTGATCGACTGCAAATCCGCGACTCAGGCCTCGGCCGCCGGCTCCGCCAGCGTCGTGCAATGCGGCCCGCCGCCAACCCAGTTCAGCCCGATCGCGTCGATGAACAGGATGCGCCGGCCCGGGAACACGTCTTCGAGCAAGCGGCGCACCTGGTCCTGCACCGTGCGCGGTGTGCCGTGTTTCAGGTAGTCGGGCACCAGCACCACGCCGTTGGCGATGACGAAGTTGAGGTAGCTCGCGGAGGCCACCTGCATGAGTGCGTCGCCCTCGCGGCGGTTTTCCGACGCCGGGAAATACTCGGCGCTCCAGTCGCCGGACACCGCGCCGTCGGCCTTGGCCGAGAGCACCACGCGGCGCTCGATGACACGCGGCAAGGGCAGCTTCACCACGCGCAGGCGCTGGCCGTCCTGGTCGGTGGCGCTGGCCAGGACCTCATGGTTGCGCTGCATGCGCTCGCGGTTCAGGCGCGCCACCGGGTGCCCCGAGGCCACCTCGGCGTCGTCGGGCCAGGCCAACAGCACGGTGCGTGCGTCGGCAAAGCGCACGAACTCGTCGGTGTGGCCGCCGGTACCCCAGGCCACATGCTTGCCGACGATGGTGGCGCGCAGTTGCGGGTCCTGCGCCAGGCCGTGCGGCAGCCACAGCACCTTGCGCAGGCCGGGCAGTTGCAGCAGTTCGCGCTCGAGCTCGTCGCGGCTTCTGCCCGGGTTGCGCTGGGTGAGCAGCGCTTCGTTGGCGATGATCGTGCCGCGGCCATTGACTTCGATGCCGCCGCCTTCCACGGCGAGCGAGGACTCCAGCACTTGGGCGCCGGCCGCGTCCGCGAGCTGGCGGTCGAGCGCGTCGCGGCGGGTGTCGGTGCCGGTGGCGCATTCGCTGGCCCGCCACAGGTTGTCGGCATGGCGGCGCCAGCACCAGCCCGGTAGGCCGTAGGCGCTCCACTTGAAGTCGACCACGCCGAGTTGGCCGCCTGGGCCGACGGCGAACACCGCCGCGTCGCGCAGGTAAAAAATCGCCAGCGGCTCGACGATGAATTGAATGTTGTCGGCGTTCACGCCGCGCTGGCGCAGCCCGGCACGCGCCCGCGCGATGCCCTCGTCGCTGTTGACCATCAGCTTCAGTTTCACCTGCGGCAGCAGCGCGGCGACCAGCGCGGCGGTGAAGTCGGCATGGCCGGCGTCGTAGCCGATCCAGGCGGCGCGCAAGGGCTCGAACTCGGCGGCGATGCGAAAGCCGCTGCTGTCCTCCGCGGTCAAGCGCCGCGGCGGTGCACGGGCGCAGGCGGCGAGTCCCGCCGCTCGCAACAGGCCGACGAGGCGGCGGCGCAAGGGCGACCAGGCAGCCTTCGGGTTCATCGCGCCGTCGGGTTCGGTGCGGGTGCCGTGCGCCGTCGGCGCCGGCCGATCATCGCCGCGTCGCCAGCCACAAGGCCGTCGCACAGCAGACCATCGCCAGGCCTTGCATCGGCCCGAGCGGCTCGCCGTTGATCAGCGCGCCGGAGAGCATGGCCACCACCGGCACCATGATCGACGACAGGCCGGCCACTGCGGTGGGCAGCAGGCCGACGATGGAAAACCAGCAGAGGTTGCCGACGGCCATCGGTACCAGCGCGATGTAGCCCACCACCACGATCGTGGGCCACGAGGGCATGAACCAGGGGCTGTCGGAGAAGACAAAGGCGCCGATGGTGGTGGGCACCGCGGCGATCAACAACTGCCAGCCGGTGAGCACCGCCACCGGCACCGCGGGCGGGTTGCGCTTGAGGATGATGGTGCCCAGCGCCCAGCCCGCACCCGCAAGCAGGCCGAGCGCGAAGCCGAGCGGTGCCTGCGCATAGGCCTGCGCGCCGCGCAGCATCAGCAGGCCGACCGCGAGCGCGCCCAGCGCGATCGCGAGCACCATGCGCCGCGAAAGGCGCTCGCCGAAGAAGCCCCAGGCGAACAGCGCGGCCCAGAGCGGCATCGTGAAGCCGAGGATCGCGGCCTGGCCCGACGGGATCAGGATGGCCGAGTAGGTGCTCGCGACATTCCACAACATCAGGTAGAAAAACGTGGCCGCGAGCACGGTGGGCCAGTGTTTGCGCGGCAGCACCAGTGGCTGGCCGCGCAGCCAGGCGTAGGCGAGCAGCACGAGGCCGGCGATGGTCACCGCCACGGCACGGAAGGTCCACACCGAGAGCTCGCGCGTGGCCAGCGGGAACAGCGGCCAGTTGGTGCCCCAGACCAGGGTCAGCACCAAGAGCAACACCACCGCGCGCCGCGGGATCGTGGTTGATGTCATCGCGGCGGCGCTGGGGAGGGGCGCAGCGTCAGGGCCGCACCAGTTCCAGCGCGCGGTCCATGCCGCCGGTCATCACCGAAATCATGGCTTTTTCGAGCACCGCGGGCTTGGGGTGGAAGGCGATCGACAGGCCCACCGCGCCCATCATCGGCAGGTCGTTCGCGCCGTCGCCGACCGCAATCGCCTGTTGCGGCGAAATGCCCATCAGCTCGCACACCTCGAGCACCACGCGGCGCTTTTCGGCGCCGTCGACGATGTCGCCCCAGGGCCGGTCGAGCAGCAGGCCGGTGAGCGCGCCGTCGGCGATCTCAAGCACATTGGCGCGCGCAAAGTCCAGCTTCAGGCGCTGGCGCACCCGCTCGCTGAAGAAGGTGAAGCCGCCGGACACCAGCAGGGTTTTCAGGCCCGCAGCCTGGCAGGCCTGAACAAAGGCTTCGACACCCGGGTTGAGTTGCAGGTGCTTGGTGTAGACCGCCTCCAGTGCCGCCACCGGCAAACCGCGCAGCAGCGCCAGGCGCCGGCGCAGGCTGTGTTTGTAGTCGCTGATCTCGCCGCGCATGGTCGCTTCGGTGATCGCGGCCACCTCGGCCTTCAAACCGGCCGCGTCGGCGATCTCGTCCACACACTCGATGTTGATCAGCGTCGAATCCATGTCGAAGGCGATCAGCTTGTAGTCGGCCAGGCGCAGCGGCGGCGTGAAGCCGCGGATGAAGAGGCCGGGAGCGTGTTCGGTCGGGGTCATGAGTCGGTGGCACGTCGATGTTGGTGTGTTGGCAAGCTCAAGCCGGCTGCGCCACCGGCGCCCCGAGCAGGCGGAGCACCTCGCGCACCAGTAGCGCCCGGGCCGGCGCATCGGGCGTTTCGCGCTCGATGCGCAGCTTGTCGTTGCCGGCCAGTTTGATGTGCCGGTTCTTCTGTACCAGCTCGATGATGCGCAGCGCCTCCACCGGCGGGTTGGGGCGGAAGGTGATCGTGGTGAGCTTGGGCGCCGCGTCCACCTTCATCACGCCGTAGGGCTTGGCCAGCACGCGCAGGCGGTGGGTGTCGAACAGGGTCTGGCCTTGTGCCGGCAGCTTGCCGAAGCGGTCGGTGATTTCTTCGAGCATCGCGTCGATTTGCTCGGCCTTGTGCGCGGTGGCCAGGCGCTTGTAGAGGGACAGGCGGGTGTGCACGTCGCCGCAGTAGGCGTCGGGCAGCAGCGCGGGCGCGTGCAGGTTGATTTCGGTGGCGGCTGCGAGGGGCGAAAGCAAGTCGGGTTCGCGCCCGGCCTTCAATGAACGCACCGCCTCGCCGAGCATCTCGTTGTAGAGCTGGAAGCCGATTTCCATCATGTTGCCGCTCTGGCTTTCGCCGAGCACTTCGCCGGCGCCGCGAATCTCCAGGTCGTGCATCGCGAGGTAGAAGCCCGAGCCGAGCTCTTCCATCGCCTGGATGGCTTCGAGGCGCTGCGCGGCCTGCTTGGTCAGCCCTTGCACATCGGGCACCAGCAGGTAGGCGTAGGCCTGGTGGTGGCTGCGCCCGACACGCCCGCGCAACTGGTGCAGCTGCGCCAGGCCGAACTTGTCGGCGCGGCTGATCACGATGGTGTTGGCGGTGGCCACGTCGATGCCGGTCTCGATGATCGTCGAGCAGAGCAGCAGGTTGTAGCGCTGGGCCACGAAGTCGCGCATCACATGCTCCAGCTCGCGCTCGGGCATCTGGCCGTGCGCGATCGCGATGCGCGCTTCGGGCAGCAGCTCAACCAGCTTGTCGCGCCGGTGCCCGATGGTGTCGACCTCGTTGTGCAGGAAGTACACCTGCCCGCCGCGTTTCAACTCGCGCAGCACCGCTTCGCGGATCGTTCCTGTGCCCTCGTTGCGAACGAAGGTCTTGATCGCGAGGCGGCGCTGCGGCGCGGTAGCGATCACGGAGAGATCGCGCAGGCCCTCCAGCGCCATGCCCAGGGTGCGCGGGATCGGCGTGGCGGTGAGGGTGAGCACATCGACCTCGGCGCGCAGGGCCTTGATCGCCTCCTTGTGGCGCACCCCGAAGCGGTGCTCCTCGTCGACGATCAGCAAGCCCAGGCGCGCGAACTTCACGTCCTTGCTGAGCAGCTTGTGGGTGCCGACCACGATGTCGATGGTGCCGACCTCGATGCCTTGCAGCGCGGCGTTGATCTCCTTGGTGGAGCGGAAGCGCGACAGCTCGGCCACCTTCACCGGCCACTTGCCGAAGCGGTCGCAGATGTTCTGAAAATGCTGCTCGGCCAGCAGCGTGGTGGGTGCGAGCAATGCCACCTGCTTGCCGGCATGCACCGCGACGAAGGCGGCGCGCAGCGCGACCTCGGTCTTGCCGAAGCCGACGTCGCCGCAGACCAGGCGGTCCATCGGCTTCGGGCTCACCATGTCCTGGATCACCGCGTGGATCGCGGCGCGCTGGTCGGGTGTTTCCTCGAAACCGAAGCTGGCGGCAAAGGCCTCGTAGTCGTGCGGCGTGAAGCGAAACGCATGGCCCTCGCGTGCGGCGCGGCGGGCATACAGGTTGAGCAGCTCGGCCGCGCTGTCGCGCACCTGCTCGGCGGCTTTGCGTTTGGCCTTGTTCCACTGGTCGGAGCCGAGGCGGTGCAGCGGCGCTTCTTCGGCGCTCACCCCGGTGTAGCGGCCGATCAGGTGCAGCTGCGCCACCGGCACATAGAGCGTGGCCTTGTCGGCGTATTGCAGGTGCAGGAATTCGCTCGGCCCATCTCCCAGGTCGATATGGATCAGCCCCACATAGCGCCCGATGCCGTGGTTGATATGCACCACCGGGTCGCCGACCTTGAGCTCGGACAAGTCCTTGATCAGCGACTCGACGCTGCTCACCTGCTCCTGCTTGCGGCGCCGGCGTGTGCTCGGTGCGGTGGCGAAGAGTTCGGTTTCGGTGATGAACTGGATTGCGGTCGGGGTCGCGGCCTCGGGCTCGAACCAGAAAAAACCTTCGGCCAGCGGCGCGGCGGTGATCGCCACCCGTTCGTCGCCAGCCTCGAACTCCGCCAGCGTCGCGACGCTCGGCACCTCGATCTTGTGGTCGCGCAGCAGCTCGAGCAGGCTCTCGCGCCGGCCTTCGCTCTCTGCCAGCAGCAGCACCCGGTGCGGCGTGCTGTCGAGGTGGTTTTGCAGCGCGGCCAAGGGCTCGGGGGTGCCGCGGTCGATGCTCACGTCAGGCAGCGGGCGCGCCCAGGCCACCTCACCCGCGCCGCGCAGCGCCAGCGTGGCGTGGGTTTGGGTCAAGACAAAAAACTCTTCGCTGCGCAGGAAGAGTTCTTCCGGCGGCAGGATCGGCCGCTCCGGGTCGTGCTGAAGGAAGCGGTGCCGCTCGCGGGTTTCGACCCAGAAGTGCTGCAGCGCGTCGTCCACCTCACCGTGCAGCACCAGCGCGCAGTGCTCGCCGAAGTAGCTGAAGATGCTCGCGGTCTGCTCGAAGAACAGCGGCAGGTAGTTCTCGATGCCGGGGCCGGCCAGGCCCGCGGCCATGTCCTTGTACAGGCGCGACTTGGTCGGGTCGCCATCGAACTTTTCGCGCCAGCGGGCGCGGAAGGCGGTGCGCGCCGCGTCGTCCAGCGGGAACTCGCGGCCGGGCAGCAGGCGCACCTCGGGCACCGGGAACAGCGAGCGCTGCGAGTCGGGGTCGAAGGTGCGGATCGAGTCGACCTCGTCGTCGAACAGGTCGACGCGGTAGGGCACCGCCGAGCCCATCGGGAAGAGGTCGATCAGCCCGCCGCGCACCGCGTACTCACCCGGCGACACCACCTGGCTGACATGGGTGTAGCCGGCAAGGGTGAGCTGGTGCTTCAGCGCCGCTTCGTTGAGTTTGGTCTTCTGCTTGAAGTGAAACGTGGTGCCGGCCAGGAACGAGGGCGGCGCCAGGCGGGTGAGCGCGGTGGTGGCGGGCAGCAGCACCACGTCGATGTCCTGCCCGCTGTGCAGCCGCCACAAGGTGGCCAGGCGCTCGGAGATCAGGTCCTGGTGCGGGCTGAAGCTGTCGTAGGGCAGGGTCTCCCAATCGGGGAACACGGCCACGCGCACCCCCGGCGCGAAGAAGGGCAGTTCGTCGGCCAGCCGTTGCGTGTCCGAGGGGTCGGCGGTGACGATCGCCAGCCGTCGGCCATCGCTCTTGTGCTGTTGCGCCAGCCGCGCCAGTTGCAACGCATCGGCCGAGCCGATGGGGCGCGGCAGCGTGAGGCGCTTGCCGGGGGCGATGGTGGGCGTGTGCATCAAAGGGGCAGGAGAGGGGGCGCTGGGTAAAACAACGACACCCCGCAGCGGGGCCGCGCGGGGTGTGCTTCAGGCCCGATTCTAGAATCGGGCCGATGCCGCACTCCGCGACGACCGCTTCGAGCACCGCCTTGTCCACAGCCCCGCGCCTCTTTGCCCTGGTGCCTTGTGCGGGTGTGGGTGCACGGGCAGGTGCCGACGGGCCGAAGCAGTATGTACAGATCGGCGGCCGCGCGATGGTGGCGCACACGCTGGACGCACTGGCCGCGGTGCCGCGGCTGGCTGCGACGCTGGTGGTGCTGGCGCCGGAGGACGCGCAGTTCGAATCGACCGTGCCGGGTTTCGCTGGCGGCGGCGCCTGGGTGGCGCGCTGCGGCGGTGCCTCACGCGCGGCCACCGTGGCCAACGGCCTGGCCGTGCTGCGCCAACGAGGTGTGCAAGACGAAGACTGGGTGCTGGTGCACGACGCGGCGCGCTGCCTGGTCCAACCCGAATGGATCGACCGTCTGATCGACGAATGCCAGGGCGACGCGGTGGGCGGCCTGCTCGCAATGCCGGTCGCCGACACGCTCAAGCGAGCGCGGGACGGCCGCGCCGAGGCCACCGTGGAGCGCAGCGACAAATGGGCCGCGCAAACGCCGCAAATGTTCCGCCTGGCGCTGCTCGAACGTGCATTGCGCGAGGCGGGGGAGAAGGTGACCGACGAAGCCAGCGCGGTGGAAGCGCTCGGCCTGGAACCGAAGCTCGTGTTGGGCGACGCGCACAACCTCAAGCTCACCTGGCCGGCGGACTTTGCGCTGGCCACCGCGCTGCTCGCGCAACGCGCCGCGCCGCGGCCGGTGATCAAGGCCTTTGTGCCCTCACACGACTACGCGCTGTCGCTGAGGTTTTACGCCGCGATCGGCTTCGAGCCGGCGCCGATCAGCGATGGCATGGCGCTGCTCAGCTACGAGGGGGCGTCCTTCCTGTTGCAGGATTTTCAGCACGAAGGCCTGAACGAGAACTTCGTGATGAGCCTGATGCTGGCCGATGTCGACGCCTTCTGGCGCTCGCTCGACGTGCCGGCGCTCAGCGCCGAATTCGGCGCCAGGTTCGAGCCCCCGGAAGACCGCGCCTGGGGCCTGCGCGACATGACGATCATCGACCCCGGTGGGGTGCTGTGGCGCGTGGCCGCGTTTGCACCATCAAGCGCGAAACCCGACTCGAAAACAGAAGGCACACGATGAGCAACGACGCCACCACGGTCCGCATCGGCGAAGGCTGGGACACGCATGCGCTGGTCAGCGGCCGGCCGCTGGTGCTCGGTGGCGTGACGATCCCGCACAGCCACGGCCTGCTTGGCCACTCCGACGCCGACGCGCTGCTGCATGCCATCACCGACGCGCTGCTCGGCGCCGCGGCCTTGGGCGACATCGGCCATCATTTTCCCGACACCGATGAGACGTTCAAGGGCGCCGATTCGGCGGTGCTGCTGAGCGAAGCGATGCGCCGCGTGCGCGACGCCGGCTACGAACTCGGCAACCTCGACGCCACGATCGTCGCGCAGGCACCGAAGCTGGCGCCGCACATTCCCGCGATGCGCGAGTGCATCGCGCTGGCGCTGGGCGTGTCGCTGAACCAGGTCAATGTCAAAGCCAAGACCGCCGAGAAGTTGGGGCCGGTGGGCGAGGGCCGGGCGATCGAGGCGCGGGCGGTTTGTTTGCTGCGCGGAGGGCGGTAAAGCACGCCCGGTACGCGTCCGGTTTCGAGGCACCCGCACCCGCACCCCCACCCAACCCTCCCCCGTCAAGGGGGAGGGCAAGAGTCACGGCGCCCGCTTCATGCGGATATGCACCATCAGCCCGCCGTCGGCCGCGTTGCTCAGCTCCATGCTGCCGCCCATGCGCTGCAAGGCCTTGTCGACGATGGCCAGGCCCAGGCCCGCGCCGGTGGCCGCGGTGCGGGCCGCGTCGCCGCGGTAGAAGGGCGTGGTCAGGTGGCTCAGCTTTTCCGGCGGCACGCCGGGGCCGTGGTCGCGCACCGTGATGATCACCCAGGGCCCGGTGCGCGCGTAGCCCACATGCACCATGGCGATGCCGGTGTCGGTGGTGCGGCCGTAGCGGCGCGCGTTCTCGAACAGGTTGCCGAAGACGCGGCCGAGCTCGGTGTCGTCGGCCATCACCTTGATGTCGATCGCGACGCGTGAGTCGATGCGGATCACGCTGCGGTCGCGGAAGGCCGCGGCCTCGCGGTCGATGAGGGTGGACAGGTGCACCGGCACCATCTTCGTCTCGCCCGGGCGCGCGTAGTCCATGAACTTGTCGATGATCGCGTCGAGCTGGTCGATGTCCAGCGCCATGTTGCGCCGTGCTTCCAGGTCCGCGACGCTCATCTCGGCCTCCAGGCGCAGCCGCGCCAGCGGCGTGCGCAGGTCGTGGCTGATGCCGGCAAGCATCACCGCGCGGTCTTCCTCCACCTTGGCGAGTTCGCGCGCCATGCGGTTGAAGCCCATGTTGACCTCACGAATCTCGCTGGTGAGCGTGTTCTCGTCGAGGTGCGAATCGAACTCGCCGCCGCGGATGCGGCTGGCCGCGAACGAGAGGTCGCGCAGCGGCCGGTTGATCAGCCGCGCCACCGCGGCCGAGCCGAGCAGCGTGGCCAGAAACGCGATGCTGACCCAGACGAACCAGGTGCCGGTGGTGAGCGGGCGCACCCGGGTGGCGTCGGCCTGGAGCCAATAGGGGTCGCGGTCGATGCTGAAGCCCACCCAGAGCGCCTTGTTGCCGTTGACCGCACCGGCAACGATGGTGTCGGGCCCGAGGCGCGAGCGCAATTCGTCGCTGACGCGGCGCGAGAAGCGGTCGTTGCCGAAGGGCTCCCATTTGTCCGCGGTTTCGCGCAGCTGGATCTTCAGCGCCTCCTGGTCGCTCATCGCCTTGAGCACCGCCACCCGGTTGATGCTGTCGGCGTAGCGCAGCGCGGCGCGCGACAGGTTCACCAGGCTGGCAATCTCCTGCGCGGCCTGCACCGCGCGCGGCTCGAACTCCAGCCCACGAAGGGTTTGCACCCAGGCGAATATGCCCCCGCCGAGCAATATGGCGAGCAGGACGAAGGTACGCCAGAAGAGGCTGAAGCCAACCGAGTTGCCGGGCATGACTCGCGATCACGCCCAAAGGGAAGGGTTCGGCAATCTCAACTCGCGCCGTCCGGCACGAACACATAGCCCACGCCCCACACGGTCTGGATGTAGCGGGGGTGCGCCACGTCGGGCTCGATCATCTTGCGCAAGCGCGAGACCTGCACGTCCAGGCTGCGATCGAAGGGCTCGAACTCGCGGCCGCGCGCCAGCTGCGCGAGTTTGTCGCGCGACAGCGGCTGGCGCGGGTGGCGCACCAGCGCTTTCAGCATCGAGAACTCGCCGGTGGTCAGCGCAATCTGTTCGCCGTCCTTGGTCAGGCGGCGCAGCGAGAGGTCGAACTCGAAGGGCCCGAAGGTGACGATCTGCGCGTCCTTGGCCGGCGCGCCGGGCGCTTCCATCGCCGGACGGCGGCGCAGCACCGCGTGGATGCGCGCCAGCAATTCGCGCGGGTTGAAGGGCTTGGGCAGGTAGTCGTCGGCGCCGACCTCCAGGCCGACGATGCGGTCCACGTCTTCGACCTTGGCGGTGAGCATGATGATCGGCGTGGTGTCGTTGGCCGCACGCAGGCGCCGGCAGATCGACAGGCCGTCCTCGCCGGGCAGCATCAGGTCGAGCACGATCAGGTCGATGGTCTCGCGGGTGAGCACGCGGTTCAGCGCCTTCGAATCCTCGGCGAGCAGAACCTCGAATCCTTCCTGCGTCAAATAGCGGCGCAGCAGGTCGCGGATGCGGGCGTCGTCGTCGACCACGACGATGCGGTCGGCTCGGGTGTTGGCAGCTGTGTTCATCACCGACTCCAAATTTGTAACAGCCGCATTGTGCTGCGCGTTTCCAGGGCGCACTTCGGGAATTGCCGGCTGTTACAAAGTCCCCGGGCCGGCGCAGCACCTGCGTTTTCGTCGCCGGTTTGAGTCGGCGCCAACGGTTCTCCTGGCGTTGCGACAGGGTCCCCCCACGAGGTCAACGAATGAAATCGAATCTCCGGTTCGTCAACAAGTCTTCGCTCGTCGCCGCGCTGCTGCTCGCCGGCAGTTTGCAGGCCTTCGCGCAGGCCACGTTGCCGCCGTCGCAAGGTGTGCTCAGCCTCACCACCACCGCCACCGTCGAGGTTGCCAAGGACCTGATGTCGGTGACCTTCAGCGTCACGCGCGAGGGCAACGAAGCCGGCGGCGTGCAGGCGGCGCTGAAACAGGCGCTCGACGCTGCGCTGGCCGAGGCGCGCAAGGTGGCCAAGCCGCGCGAGGTCGAGGTGCAGACCGGCAACTTCTCGATCTACCCGCGCTACGGCAACCAGGGCCGCGCCAGCGGCTGGCAGGGCAGCGCGGAGTTGGTGGTCGAGGGGCGCGACATGGCCACGATCGCGCAGCTCACCGGGCGCATCCAGAGCATGACGATCGCGCGGGTGGGCTACGGCCTCTCGCGCGAGGCCCGCGAGAAGGTCGAAGCCGAGGTCACGGGCCAGGCGATCACGCGGTTTCGCGCCAAGGCCGAGCAGATGGCCAAGCAGTTCGGCTATGGCAGCGCCGCGGTGCGCGAGGTGAACGTGGCGACCGACGAACCGGGGCGCTTCAACCCGGCGCCGATGATGCGCGCGAAGACGATGGCCTCGGCCGACGAGGCGCTGCCGGTCGAGGCGGGCAAGGGCACGGTAACCGCGACGGTGTCCGGCTCTGTGCAAATGAGATGACAGCCCCCGGGCCGCGGGTTACCGCGGCCGCCCCCCGAGGGGGGCGCGGGCGGCTTGGGATCGGCCCGGCGCTGGCCCGCGAGAGAGACTCCCGGGCCACGCGATGGAGCGCTGGACCTACTGCGCCGCCCAGCCCCCGTCGACATTGAACGCCACGCCGCGGATGTTGTCGGCGGCGGCCGAGCAGAGGAAGATTGCGAGCTCGCCGAGCTGCTCTGGGGTGGTGAATTGCAGCGAGGGCTGCTTCTCGGCGAGCAAGCGGCGTTTGGCTTCCTCGTTGCTCACCCCCTCGGCCGCGGCACGTGCATCCACCTGTTTCTGCACCAGCGGCGTGAGCACCCAGCCGGGGCAGATGGCATTGACCGTGACGCCGCTGGTGGCGGTTTCCAGCGCGATCGACTTGGTGAAGCCGACCAAGCCGTGTTTGGACGCCACGTAGGCTGACTTCTGCGCCGAGGCCACCAAGCCATGGGTTGACGCCAGGTTGATCACGCGGCCCCAGTTGCGTGCCCGCATGCCGGGCAAGGCCAGGCGCGTGGTGTGGAAAGCCGAACTCAAGTTGATCGCGATGATCGCGTCCCAGCGCTCGGGCGGGAAATCTTCCACCGCGGCCACATGCTGGATGCCGGCGTTGTTGACCAGCACATCGACGCCGCCGAACTCGGCTTTCGCGTAGGCCATCATCGCTTCGATCTCGGCCGGTTTGCTCATGTCGGCGCCGTGGTAGCCGACCCTGCCGCCCAAGGCCGCCACCTGCGCGCGTGCGGCCTCCGCGTCGCCGAAGCCATTGAGCACGATGTTCGCCTCGCGCAGCGCGAGGCTCATCGCAATGCCCAGCCCGATGCCGCTGGTGGAACCGGTCACCAGCGCTGTCTTGCCCTTCAACATGGCTCTGTCCTTCCGTGGTTTTGCGTGGGTTGGTGTCGTTGATACGATGCATTATCGTTTTTGAAGCCGCCTGCCGAGCACGCCACATGACCGAAACCCTTCAACCCCGGCTGCGCGACGTGCAGTGCCTCGACAGCCGGGGCCTGCACCGCATGGCCTACGCCGAATGGGGCGACGCCCACAATCCGCGCGCGCTGGTGTGTGTGCATGGCCTCTCGCGCCAGGGCCGCGACTTCGACACCCTGGCCCGCGCGATGTGCGGCGAGTACCGCGTCGTCTGCCCCGACGTCGTCGGCCGAGGCCGCTCCGACTGGCTCGCCGACCCGATGGGCTACGCGATCCCGAACTACGTGGCCGACATGGTCACGCTGCTGGCGCGGCTGGACGCCCAAACGGTGCATTGGGTCGGCACCTCGATGGGCGGGCTGATCGGGCTGGGTGTGGCGTCGCTGCCGGGCACGCCGGTATCGCGCCTGGTGCTCAACGATGTCGGGCCGGTGATCCAGGCCCAGGCGCTGCAACGCATCGGCGCCTACCTCGGCCAGCCGGTTCGCTGGAACTCGCTCGACGAAGCCGCGGACGCGATGGCGCTGATCTCGCAGGGCTTCGGCCCTCACACCCGCGAGCAGTGGCTGGCCTTGAGCGAGCCGCAGATCAAGGCGGACGGGCAGGGCGGCTTCGTGCCGCGCTGCGACCCGTCGATCGCGGTGCCGTTCCGTGCGGTGACTCCCCAACTGGCCAAGGCCGGCGAGGCGATGCTGTGGCAGGCCTACGACCGCCTGGTGTGCCCGACGCTGCTGCTGCGCGGCGAGACCTCGGACCTGCTCTCGCGCGAAACCGCGCAGGCGATGACCCAGCGCGGGCCGCGCGCGCGCCTGGTCGAGGTGGCCGGCGTGGGACACGCGCCGATGCTGGTGCAGGCCGACCAGGTGCAATTGGTGCGGGAGTTCCTGCTCGAGCCATGAAGACCGCGGCGCAGGCGGTCGCCGACGCGGCGCCGATCGTGCGCGTGGCGACGGGCGACGGCGAGGTTGAAAGCCGAAGCGATGCCGGCGTACGGGACGGCGCCGCGGCGCTGTTGCGCGCGAAATCTTTCGCCGAGCCGCTGCTCGCCGGGCACCTGCTGGACACCGGTGAAGACGCCTGGGCGCATGCCGAGGGTGTGGCGCAGATCCTGGCGGCGATCGGCGCCGCGCCGTCGATGCAGGCCGCGGCCTACCTCGTCTATGCCGGCGACCACCTGCAGCGGCCCGAGGAGATGGTGGCGCAGGCCTTCGGCCCGTCTTACGCGCAACTGGTGGTGCACACCCGCAAGCTGGTGCAGATCCAGCGTGCCGCGCGCGAGGCGGCCATCGGCGTCCAGCGCGACGCCGAACGCGAAGCCGAGCAGCTCGAACGGGTGCGCAAAATGCTGCTGGCCTTCAGCCGCGACCTGCGCGTGGTGCTGCTGCGCCTGGCCTCGCGCTTGCAAACCCTGCGCTGGCACACGCAAAGCAAGGTGGCCTGCCCGCAGGCCTTGGCGATGGAGTCGCGCCAGGTCTTTGCGCCACTGGCCAGCCGGCTCGGTATCTGGCAGATCAAGTGGGAGCTGGAGGATCTCTCCTTTCGTTTCCTCGAGCCCGAGGCCTACCGCCAGGTGGCGCGGCTGCTCGATGAAAAACGCATCGAACGCGAAAGCGGCGTCGAGCGCATCAGGCTGGCGATCGCGGCCGACCTGCAGGCCCATGCCGTGGCCGCCGAGGTGCAGGGCCGGCCGAAACACCTGTACAGCATCTGGAAAAAGATGCAGGGCAAGGGCCTGCATTTCGAGCAGCTCAACGACCTGCGCGCGGTGCGCGTCATCGTGGCCGACGTGGCCCGGTGTTATGCCGCGCTGGCGCGGGTGCACGAGCGCTGGGGAGCGGTGAGCGGCGAGTTCAACGACTACATCGCGCGGCCGAAGGCCAACGGCTACCAGTCGCTGCACACCGTGGTGCAGGACGATTCGGGCCGCGCGGTGGAGGTGCAGATCCGTACCCGCGAGATGCACGAGGCCGCCGAATACGGCGTCGCCGCGCACTGGGCCTACAAGGAGGCCGGCGTTCGCGGCTACGCGGGCGTGACTGCGGCGGGTGAGTTCGAAGAGCGGATGGCGCTGGCGCGCAAGTCGGTGCTGCGCCAATTGCTGGAGTGGGAGCGCGAGTTCGCGGGTGCGGGCGGCGGTGGCGCGGGCCATGCCTTCGACGACCGCATCTACGTCTTCACCCCGCAGGCCACGGTGATCGAACTGGCTGCCGGTGCCACGCCTGTGGACTTTGCTTACGCGCTGCACACCGACCTCGGCCACCGCTGCCGTGGTGCGCGTGTGGACGGCGCGATGGTGCCGCTGCACACCGCGCTGGCCAACGGGCAGACGGTGGAGATCGTGAGCACCAAGGAGGGTGGCCCGTCGCTGGACTGGCTCAACGCCGAACTCGGCTTCCTGAAGAGCCCGCGCTCCAAAGCCAAGGTGCGCGCCTGGTTCAATGCGCAGGCGCAGCGCGGCACCGTGGCCCGTGGCCGTGAGCTGGTCGAGAAGCTGTTGCAGCGCGAAGGCCGCACCGCGATGAAGCTCGACGACCTGGCCGAGAAGCTCGGCTTCAAGGGCGCCGACGCCTTGTTCGAAGTGGTCGGCAAGGACGAGTTCTCGCTGCGCAACATCGAGCAGCTGTTGCGGCCGCCCGCGCCGGCGGAGGACGACACCGAGCAGATGCTTTTGCGCCGCTCACGTGCCGGCGACGGCGGCGTGCTGGTGGTGGGCGTCGAGTCGCTGTTGACCAGCCTGGCGCGCTGCTGCCGGCCGGCACCGCCAGATGCCATCGGCGGCTTTGTCACCCGCGGCAAGGGGGTGGCGATCCACCGCACAGATTGCTTGAACCTGCGCCACATGCAGGAGCGCTCGCCGCAGCGGGTGATTGCGGTGGCCTGGGGCAAGCCGCGCGGTGAGCGCGACGCGCTGTACCCGGTGGATGTGCTGATCGAGGCGGCCGACCGCCACGGCCTGCTGCGCGACATCTCGGAGGTCTTCGCCAAGGAAAAGATCAACGTCACCGGCGTGAAGTCACAAACCCTGCGCGATGCGCGTGGAGCCACCGCGATGATGACCGTCACGGTCGAACTGGCGGACGTGTCGCGCCTGGCCGCCGTGCTCGCCACCGTGGCCCGTGTGGCCGGTGTCCGTGGAGCTCGCCGGCGCTGAGTGCTTGACGATTGCGCCGAGGTGCGCTGATATACTGCGCCGCTTCTTGAGGGCCCCAGGCGCGTAGCTCAGCTGGTTAGAGCACCACCTTGACATGGTGGGGGTCGTTGGTTCGAGTCCAATCGCGCCTACCAAATTTGGTAGGTAGAACAAGCACTTAGCGGAAACGTCAGGTGCTTTTTTCCTGGCGGTACGGAAAAAGGGTACGGAAAACTGCCATCTCTGGTGGACGCATCGAGGCTGCCGGGGCCAGTTGTTCTAAGCACTCTTACTTCGCATCACTCGGCACGAAGCGGAGCAACTCCGCCCAAGTTCCCGAACCGATCCGCAGCGTCTTCGCCTTCGCCAAGAGCTTCTTGCGGCTGACGCCAGGCAGCTCAGAGGTCTTGATCACGCTGCCGACGGCTCGCTCCAAAAACTGCGGATTCGCGCTACGTCCTTGCTGACCCCAGATTTGCCTGCCACAAGGACGGGCCCAGTTTGTTTGGCGACCTTGTGTACCAATGCCTTAAATGCCTTGGCATGCCAGTGGGTGTGCCTGCGGCGGCCGGGGTCATTGCATCGCCGCCTGGGCGGTCTTGAGCTTGGGCGGCAGCCCGTGTGTGCTGGATCTCGAAACATTGGCTATGGTCATGCTGTTCTCCTGCTTGTCGATAGCGACCTATTGGCCCCGATTGGCAGTGGCTGGGTCAGTTGCCACGTTGTTTCGAAGCCATCCTCCGGTAAACCCGGCTCGCCGCAGCCCGGCAGCGATGGGTGGGCAGGCCCGCACCAATTGCCACAACAAGCCGGACCGATGGTTCTCGATCATCAGAACGATCGGCCCCTGGTTCAGGCCGAAATGCCACGGTGACACCCACCAGCCATACGGATTGCCGGGCTCGCCCGGGTGCGAAGGATTGAAGGACGCCTTGAATCCGTAGGAATTGAACTCGGTCAACTTGGCCTGGTAGATGCAATAGTCCAAGGTAGGCAACACGATCTCGGGCGCAAAGGGCAGCGATGCCACCACGGCCCACGGTGCAAGCGTGCCGTCATCGGGCCCGTAGGGCACACCACGCGCCAGGTAGTCGAAGAACTGGCGCTCGATGCCACCGACCTTGAGCGTGCCGGGACCGGGGCCTTCGCTGGCCGTGATTCCCCAGCA
>JANNGZ010000093.1:0-3549 GCA_031404155.1 Burkholderiales bacterium
AGGCGCTGCACGCCGGCATGGCGCGGTTGGTCGAGCTGGGCCCAGGGCAGCTCGCTGTCGTGACTCCACTCCTCGGCTTGAGCAAACTCCTGGCCCATGAAAAGCAGCTTCTTGCCCGGGTGGCCCCACATGAAACCGTAGTACGCGCGCAGGTTGGCGAAGCGCTGCCATTCGTCACCGGGCATGCGGCCGAGGATCGAGCCCTTGCCGTGCACCACCTCGTCGTGCGAGAGCGGCAGCACGAAGTTCTCGCTGAACGCGTAGACCATGCCGAAGCTCATCTTGTCGTGGTGCCAGCGCCGGTGCACCGGTTGTTCGGCCATGTAGCGCAGGGTGTCGTTCATCCAGCCCATGTTCCACTTGTAGTGGAAGCCCAGGCCGCCGGCGAACACCGGCGCCGAGACTTTCGGGAACGCGGTGCTTTCCTCGGCGACGGTGATCGCACCGGGGCATTCGGCGCCGACAATTTCATTCACGCTTTGCAGCAGCGAGATGGCTTCGAGGTTCTCGCGCCCGCCCCGGGCGTTCGGGATCCACTCGCCCGCCTTGCGCGAATAGTCGCGGTACAACATCGACGCCACCGCGTCCACACGCAGGCCGTCGACACCATGGCGTTCGAGCCAGTACAGCGCGCTGGCGCCAAGGAAGTTGCGCACCTCGCGGCGGCCGAAGTTGTAGATCAGGGTGTTCCAGTCGCGATGGAAACCTTCGCGCGGGTCGGCGTATTCATAGAGCGCGGTACCGTCGAACTGCGCCAGGCCATGCGCGTCGCTCGGGAAATGCGCCGGCACCCAGTCCAGCAGCAGGCCCAACCCTTGCGAATGACACGCGCTGACGAAACGCTCGAAGGCGTCGGCGTCGCCGTAACGCGCGCTCGGCGCAAAGAGGCCGAGCGCCTGGTAGCCCCAGGAGCCGTAGAACGGGTGTTCGGTGATCGGCAGCAGTTCGATATGCGTGAAGCCAAGCTCGGCGGCGTACGCCGGCAGTGTTTCGGCCAAGGCGTCCCAGTCGAGGAAATCACCCTCGGGGCTGCGCCGCCAGGAGCCCAGGTGCACCTCGTAGATCGAGATCGGCGCCTGCCGCGAGTTGGCTTGCGCGCGGCCTGCGGGTAGCGCCTTGGGTTCGGGCAGCTCGGCGACCAGGCTCGCAGTGCCCGGCGGCAGTTCGCTGGCGCGGGCGAAGGGGTCGGCCTTCAGCGGCAAGAGGCGGCCGTCGCTTGCAATCAACTCGAATTTGTAGCCGTCGCCGACACCGGCATGCGGCACGAAGATCTCCCACACGCCCGAGCCGCCGCGCGAGCGCATCACATGCCGCCGGCCGTCCCAGGCATTGAAGTCGCCGACCACGCTGACCCGCTTGGCGTTTGGCGCCCAGACCGCGAAGCGCACCCCGGTCACCTGGTGCTTGTCGTCGCCAAGGGTCATCGGATGCGCACCCAGCACCTCGAAGGCACGGCGGTGGCTGCCTTCGGCCAGGTAGTGCAGGTCGGCGTCGCCGATCAGCGGGCCGAGTGCATAGGCGTCGGCATAACGGCCGGTACCGCCTTCGCCCCAGACCACCTGCAAGCGGTAGTCGAAGCGTTCATCGCGCCCGGGCATCTGGCCCTCGAACAAACCACTCGCGTGGCGGCGCACCAGGTTGACCACACGGGCGTCGCTGAGCGTGTCGTACACGGTCACCGCCAGCGCGCCCGGCAGCATCGTGCGCAGCCACAGCACGCCCCCGCTGTCGGCATGCAGGCCGAGCACCGAGAAGGGATCGGCATGCTCGGCAGCGACGAGCGCGCGTACCTCCGCGTCGCTCAGCATCGGCACCTCAAACCCGGGGTGGCGCGGACCACACCCGCTGCGCGTATTCGCGCACCGTGCGGTCGACGCTGAAGCTGCCCATGCCGGCGATGTTGCGCAGCGCGGCGCCGGCCCAGGCTTCGCGCTGGACAAACAGCGCGTCGACTCGGCCTTGAGTTTGTTGGTAGTCGGCGAAATCGGCCATCAGCATGTAGGGGTCGCGTTGCAGCAGCGGCTGGATCAGGGCATCGTAGCGCCCGCGCTCGCCGCCTGAGAATGCGCCGCTCGAAATCGCATCGAGCACGCCGCGCAGCGCCAGGTTCTTCTCGACATGCAGGCGCGGGTCGTAGCCAATCGCCTTGGTGCGCGCCACCGCGTCGGCACGCAGGCCGAACACGAAGACGTCGTCGACGCCGATGGCTTCGGCCATCTCGATGTTGGCACCGTCCCAGGTGCCGATGGTGAGCGCACCGTTGAGCGCGAACTTCATGTTGCCGGTGCCCGAGGCTTCGGTGCCGGCGGTGGAAATCTGCTCGGAGAGGTCGGCCGCCGGGATGATCGCCTCGGCCAGGCTGACCCCGTAGTTGGGCATGAAGACCAGCTTCAAACGGTCCCGGACCCGCGGATCGGCGTTGACCACCCGTGCCACGTCGTGGACCAGCTGGATCACCAGCTTGGCCGCGTGGTACGCGGTGGCGGCCTTGCCGGCGAAGATCGCGGTGCGCGGTACCCAGCCGGCGTTCGGGTGGGCCAGGATGGCCTGGTAGCGCGCCACCACCTGCAGCAGGTTGAGCAGCTGGCGTTTGTACTCGTGGATGCGCTTGACCTGCACATCGAACAGGCTCGACGGGTCGACCGCGATGCCGAGCTCGCGGCGGATGCGCGCGGCAAGTGCCGTCTTGTTCGTGTGCTTGACGCGCAGCAAAGCCTCGCCGACACCGCCGTCCGCCGCGACGGGCTTCAGGCGCGCCAGCTCGCCCAAGTTCTGGCGCCAGGCGCTGCCGATCTGTTCGTCGAGCAGCGCGGACAAACCCGGGTTGGCCTGCATCAACCAGCGCCGCGGCGTGACCCCGTTGGTGAGGTTGATGAATCGCTCGGGCCACAGCCGCGCCTGGTCGGCGAAGATGGTTTTCACCATCAGCTGCGAATGCAGCGCCGAGACGCCGTTGACCTTGTGCGACGCGGCGATCGCAAGCGCGGCCATGCGCACCCGGTGTTCGCCGTGCTGGTCGACCAGCGACAGGCGCGCCACCAGGGCCTCGTCGCCCGGGAAACGCAGGCGCACCTCGTCGAGCAGGCGGCGGTTGATCTCGTTGACGATTTCCAGGTGGCGTGGCAGCAGGCCGGCCATCAAGGGCACGCTCCAGGTCTCCAGCGCTTCGGGCATCAGGGTGTGGTTGGTGTAGCTCACCGCCTCGCGGGTGACGCGCCAGGCGTCGTCCCACTCCAGAGCATGTTCGTCGAGCAGCAGGCGCATCAGCTCGGCCGGTGCAAGCGCGGGGTGGGTGTCGTTCAGGTGCACCGCGTTGTGGCGGCCGAAGCTGGCCACGCTGGTGTGTTCGCGCAGGTGGCGCGCCAGCATGTCCTGCAAGGACGCGCTGACGAGCAGGAACTCCTGCTTCAGGCGCAGCTCGCGGCCGGCGGGTGTGCTGTCGTCGGGGTAGAGCACCCAGTTCAAGGTGTCGGCGGCAAGCAGGTGCTGGCCGGCGGCCTGGTGTTCGCCGCGGCAGAAGGTGGCGAAGTCGATCGGCCGCACCGCTTG